>CAJCIA010000072.1 GCA_903970275.1 Betaproteobacteria bacterium
AGGATGCGGCCCTTTTCCGTGAGGAATTTCTTGAGCAGCTCGGTGTTCTTGAAGTCAATCGCCTCGACGTTGATGTCGATGCGGCGCTTGGCCAGCGAGCGCAGCGTGCGGCGGCGGGGCCGGGTGGGTTTGGCGGCGGGAGGCATAATCGGGTCCTTTGCGGTCTAGTCTTTTTCCTTCTTCTTGTCGTCGTCGTCGGCCGGCTCTTCTTCCTCATCGGCGAAGGCTTCGGCAGAATCCATGAATTGCGGGGCGGTATCCCAGCGGCGGCGGCCGCGGTTTTCCTTCTCGAGCTGCTGCTGGCACTCGACGGTAAAGCGGGCGAACGGGATCGCCTCCAGCCGCGCGTGCGGGATCGGCTTGCCGGACATCTCGCAGACGCCGTAGGTGCCGAGCTCCAGGCGCTTGAGCGCCTCCTCAATCTCGTACAGCGCGTCCTGCTCCTGCGAGAGAAGGCTGAGCGCAAAATCCTTTTCGTAGGCGTCGCTGCCCGCGTCAGCCTGGTGCTGCCCGACGGCCGAGGCCTCGTTGTTCTCGGAACGGGAGCGCAGGCTGTTCTGCGCCACGCTCTGCATCTGGTCGAGGAAATGGTCGCGCAGCTCCAGCAGGCGCTGCTTGGAACGATCGTAAAACACCAGGCTCTTGGCGTCGCGCGGCGCGCGCAGATTCAGCGCCGGCTTGTCCGTGCCGTCGTCGCTGCCATTGAGTTCCGCCTTCGGAGCCTTTGCGGAAGAAGATTTGCCGGCGGGCGCCTTGGCCTTGACGGCGGCCTTGGGCGCGGCTTGCTTCGCAGGCTTCGCGCCCGGTTTCGATTTCTGTGCCATGGGAACCGTAAGGAATAGGGAGGTCCCGCCAAAAATCCAATGCTATTTTTAAAAAAGCTGGTGACGCAAAAATCGGCCTGGCCCCGGTCAATGTATCACGGCCCGTACCGATATAACCGTATGCGCCCTCTTGGGATTCGCTGCAATGTACTGGCTTTTTCGCTGGGCAGGTCCCATATTGTAAAACCGTGTTCAATAACCCCTTGTCGCGAGCCGTACAGGATTTATTGAGCCGCGCCGGCGGGCGTCTGGAGCTGGTTGTCCGCTTCTCGGGCAGCCGCGGCTATGAGGTTTGGGACTGGAATCGGGAGGCGGCCGAACTCTTCAATCTCGACCCCACCGGACCGCACGAGCAGCCGCTCAGCTGGACGCAAATTCCCAAGCCGCTGGCCGAATACCTCGCGCAGGCGCTGCAGGCCTTCACCGGCACGCCGGTGGAATCGATGCCGGAGCTGAAGCATCCCGAGCGCACCTATTTTTCAAAGGTCTTCTACGAAGGCGTCCCCGCCAGCGCGACGGCGGAGGAGGAACACTGGTACCTCTTCTGTTTCCAGGATTCCGTCGGCCTGCTCGATAATTCGCAGGGCGCGGTCAATCGCAAGAAGCTGGAGACGATCGGCGAGCTGGCCAGTGGCGTGGCGCACGATTTCAACAACCTGATCATGGGCATCCAGTCCAACGCGGAGGCAATGCTGGCGCAGCCCAGCCTGTCGCCCCAGGCCCGCGACTCGATCGTCAACATCATCCGCGCCTGTTCCAACGGCGCGTCGCTCACCCGCAGCCTGCTCGGCTACGCGAAGAAGCAGCCGCTCACGCTCACGCCGTTCAACCTCATCGACCTGATCCACGATGTGGCGCGCATCGCCGGCATGGCGTCAGGCAGCTACCGCATCGCGCTGGGCAAGGACTTTCAGGAAAAGGCCGAGCCCATCATGGTGATCGGCTCCTACTCCAGCCTGAGCCACTGCCTGCTCAACCTGATCAAGAACGCGCGCGAGGCCATGCCGGATGGCGGCACGATCCACATCCTGTGGGAAGGCAACGACACCACGGCCACGGTTACCGTGCGCGATCACGGCGCAGGCATTTCCGAACAGGATCTTGCGCACATCTTCGAGCCCTTTTATTCCACCAAGAAGCAGGGCACCGGCCTCGGCCTCGCCATGGTGCGCGGCATCGTCGGCCAGCATGCCGGCACGGTGGAAATCCGCTCCACGCTGGGCATGGGCACCTCCGTCTCGCTCGTCTGGCCGCGGGGCGAAGTGCCGCTGAAGCCGGCCAAGGTCAAGGAAATGGAGATTACCCGGCGCAGCACGCACCGCATCTTCCGCAATTCCCAGCGGGTCATCATGCAGTCGCAACGGCTGAGCGAGGAGCCGCACTACACGATTTACGTGATCGATGACGACGACCTCGTGCGCGACGGCCTGTGCAGCCTGCTCGAGCACCTCGGCCATCGTACCCATTCCTTCCGCCACCCGGAGGTCGCGCTGCAGACGCTGCTGGCCGCCGATCCCGCGCCGGAAGTAGTGATCGTCGATTACAACATGCCCGGCATGAACGGGACCCAGTTCATCAGCCGCTATAGCACGACCGTGACCGGCATGCCGCGTATGCAGGCCACGCAGTTGCTGCTGATGAGCGGCCTGCCGCCGAGCCACTTTGAGGATTTCATGTCCGAATTCGCCGAGCTGAAGCTGGGCGTGCTGGAAAAGCCGTTCACCCTGGACACGCTGCGCAAGCGTCTGGCCACCATCCAGGTCACCCGCCAGAAGAACGGCGCGGCCTCGCCCAACGGATCGATTCCGCTGACTACCACGTCCAACCTGACCGCGCGCACGACGCCGCTCGCCCGGCCGGATGAATCCAAGATCGGCGCGGGCTCCAAGGCCGCGGTCTAGTCAGACGTCAGTTCTTCAGCTGGGTTTCCAGCGTGTGGATCTGGTCGCGCAGCGATGCAGCCTGCTCATAGTTTTCCGACTGCACCGCGGTCTGCAACTCGGAATGCAGGCTCTTGAGCCGGCTTTGGAATTCCTGGGCGCGGGCGGCGCGCAGCGGGATCTTGCCCTTGTGCTGCGTGCCCTTGTGCATGTCCTTCAGGATCACGCCGAGGCCTTCGGAAAACGTGACGTAGCACTGCGGGCAGCCCAGCCGGCCCGTCTTCTTGAAGTCGGGCTGGGTGAAGCCGCATTGCGGGCAGACCAATTCTTCCGAACTGCCGCCCCCCTTGATCTCATCCGCCGCGCCGAGGCCCAGCAGCATGTCGGCAAGCGAGAAGCCGGCGGGATCGGCCACGCCCTTTTCCTTCGCGCACTTCTCGCAAAGGTCGATCTTCTGCATCTTGCCGCTGATGATTTGGGTAAGATGGACGGTGGCGTTTTCCTGTTGGCAGACTTCGCAGATCATGGTGGTAAGTCGCGCGGATGGAACGGCGCGGGAAGGAATATAATCGATTTCGTGGAAAAGGGAAACCGGGGTGTGTGGACGGAATTAACGGAATTACCAAATTCGGGGAACCCAAAATTTCCTCCCCCCATTTCGTAATCCCGTTAATTCCGTCAAAAACTCAGTCTCAGTAAATCGGCGTCCCGCCACTCTGCGTGCGGGTGCGAAAATTCTTAATGAATTCCTGCGTCACCGGCCCGACCGTGCCCTTGCCGATCTTGCGCCCGTCCACATCCGTGATCGGCACCACCTCCGCGCCCGTGCCGGTGCAGAAAAGCTCGTCCGCCACGAAGAGATCGTAGCGCGTCACGTTCGCCTCGAGGATCTCCCGCCCCGCCTCGCGCGCGAGCTCAAACATAAGCCGGCGCGTAATGCCGCCCAGCGCGCCGTCGGAGACGTGCGGCGTCAGCACCTTGTTCTTCTTCACCAGGAAAAGATTGTCCGCCGTGCACTCCGCCACGAAGCCCTGCGCGTTGAGCATGATCGACTCCTGCGCGCCGTAGAGGTTGCCCTCGATCTTGGCCAGGATGTTGTTCAGGTAATTGAGCGACTTGATCGCCGGGCTGAGCGCCGCGGGCGAGACGCGCTGCGTCGGCACCGTGTTCACGCGCAAGCCCTCGGTGTAATACTTCTCCGGGTAGAGCTCGATCGTCGCCGCAATGATGAACACGGTCGGCTTGCTGCACTTGTTCGGGTTGAGGCCGAGGTCGCCCTTGCCGCGCGTCACCACCAGGCGGATGTAGCCGTCGCGCAGGCCGTTCTCGCGGCAGGTCTTGAGCGTGGCCGCGCGCAGTTCATCGCGCTCCATCGGGATCGTTAGCAGGATCGCCTTGGCCGAGTCATAAAGCCGATCCAGGTGCTCCTCCAGCAGGAAGACGCGCCCATTGTAAAACCGGATGCCCTCAAAGACCCCATCGCCATAAAGCAGGCCGTGATCGAACACGGAAACTTTGGCGTCAGGCTCATCGACGAACTGCCCGTCGAGATAGATTTTCAGGGGCTGCATGGGGAGGAAGTATGAAGGCAGAAGGAAGAAGTTAGAAGGAGAAGTTACGTCTGTTGCGCGAGCTCCGAAGGTAGCCGGCGCTGTCCCTAGCGCCGGAGCGCGCAGCAGCGCGCGGAATGCCTTTATCAGCTAGCCCAAAACCACCTGCTAAAGGTATCACTAACGTCGTGCGTGCCCGATTCGATCACGTCCTGCCGCCTTGGGTGGACGCGGATGCCACGTTCTTTGTCACCCTCAACACGGCCAAACGCGGCACTAACCAGCTTTGTCATCCGTCCATCAGCACCGCTATCTTCGAAGCTACCGACAAGTACCAGAAAGACCGCCGTTGGTTCTGCGAGATCATTCTGCTCATGCCGGACCATCTCCACATGATTGTCAGTCTGTCGCGAGACGTCGCTTTGGCAAAGACGGTTGGCGCGTGGAAGCAGTGGCTCGGACGGAAACACGGCATTCTGTGGCAGGAAAATTTCTTCGATCATCGGTTACGCAGCGACGAAAGCGCCGACGAGAAGATACGGTATATCCTGGATAATCCGGTGCGGGCAGGCTTGGTGAAAAAACCTGAAGATTGGCCGTGGGGTTTTGTGCCTGGCGCCTAATTTAAAAACCTAAGGCATTCCGCCGCTGCTGCGGCTCCGGCGCTGGAGACAGCGCCGGCTACCTTCTGCAGCCAACTTCTCACTTCTCACTTCCAACTTCTCCGCCACACTTCCCCCATGCCCCACATCAAGCTCTTCAGCCCGGGTCCGATCGAGGTGTCGGAGAAAACCATGCGCGCGTTCAGCCGGCCAATGATCGGGCATCGCTCGAAGGATTTTCAGGCCCTCTACGCCGACATCCACCCGAAGCTGCAGCAGGTTATCTACACGCAGCAGCCGGTCTTCGTCAGCACCAGCTCGGCCTGGGGCGTGATGGAGGGCGCGCTGCGCAACCTCGTCTCGAAGAAGGTGCTCACCTGCATGAGCGGCGCGTTTTCCGACAAGTGGTTCGACGTGGCCAAGAAGAACGGCAAGACGGCCGAGCCGCTGCAGGTCGATTGGGGCACCGCCATCACGGCGGAGATGATCGAGGCCAAGCTGAGCGAGGGCGGCTACGACGCGGTCACGCTCATCCACAACGAGACCAGCACCGGCACGCTCAATCCGCTCAAGGAAATCGCCGCGGTGGTACAGAAATTCCCCGACGTGCTGCTGATCGTCGATTGCGTTTCGTCCTTTTCCGCGATGAAGATTCCGTTCGATGAGCTGGGCCTCGACGTGATGCTGGCCGGCACGCAGAAGGCGCTCGCGCTGCCCGCGGGCGCGGCCGTCTTCACCGTCTCGGAAAAAGCCTACGCGAAGGCCGCGACGATCAAGGACCGCGGCTACTACTTCGATTTCCTCGAGTTCCGCAAGAACAAGGAAAACGACATGACGCCGACGACGCCGAGCATCTCGCACTTCTACGCGCTGCAAAGCAAGCTGGAGGACATCTTCGCGGAGGGGCTGGAGGCGCGTTACGCGCGGCACCTCGAGAACGCGCGCATCACGCGGCAGTGGGCGGAGAAGCGCGGCTTCGAGCTTTTCCCGCAGAAGGGCTATGAGTCCATCACGCTCACCTGCTGCAAGAACACGAAGAACGTCGACCTGCCGAAGCTCAACAGCCTGCTCAAGAAGAAGCATTCGTGCGTGATCGACGGCGGCTACGGCAAGATCAAGGGCACCAGCTTCCGCATCTCCACCATGGGCGACGAGTCGACCGAGAACATCGTCGAGCTGCTCGGCTGGATCGACGAGTGCCTGCCCGAAGCGGGCACGGTCGAGCCGGCGAAGTAGGGCATGCGGTCGCCTGACCTGGAGCCGGATCGGCTGGAGCTCAGCTCCCGTTTCGCCGGCAACACCGCGTCTTCCGCTGCGCCGGGCCGCGTGGGTTCGCGGGCGTCATGGGCGGTGCTTGCGCTGATCACGCTGCTTTACGTCGGCGTGTCATTCACGCCGGTCATCTTCGACGACAACGAGGGGCTATACGCCGACGCGGTGCGCGAGATGCACGCGCGGCACCACTGGTTGGTGCCGTTGAGCAACGGCTTCCCCCGCGTGCAAAAGCCGCCGCTGGTTTACTGGACCATGCTCGTCTCCACCAGCGTGCTGGGCGAAAACGAGTTTGCCCTGCGCCTGCCCAACGCGCTGGCCACCGCCGGCTGGATCGTCGCGACCTATCTGATCATGCGCCGCATCGGTGGGGAGCGCTTCGGCCTGGCTTCCGCTGCGGCGCTCGCCTCCATGCTCGGCGTCTGGATCCTTACGCACCTCGTCCAGCCGGAGCCGTTCCTCGCCTGCTTCATCTCGCTCAGCCTCTGGTGCCTGGTGGAGGCGCGGACGGACCCGCAGACCACGCACAGCTGGTACCTGCTCTGCTGGGTGTTCCTCGCTCTGGGCGCGATGAGCAAGGGCTTGCATGGCGCGCTCTGGCCGCTGGGTGTCGTCCTGCTGCTGGCGCTGTTTTTCCCCTCGTGGCGGCCGTGGTTGAGACCGCTGCTGACGTTTCGCGGCCTCGTGCTTTTCGCCGTCATCACCCTCCCGTGGTACGCGTACATGACGGCGAATTTTCCCGGTTTTCTCGGCGCCCATTTCGTCAATGAGCAGTTGGGCGCAGCGCTGGACCGCCGTTGGCCCGCCGACGTGAAGCAGCTGCCGCTCGTGCAGTTTTACGCGCAGCACCTGCTCTTCTGGATGCCGTGGACGCTGCTGCTGCCGGCGGCGATCTGGGCCGCGCGCCGGGCGGCGCCGTCCTCACCGGAAGCACGCATCGCGCAGGCGCGGCAGCGGCTGGGCGTGGGCGCCGCGGCCGAGGCCGGCGTGGCGGAGCCGACCGCGTGGACGGATGCGCAAATTGATTGCCTGCGGCTCCTTGCGTGCTGGCTGATTCTGGTGCTCACCTCCGTCGCGTTTTCCACGCGGCAGGATTACTACAGCATGAGCTGCTGGGGCGTCGTGGCCGCGTTTCTCGTCTATCCCTGGACGCTCCGCCAGGTGACCGGGCTGCGCGTGCCCCGCCGGTTCCTCATCGCGCCCGGCTTGCTCGTGGCGCTCACGGGACTCGCCGCGCTGGCCTTCGGCAGTTATCTCGCGCGCACGGCCATCGGTGGCCACGCACTGGCCGCGCCCATCGCGCAGCGCGACACGTTCATGGACGCGCTTTCCGGCATCTCACCCGCGTTGTGGAAGAAACTGCTGCCGCTCTTCTTTGTCTTCGGCGCGGCGCTGCTGGCGGGCGGACTGCTCGCTGCCGCGTTGGCCCGGGCCCGGCGCGATCTGGCCGCCCTGCTGATCCTTGCCGCCATGATGGCTGTGCCGATGATTCTCGCCGCGCGCGGGTTCTCGGTCATGAGTCCCTATTTTTCGCTCGCGGGAAGCGCGGGCGCAATCAATCGCGAGCTCGCTGTGCAGCCCGGCGCCCGGGTCGCGTGCGAGGACGCGCCGAACACCGCGTCGAGCCTGCTTTACTACTTGAATGCGCGCGTGCATTGGGTCAACGCGCCATTCGATAACCAGTACGCGCAAAATCGGCTGGGGTTAGGCCGCGATTATTATTGGGACGAAAGCGCGCTGGATCAGGCGTGGGGCGAGGGCCCCGTCTACCTGATCGTGGAGGACGACCGGCTGAGTTACTGGCAGCGGCATCTCGCACCCGTGCGTGTGCTTCTGCACAGCGGCACGCGCGACGTGTTGGTGAATCGATAAACGCCTCCGCTGTTGCGCCGATAAATGCGACGGTCCTAAACCGCCGCTCCAGCAAGCGGCTAGAGCGGCTCGAGCTCGTCGGGATCGGGCAGGGGGACGGTGCCGGTTCGCACGCGCTTGCGCGTCGGGGCCAGGCCGGGGGCGGGCAGATCGTCGTCCTCGTTGTCGCTGTCCAGAACGGCCGTCTTCTTCATGGGCTGCTTGTCGGCCACCGCGGGTGCGCTGGGCGAGGATGTGACCGCGCCGGGTGCGGCGGCGGCCGAGTCCGCCAGGTCAGCGGCATCCGTTGTCTCTGGCGATTCGAACTCCTCGGGGGCGGGCGGCAGGTCGGCCGTCTCCACCACGCCGTAGGCGCCGAGGCCGTAGAACTGCGGATCCACCTGACGCAGGCGCTGGGCCAGGATGGTCGCCAGGGTGCGGAGGAGGACGTTGCCCGCACCGGGATTATCCGTCATGAATTGGATCAAGTCCGCGTCCGCAATGCGCCAGAGCTGGCTGAATTCAGTGGCAATGACGGTGGCCGTGGCGGGGCCGGGCGTGAAAAGACTGATCTCGCCCAGAGTCTCGCCGGGACCCACTTCGGCCAGAAGCCGGGCCACCCCGTCGGCCTGCATGGCGTGTACCTGCAGCTTGCCACTGATGACGACGAAAACTTCGGTCTGCTGCTCGCCTTCCTCGATGATCGTGATGCCGGGGTGCCCCGGAAAAAACTCCCCGTAGGAACTCAGCAGTTCGCGATCGTCATCTTTGAGGTGGCCAATCCAGCTGAAGGCCGGGAGCGTCGGTTTGGAGAGATCGTTGGCCATTGTCGTGGATGGTTGCGGTCCCTTGAGATTACACCCATTCAAATCTCTTCCGCAACCTTGTCCTGCAGCAAATGGACAGCGCCCTTGAACCCCTGCTCCTGCGCAGCATGTTTCAGCCTCTTTTCCTGGCCGGCAAACGCGTCGGGGTAATGGGTGATATAGATTGATTCGATGTCGTAAGGTGCCAGCTCGCGAAAAAGCTCGTCCTCCGGATAGTGAGCCAGCTCGCAAAAGAGCCCGGTCACCGGGCGACCGGTCAGCGCCGGCGCCAGCTCGCGCGGATGGGCGAGGTCGGCGGAGTAAACGTAACGGCGCTCCGCCACGTCGATGGCAGCCCCGTAGCACTCAAAGCAGGTCGTTGGATGCGCCTTTTGAAACTGCTGCGCCAGGTTAACGAGATGATCGGTGGCAAAGGCGGTGAGCGTAAAGGGACCTTGCGTCACCGGCACGCCAGGCTGCACGGGGCGCCACTCAATGGGGAAGCCAATGAGACCGGGGAAAAGGATGCAGCGCACGAGCCAGTCTTCCATCACGCGCAACACCTCGGCCGGCCCAAAGACATGGAGCGGCGCGCGCCGCTGCCGGAGCCAAAGCGACTGGATGAGCATGGAAAACTGGCCAACATGATCGCTGTGCATGTGGCTGAGCCAGATCGCGGTCGGGACATCCGCCGGGTATTCACCGGCATGAAAATGACGTGCAACGTTGCCGCCGCAATCCAGTAGGAGCGAGGCGTCTGGTGCTTCGAGCAGCAGGCCGGAATGCTCGCGCGTGCGGCTGGTGTCACCGGCGGCGGTGCCCAGGAAAGTGGCCCGCAAGGAGGAGGAAGTCTTCAAAATAGAAATCGCGGCCCAACTTGGCCGCGACTCCCTAACATTGGACGAACTTTGGCAGCGACGCAAGCGCCCTAGTCGTGATCTGTCCAGGCCGTCACGTCATTCAAAATGTCGCGTAGGACGCGGAAGGGCGGCTGGTCGCTGTTCACGTGGGTGATCAGCTTTTCGCCGTAATAATCGAGCACGGGGGCGGATTCCCGCTCGTAGACTTTCTGGCGCCGCTCGATCACCTCGTCGTTGATGTCGTCGAGCCGATTTTCCTTCAACGCGCGGCGCTTGAGTCGTTCGTAAACCTTGGCCTTGTCCGGGCAATCGAGATGGAAGACGTGCCGCACGTCGAGCGTGCTCTTGAGCATCTTGGCCTGGGCCACGTTGCGCGGAATGCCGTCAAGCACCAGGTAATCGGATTCCGGCTTGAAGCGGCCGAGGTTCTGCATGGATTCGATCTGCTTCGCCCACAAACCGATGGTGATGTCGTCGGGCACGAGCTGCCCCTTGCTGGAATACTTCAGGAACTCCTGGCCAAAAGCAGAATTCACATCCACGGACCGAAAGACATCGCCGCAGGCGCAATGATAAAAGCCCGGAATCTTGCCCAGGATTTTGCCCTGGGTGCCCTTGCCGGAACCCGGCGCGCCAAAGAGGAGGAGTGACTTGTAAACCACGACTTAGTTGACACGATTTTAGCCAATTAAGCAACTGCGCTAGGAATGAGGCCAATGCTTGGTCTGTAGAAACTGCTCCCGTCCTGCCCCCGCGTTCCGGTGCCCAAGGCAATCACCTTGGAATCGGTAACCGCCGACCGCCGGGCGGCGGAGGGAGCAGAGCGACCAATGCCTTTCCACGGCCCACGGGAAGTTGATCACGACTACAGTGCCCAATGCCCAGAGGGCAGATTACCTATCAGCTGGCGCGCCTTCTACCGACCTTCCCTTTTTCACCGCGCTCGAAATTCCCCACCAGCGCCCCTTGCCATCACGTCATGCGACCGTTACCGTGCCGCATGCTTGATGCGCAATTACTTGCCCTCCTTGTTTGCCCCGCCACGCATCAGGAACTCGCCCTGGCCGGCCCGGCCGAAGTGGAGCGAATCCTGCAGGCGGTCCGCGATGGCGAGGTGCGCACGGTAGCGGGCAAGGAAGCCGAGCCAATTTTCGAAGGCGCCTTGGTGCGTCGCGATGGCACGGTGGCCTACCCGGTGCGCGATGGCATTCCCGTTATGCTCGTGGAGGAGGCGCTGGCCGTTGGATCCCTTGATCTCCGGACAAGCGCGGCGGACGATTCCTCGGTGGCGCGCGTGTCGGTGTGAGCCCGGGGCGGCGGATGATATGACCACCACGACGCCGGCCTCGCTCGCCGGCAAGAAGCTGGGCGTGCTCCTGACCACGCCGCCGGATCATCCGAACTTCCGGCCCGCCGTGGCCCTCATGAACGCGGCCGTGGAAGCCGGGGTGCGCGTCTACCTTTACTGCATCGATGAAGGCGTCAAGGCCGTGGCCTCACCGGAAATTCAGGCGCTGAAAACCCGAGGGCAAAGCCTGTTCGGCTGCGCTTACGGTGCGGGCAACCGCAAGATCGCCACCGATGATGCGGCCGCGTGGTCCGGGCTGACCGTGCTGGCGGATGTGGTGGGAAGTACGGATCGCTTTGTTTCTTTCTGAGACGACATGAGCCTTCCCCGCACCCTCGTCCTCATCGATTCCGATCCGCGCACGAGCGCGCGTCCGGCGGAGGGCATTCGCATCGCCGCGGGCATCGGCGCGTGGCGCAAGACGGAGGTGACGCTGCTGCTGCGCGGGCCGGCCGGTTATTCGCTGCAGGAATATGCGGACGAACTGGTCGACGAGGACAACTTCACCCATTACCTGCCGATGCTCGCGGATCGCGCGGAGCCGATCTACGTTGAGGAGTCGTTCGCCGATCTCGCCGCGCTGGACGGCTCGCCCTGGAAGTACGAAGTCATCTCGCGCGAGCATGCCGCCCGGCTCGTGCACGAGAGCGATTACCTGATCCGTTTATGAGCGAGACGAAACGCAGGGTGCTCTACATCGTGGTGGACGGTCTTCCGAAGGATCAGCAGCCTCCCGCCGCTGCAGACGCGGAAGTGCTGCGGCTGACGGAAGCCAACGCCCGCGAGGCGCTGGAAAAGATATTCGCCGCGGATGCCGTCTCGGTCTGGGGTCCTCTCCTGTAGCGGCGGTCTATGACCGCCGGGTGCAAGCGCAAGATTTTCGACGCGTCGGTCTGCTGTAGCGGCGGTCTATGACC
>CAJCIA010000073.1 GCA_903970275.1 Betaproteobacteria bacterium
CTCGCCCTCGCGCGAGAGCACGCCGTAGCCGGGGCCGTAACCGCGGCCGTTGAGTACGCACGCGTCGGTCAGGCACTCCTCCATTTGCGCGCGCGCCTTTTCAAAGACCGCTTCGCGCGGGCCGGAAATCTCAAACTTCCAGCCCACGATAATCGTGGACGGATACAACTTGCGCAGGCCGGCGATCAGCTTCGGCGCGGGCGCCAGCGTCACATGCAGGGAGCCGCCACGGCTGGGGCCTTGTCCGCGGTGAGGGGCTGGCCGGCGTCGTCGGTCACCGCCGCGACGGTGAAGTCGCAAAGCGCCGCGGTGTGGAAAAGGAAATGCACATCCTCGCGCGCCACCACGCGCTCCAGGCTGGTTTGCAGGCTCTCGTTGGTGGAGAACGGCACCACCTCAACCCCCCAGAGCGGCGAGGGGAACGAGGCGCTTTCGCCGCGCAGGCAGAGCACCCGGTGGCCGTTGGCGGCAAAGCGCTCGGCCAGCAGCGTGCCGAGCTCGCCGGTCGATTGGTTGGTCAACCGCCGCACGCCGTCCAGCGGGGCATAGCTGGGCCCGGCGGTGACGATAATACGCAGGGGCTGGGCCACGAGAGCCGATGTTAATCCGCCGGGAACTCGGGCGCCAGCACCTTGTGCTCCAGACGTATCAGCTCGGCCAGCGACCAGGCTTGGAATGGGCAGCCGCGCGGCGTGTACGGCGTGGTGGCATCGGCGATCTCCGGCAAATGTAGCAAGCCCAATTGATCGTAATCCATCAACGCGCCGAGGTAGGTTTGGCGCGCCTCTTCCTTGGCCTCGGGCGTGCGGTTGCGCAGCCGCACCCAGGCCTCGATGAACGGCCCGGCGAGCCACGGCCAGACGGTGCCCTGGTGGTACTCGCTGTCCCGCGTACGCAGGTCGCCCTCGTAGTTCGGCGCGTAATCAGGCTCGCCCGGGGCGAGCGAACGCGGGCCCATGGGCGTCCAGAGTTTTTCCTCCACCGTCCGCATGAGGCTCGCCGCCCGCTCGCCGTGCACGAGGACAAGCGGCAGACCGCCGAGAGCGAAAAGCTGGTTGGGGCGTACGCGATCATCCACCGCGCCGGGCTGGTGATTGGCGTCGACCACGTCGTAAAGGCAGCCCTTTGCCTCGTTCCAAAAGCGGTCGTGAAACGCGGTCAGCCCGCGCACGAACTGGAAATGCCACTGCGCGTTGCGCCGCGCGGAAAGCGCCAGCGCATTGAGCCAAAGCGCCTGCACTTCCACCGGCTTGCCGATGCGCGGCGTCACCACCCAGTCGCCCACCTTGGCGTCCATCCAGGTCAGCGCCACGCCCGGGCCTCCGCAGCGTAGGAGGCCGTCCGTGTCCGCCGCGATCCCATAGCGCGTGCCGTGCGTGTAGCCGGCCAGAATGGCGTCCACCGCGCCGAGCAGTTGCTCGCGCACCGCCGCGCCGTCGTCGCCCGCCGCGTGCAGGTATTCATGCACCGCGATGCAGTACCAAAGCGACGCATCCACCGAATTGTATTCCGCCCCGTCGCCGACGTCCGGAAACCGGTTCGGCAGCATGCCCTGCGAAACGTAGCCGCTCCAAGCCGTGAGAATGCTGCGCGCCTCGTCCAGCCGGCCGGTGGCCAGGCAAAAGCCGCGCATCGAGATGAACGTGTCGCGGCCCCAATCGCCAAACCACGGATAACCGGCGATGATCGTGCGCCCCGATCCCCGCTGCACCAAATAGGCGTCCGCGGAGCGCAGGTGCGGTGCGGCGAAGGCGCCGCGGCGGGTCGTCTCCGTATCGGCGAACCGCTGCGCGAGTTCGCCCGCGCTCGCGTTCCGGTCCAGGTCGGCCGTGGAGAAGATCAGCACGGCCGGGCCGGCGGCGAGATCGAAGTCGTACCGCCCCGGGGCCGCAAGGTCCTCCGCGTAATCCATGCCGCGCGCCTTTTCCTCGTCGTAGAGGAAATTCTGGTACCAGCGTGCCTCCTGGGTGTAGGTGCCGTTGCTACGCGCGATGATCGCCGGCACGCCCGGGTAAGGGGTCCAGCGCTGCCGGTCGCGCGAGACCGTGGGGGTGAAATTGAACGCGCCGTTCTGGTGATGCAGGGCGTGGAAGTCGCGGCCGGACAGAAACGGGATCACCCGCAGCCGCATCGTGCGCGCGAGCCCGATCCATTGCCAGCGCAGGACCACGGTGGGCGAATCGCGCGGGACGAAGAGTTCGTAGACCAGCTCGCCCGCGCCGATTTTCCACGTCCAGCGCGGCCACGGGTCGGGCACGAACTCGGTCAGCGGCGGCGGGTTGGCCGGCACGCTGACGTCCGGCAGGTACCGCTGGCGCGAGACGGGGTACGCAGTGCCATCGATTTCCAGCACGGCGTCCAACCCGTTGACCAGCACCATGCGGCCGGAGGGCGGCGTGGTGGCTGCCAGCAGCAGGGCGTGATAGCGCCGCGTGCGCAGGCCCTCCGCTGTCCCGCTGGCAAATCCGCCCAGCCCATCCGCTTCCAGCCATTCGCGGGGCACATCGGAAGTCATGACGGCAGATTAGGTGAAACCGCTTGGTCGCGCCCCCTTTTCTTTCGCGCAACTTATTACAGGTTTAATAAAAAAAGGACTCGTCGTTTTGCGCAGGCAGGCGGAAGGTAAGAGCTGATTGGAGTGGGAGTCGATTATTTCAAATCGAACTTTCCTTCTCCGAATGCGTCCAACTAATCCATGGCTCGAGGAACCAAGATCGCCGCGTGGGAGGACATCGTCCTGCGCCTCATCGCGCTCTACAAGATTCTACACGGGCTCTTCTTCATTGCCGTCGGTGTCGGGTTGATCCAGCTCAAGCACAAAAACATCCCGCAGGTCCTGAACGATTACGTCATCCAGCCGCTGCAGCTCAGCCCGGAAAACAAGGTGGTCGACTGGGCGCTGGACGAGGCCTCCAAGGTCACCAACCACACCCTGGTCGTGGCCAGTGACGTCGCGTTCGTCTACGCGCTACTTTTCCTCACGGAAGGCGTGGGCCTATTCATGCGCAGGCATTGGGCCGAATATTTCGTCGTCATTGTCACCAGCTCGCTGCTGCCGGTGGAAATCTGGACCATGTTCCAGAAGGCCGAGCTATGGAAGCTGGGCTTGATCGTGGGCAACCTGCTCATCGTCGGCTATCTCATTCATCGGCTGCGCCTCGACTACGTCCGCCGGCAAGACGCCAAGCGGAGCGACTCGGTCATCTCGGATCGCGGCGTGCCGGCGCCGGAAAAGCATTCGGTCACCAACGGCCGCAGCTGACCGCATCCCGCCGTCCTGTGGCTCGCCGGATGGCTTTCCGCACGGGCTTGCGCTAGGCTGCTTCTCCCTCATGACCAAGCCGCCCTCGCTGAACGCGCGCCGACCCGTGCGCCGCCGCAAGCGCGGCTATTTCGCCTGGGTGCTCACCATCGCGCTGGTCTCCGTCCTGGGCGTGGGCGCGCTGGTCTATCTCTACTACGACATCCGCGCCAACCTGATCAATCTCGACGTCGTGCGCGAGATGCCGCGCGCCTCCATCCTCTACGATTACCAGGGCCGGCCCTTCAGTCGCTTCTTCGAGGAAAACCGGGTGCCCATGCCGGCAGACAAGCCGGTGCCCAAGCTCCTGGCCGAGGCCGTCATCGCCAAGGAGGATCGCCGCTTTTATCAGCACGGCGGCGTCGATTGGCTTGGCACCGTGCGCGCGCTGGTCGCTGACGTGTTGCATCGCGGCGGCAGCCGGCAGGGTGGCAGCAGCATCACCCAGCAGCTCGCACGCAACAGCATCGGCCAGATGCAGCGCACCTATAACCGCAAGCTGCTCGAAATCTTCCTGGCGAACCGCATCGAGCGCGCCTACACGAAGGAGCAGATCCTCCGCTATTACCTCGACCGAATTTATTTCGGCCAGGGACTCTACGGCGCGCAGACCACGGCCAACGCCTTCTTCGGCGTTTCGGTGGAGAAGCTCACGCTGCCGCAGTGCGCGCTGCTCGCGGGCATGATCTCCAGCCCGAACGCCTCGTCGCCCTGGAAGGACATCCGCGCCGCGAAGGCCGCGCGCGACCGGGCGCTCGACACCATGGTGGGCGAGCGATACATCACGCAGGCCGATGCCGACCGCGCCCGGCGCCAGCCGCTCGCGTTGCGCCCGCGGCCCGATTTCGGCGGCGGCTTTGCCACCAGCGAGGTGCGCCGGCAGCTCGACGGCATTCTGGACGAGACCACGATCGAGCAGGGCGGGCTGAAGATCTTCACCACCATCGATCCGCGCCTGCAGCAGGCGGCGGAAAACTGCCTTGTCGCGCGCATCAATGAGATCGAGCGCGGCAAGGGCGAGACGCAGCATGGCGGTGATCCCAATACCGGCCTGCCCGACAGCGACGTGCTCGAGGGCGCCTTCTTCGCGGAGGACCCCACCACTGGCGCCATCCGCGCGGTGGTCGGTTCACGCGACTGGGCGCTCAGCCAGTACAACCGCACCATGCAGGCCCGGCGCCAGGTGGGCTCGACCCTCAAGCCGCTGCTTTATGCCACGGCCTTTGCGGAGAAGGGTTACAACCCGGCCAGCACGATCGACGCCACGCCCTTCGACCTGCGGCTGGCGCAGACGCCGTCTGGCGGGGACAAGCTCATCCGCGTGAACGAGGCGCTGGTCGAGTCCGACAACTACGCCGCACGGCGCATGGGTGACATCGTCGGCTTCGACCTGCTCAACCGCTACGCGAAGAACTGCGGCGTCACCACCGATATTCCGCCGTTTCCCTCCAGCTACCTCGGCGCCTGCACCATGAGCCTCAACGAGCTGACCGGCATCTACGCGACCTTCGCCGACGGCGGCGTCTGGGTGAAGCAGCACATCGTGGTCGAGGTGCGCGACGATCGCGACCGCACGCTCTACAAGTTCACGCCGGAAGGCCGGCAGGTCTTTACCCCGCAGGTCGCGCGGCAGGTCACCGGCATGATGCAGAACGTGCTTGATTACGGCACCGGCACGCCCGTCCGCAACGAGTACGGTTTCCGCGCGCCCGCCGCGGGCAAGACCGGCACGACCAACGACTACAAGGATGCCTGGTTCGAGGGCTTCACCACGCGCCTCGTCGCCGGCGCGTGGATCGGCTACGACTCCCCGCGCGAGGTCATGGCCGGCGGCTACGCCGCGCGCGTCGCGCTGCCCGTCTGGGCCAACGTCATGAAGCAAATGACCATGACCTATCCCATGCAGGATTTCCCCATCCCGTCCGGCCTTCAGGAAACCGACCTTGATGGCGGCCTTTTCAGCCACGGCCAGCGCTACTACCTCACCCCCGACCAGATCGCGCAGGCCGGCCACACCTCCGTTGAAGAGGATCACCCGCAAGGCCGGAACATCTTCCAGAAGTTCTTCGATATCTTTCGCTAGAGAAAGGCGAAACAACTGAGTCGAATTGCTGCGGACGGATCACCTGCAATGTAAGGCCACCCCCGCAGCGTGCTCACACAACGGATCTCGTAGCGGTTCCGTGGTACCCGCCCCATTGGTGCCCGCTCCCTTGGTACTCGCTTCTCCTGGTAGCGCTCCCCTGGTAGCCGGCGCTCTCCGAGCGCCGGAGGCGCAGCAGCGGCCGGAATGCAATCGCCGGGAAGAACACGTCGCTGGGTTGTGGGAGAACATCGCGCTTCCGTTCCGCTCGCATTGCTTGCTCCGGCGCTCGGAGAGCGCCGGCTACCACGCAGCGTTTGCGCCGGTTCAAAGTGGGTGCGATTCGGCTGCCTTCTGTAGCGGCGGTCTATGACCGCCGACGCAAAACG
>CAJCIA010000074.1 GCA_903970275.1 Betaproteobacteria bacterium
GGTCTATGACCGCCGCGGATAGCGAACGATTTCTCTTCTCCCCGGCGGTCATAGACCGCCGCTACAGAAGGCCCTGAGGGACGCGCGTCCTTAATCGACTCCGTCGCCCGGAGGTCGACGGCTACCGCGCGCTCGGCGCGCATAACATCTAAGGAGAGGCGAAGCCGGCTACCTTACCGACGCTCGCTGCGAGACAGGAAGCGAAGGCCGCGCCTGCGGTGGAAACGCCTGATGGCGCTAATTCTGCGCCTGCGCGTTCTTTGCCCAGGTACTGCCCATGAGATCGACGAGGCCGTCGAGCACGTCCGAGCCGGGGTATTGGCCGGACTGGACTTGCGCCTTAAAGGCATCGACCACTTCACCGCGCACCTCGGGCATGGAGCTGGCGTCGCTGACGAGGCCGGCAAAAGTGTCGGGCGAAAGGCTCATCGCGAGCTGGTCGCTGGAGGGCGACGGCGTGCTCGAGCGTGACGAGGCGATCGGCACGTAAGCGAGCGAGGCTGCTGAGGTTATTCCGCTGATCATGGTGCTTCCCTTCTTTATCGGACCGCGGCGGCCCGTTCTTAGGAGATACTGCGTTCGAGAAAGAGGGCGGTCCGGTTCCATGGTGGGATAGGGTTCGGTCACGTTAGGCGATGTAGTCGCGCACCAGCAACGAGGTTTTCTCGACCTGGCGCGTGACCGTGGCGCGGAGGCTTCGCTCCTCCGGCCGGGTGAGGTCGCAATGGGTGATGTACCATTCCCATTCCGCGGAGCGGAAGGGATCACCAAGCGGCGCGTAGTTGCCGGATTGGCCCAGGCCGGCGGCGTGGGCGAGGTGGTCGGCCAGGCGGACGAGCGCGGCGTGAAGAAAATGGGTCTTCTCCTCCATCATGCCGCTGTGGTGAAAGCGCACGGCCTCGCGGATGGGCAGGGGAATGAGCTGCTTTTCCATGTACCAGGCGCCCAGCAGGCCGTGCTCGACGCCGAGCGTCTCGACCTCAAGGGCGGCGAGGGGCGCGCCCTGCTGCGCGGCGCGCTGGTAGATGTCGCCAAATTCCTCCGGCATGAGCACGGCGAGGACGACCTTGCCGATGTCGTGGAACTGGCCCATGAGGTAATAGGATTCGGCCGGGACGGTCGGCGCGCGCAGGCGCGTGGCGAGGTCCATGGTGATGTGGCCCACGCCCGCCGCGTGAATCCAGAATTCCTTCCAGTCGAAGACAGTTTGCGGAATGTGGCAGGTGCTTTCCATGCACCGCGTGGCCATGACGGCGTTGCGCAGCGTGCTTAGCCCGATGTAAAGCAGCGCGGCCTCCACGTCGGCCACCGGTTCGGGCGGCGCGTAGTAGGCGGAGTTGGCGATGCGCAGAACCTGGAGGGAAATGGTCTGGTCGAGGCGGACGAGGCGCGTGATGTCCTCGATGTGGGAATTGGGGCTGGTGGTGAGCTTCTGCAGCTCGCTCAGGATCGACTTGATCGAAGGCAGGACGGCGCTGGCCTGCGGGTCTTCCAGGCATTCAAAAATGGTCCGCCGCGGAGAGGCGTCGATCAGGGATTCGTCGAGGAGAGGAGCAGACATTGGGATCACGAAAAGATGTGCTTCATTCATCGTCGATGCGGGGTGAAATCTGAGGTCGTCCAACGAAAGATTTTCAGAGGGCGGAACAAATGTCCGGTGCTGGGTTTGGCGACCGGCTTTGTGCTCAGATTCCCGACGCGAAAACCGATAGGATGAGGAAGAAAAAGGAAAAAAATTCAGACGGCCGAGTCCCTTTCTGCCGACTGCCATCAGCCCCAAGGAAATCACCCCATGCCGACCTCTCCTTCCGACCGACCTGTTTTTGGCCAGCCCGGCTGGCGCCGCCGCATGGAGGCGCGCTACGGCTGGGATCATGAGTTCGCCGCCATCGGCGCGATCCTCGTGCTGGTGCTGATCTCCATCGGCCTCGTGCATGGTGACGACCAGAGCGGCTCGCTGCCGCAGGATCCAAAGGACGTGGCGCAGGCGCCCGGGACAATTCCGCCTTGTTATACCGACCAATATTTCCTGCCCATGCCGGCGTGGTCGCGCTTCACCAGGATGCCGGATCTGCCGGAGCAGTTGAAGCCGATGGGCCACGGCGAGATCAAGCACCATCCGTCGCCCGCGGCGGTGGCGGAGACGAAGCCCGACGTTCCGCCGATGCCGAAGAAGCTGCCGCAGGTCGGCCCGCTCGCGAGCAGTGCGACGCCGGCTCCCGCGCCCTCGGACAAGCCGGAGCTCCAGGCCATCTCGCCGTTCCTCCAGTGGGTGCACGATCATCCGCAGGAAGCGGCCGCGCAGGCGCGCCAGCAGGCGGCCTCTTATAGTGTGCCCACGGGCGGAGCGCCGATGACAGGCGGAGCGCCGGCGAGCGATCCGTACTGGATGCCGCCCATGCTGGACACACCCGCGGTATCTACCGGCGGCAACGGCTCAGCGGCGACTTACTCGACGCCGCAGAAATAGGCATCATGCGGGGCTGGCATCTTCTACTCGCGCTCGCGGCTGCCGTCGTTTCGGCGCGGGCGGACGTGAGCCTGGCGCCGCCGCCCGACCCGGCTGTGCCGGTGGCGAAGCATGCGCCCCCTCCGGCGAAGATCGCGCCTCCCGCAGCCGCACAACCGCCGGCAGACTCGGTGCCGTTCCGCCACGATGATTCGGATATTCCCGACTCAATCGGAGCGATCACGGTCCGCCCGATGCCCGACGCGGAGGAAGCGGAGCCGGCTTTCATGAAGCAGGTGGACTATTTCAAGGAGCACCACGATCCGAGCATGGCGATCTCCTATTTGGAAAAGGTGGTGGTCAACCCGGACCTCTCGCCGCACGACCGGTCAGAGGCGATCCTGGTGCTTTCCGACGGCCTGGCGGCGCAGCAGCAGGTGGGCAACGCGCTTTGCTGGCTGAAGATCTGGATGCAGCTTTATCCCGCGCGGCCGGAAGTCGGCGCGGTGGCCTATCGCATGGGCGCGCTCTACACGCGCATGGGCTTGTCGGAGCTGGCGCGCGATTCGTTCTACCTGGCGCTTTCCAACGCGGTGAACCACGGGCAGGTGCAGGGCGCAGGCGACCTGCAGCACTACACGCGGCTGACCGTGGGAACGCTCTGGGCACTGGCGCTCAACGAATACCAGGCGGGCGCGTGGGCTCGTGCGGCGGAGCTCTTCGACCGCTACGAGCACGAGGCGCAATCGCCGCCGCTCGGAACGCGTGCGCGGGGGCTTTACCTGCAGGCGGATTGCTACTACCAGTTGCACGACCGCGACAAGGCGACGGCGGCCTACGCCCAGGCGCTCAAACAGCATCCGTATTATGAACTCGCGCCCGAGGCGCACCTGCGGCTTTACCATCTCGACCTGATGGCGAAGAAGCCGGACCGGGCGCAGGCGGAACTGGAGGAACTGGTCTGGGTCGTGCGCACGGTGTGGCCCGCGCAGGAGGCCTACTGGCAGCAGCGCACAGCCACGCTGCTTCTGGCGTTGAACCACGACAACCTGGAAACGCTGCCGCCGCTGCTGAAGAAATCGACGCTGCTGGGCGCGCAAGACAAGGCTTGGCAGGCCGATCTCGGCCATTATGATAGGCTCGCAAGTTTGATAGCCACGATCCCGGAAACCATGCCTTCGACACCTTCGCCCCAGCCTGCGGGCGCGGCGGCGCCGGGGCTCGGCGAGCAGGAGGACCTGACGGCGATGAGCCAGTCGATCGCGGCGCTCGCGCCTCCGAAGATCTCCGCCGGGAAGAATCCGTAACTGCGCCTGCGTTGAAATCATCGCGTTTCGAAAAAATCATGGTGGTGGAGGACGATCCGATCGTCCGCCGCTCGCTGGTCACCTGCCTGCAGCGGCTGGAGATCCCGGTCCTGGCCGTGAGCAGTTGCTTCCAAGCCAACGAGGAGCAGGAGAAGGAGCCGGCGGACCTGGTCATCACCGACATGCATTTGCCCGACGGCAACGGCATGGATTTGCTCAAGGGCTTCCGCAAGGCCAACCCGCTGCTGGAGGTGATCATTATCACCGGCTTCGGCACGATCGAGTCGGCGGTGGAGGCGATGAAGCTGGGGGCCTCCAACTACCTGCTCAAGCCTTTCACGACCAGCCAGGTGGAGCTGGCCATCGCGCAGATTGCGCATCATAAGGAGCTGCGCGAGGAGAACGCGATCCTCAAGACGGAGCTGGCCGCGCAAGTGGAGTCCTCCTCCCTGCTGTCGGTGAGCCCCGAGATGGGCGAGGTGCAGAAGCTGATCGCGCGGGTCGCGCCGACCAATGCAACGATCTTGATCGAGGGAGAAAGCGGCACGGGCAAGGAAGTGATCGCCCGCACCATCCACGAGAAAAGCCTCCGGGCGGACAAGCCCTACATCAAGGTGAACTGCGCGGCGGTGCCGGAGAACCTGCTGGAAAGCGAATTTTTCGGCCATGAGCGCGGCGCCTTCACCGGCGCGACGATGAAGCGCGAAGGCCGCTTTGAGCTGGCCAACGGCGGCACGCTGCTGCTGGACGAAATCACGGAAATCTCGCTGCCGCTGCAATCGAAGCTGCTGCGCGTGCTGCAGGAACACGAGTTCGAGCGGGTGGGCGGCTCGCGCACGATGAAGGTGGACGTGCGCATCATTGCCACGACGAACCGCAAGCTGACCGAGGCGGTGGCCAAGGGCCTGTTCCGCGAGGATCTCTATTACCGGCTGCACGTGGTGCCGATCAAGGTGCCGCGACTGGCCGAGCGGCAGGGCGAGGTCGAGTACCTGCTCAACAAGTTCCTGGAGAAGTTTGCCCGGCAGCACAACAAGGCGGTGCCCAAGGTGAGCGCCATCGCGCTCGACCAGCTGGCGCAGTACGCCTGGCCCGGCAATGTGCGCGAGCTGCGCAATTACGCGGAGCGCGCGGTGATCCTGGCCAACGGCGACGGCGAGTTGAGCTTCTCGGATATTTTTCCCTCGCACATCACGCCGGCGCAGGACGCGGTGTTTGGCGACGGGAAGGCCTTCCCCACTCTGGGCGAGGTGGAGAAGCGGCTGATTTACCTGGCGCTCAAAAGCACGGCGGGCAACCGCAACGAGGCGGCAAATTTGATCGGGATCAATGTCCGCACGCTGCGCAACAAGCTGAAGGAATACGAAGGCAAGATCGCGGGCGACGACAAGGCGGAGGTTGAGGACGAGGAAGCGGCGGAGTCGGTGGAGAAGTAGGGGCGGGTCATGCGCTTGGCGTTTTCGGTTGGACTCCAGGTCTGGCGCTGGATCGCGACGGCTTAAGTCGTCGAAGGACGGTTACGTTCCCCAGCGCAACTTGGAAACGAGGGAGCGGCTCCGTGGTAGCCGGCGTTCTCCGAACGCTGGAGCGAGCCAAGCGAGCGGAACGGAAGCGCGCGACGTTCGCTCAGTATCGAATGCATCTCGCGAAGGCGACTGCATTCCGGCCGCTGGTGCGGCCTCCGGCGTTCAAAGAACGCCGGCTACCACGGAGCTTTGGCGAGGAACGCCCATTTTTGGAGCGGGAGCGTGGCCCCGTTCTCGGCAGGTCTCTGCGACTCACTGGTTCTTTGCCGGGCAAATCATGCCGCGCGTGTCCGGAATCGCGGCGGTTCGGATCATGCCCTGCGCCGATTTCTCCTCCGAAACGGGGCGAAAATCGAATCAGATCAGGGAGTCTGGTACCGATAGCTTAGGTACAATGGGCGTCACCATTTCCGGTACCTACAGCGGCCTCGATGTGTCGTCGATCATTTCGGCGATCATTGCCGCGGACAGCATTCCCATCACGAACCTGCAGACGCAGGACACGACGCTGAGCGCGCAGAACACGGCGCTGAGCGCCCTGGGAACGAACCTGGGCCAGGTCAGTCTCGCGCTGCAGAACCTCGGCGCGCCGGGGCTGTTCAAATCGCAGACGGCGACTTCCTCCAACCCGACGGTGGGCAGCGCGACGGTCTCGGCCAACGCGACGCCGGGCACGACGGACATCAACGTGACGCAACTGGCGAGCACGACGGTGCTGCGCAGCGGCAACGCAAGCGGAAGCTACGCGGACGCCAAGCTGACCGCCCCGCCGGCGGCGAGCGCGAGCATCGACAGCGTGCTGAATGAATCGTCCGTGGCCGGCCAGACCTTCTCGATCAACGGGACGACGATCACGCTTTCCGACAGCGACACGCTGCAGAGCGTGCTCGACCAGATCAACGGCTCGGCCGCGGGGGTGACGGCAAGTTACGACAGCTCGACGGGTGCGATCTCGCTGAACTCCTCGTCGCCGATCATCCTGGGTTCCGGCGCGGACACGAGCGACTTCCTCCAGCAGGCGGAGCTTTTCAACAACGGCACCAGCTCGGTCACGTCTTCCGTGGGCATCGGCCGCGTGGACCCGGATGCCGACCTGAGCACGGCCGGCCTGCGCACGACACCGACTACGGGCACGTTCACGGTTAACGGCGTGCCGATCACCTATTCGGCCGGCGACACGCTCAACGACATCATCAACGCGATCAACCAGAGCAGCGCGGGCGTTTCCGCCACCTACGACACGTACGAGGATCAGCTGGTGCTGAGCTCGACCACGCGCGGGCCGCAGGCGATCACGGTAGCCAACGGCACGAGCAATCTGGGCAGCGCGTTGCGCCTGACCACGAGCGACAGCAGCCTACAGGTGGGCCAGCCCACGCTTTTTACGCTCAATGGCAGCTCGACCGTGCGGCAAAGCGACTCGAACGTTTTGACGGCCGACCAGTTGGGACTCACGGGCGTGAACTTTACCGCCACGGCGACGGGTGACACGCAGGTCACGGTCGCGCCGGACGTGACCACGATCGGCAATGCGATCAACGCGTTTGTCTCCGCCTACAATTCCGCGCAGTCGCTCATCGCCTCGGACCTTTACGTCGACCCGACCGGCACCAATCCCAACGGCGCGCT
Organism: Betaproteobacteria bacterium; assembly: GCA_903970275.1. Lineage (GTDB taxonomy): Bacteria > Verrucomicrobiota > Verrucomicrobiia > Methylacidiphilales > UBA1321 > JABDGH01. The sequence goes on from CAJCIA010000074.1 coordinate 6,912, forward strand.
CTCGACCGACACGAACCTGACCTTCCTGCCGTTGCAACTGCGCTCGATCACCAACGGCTCGACCAGCTCAACGGCGGCGATCCGGATGCTGAGCGACCTGGGCATCACGACGAACGCGACGGACAACACGATCACCAACGTCGATCCGACGGACTTGCAGGACGCGCTGACGAATCACTTGAGCGATGTCGAGGCGCTGTTCAACGATCCGACCACGGGCCTGACAAACACGGTGCAGAGCGTGCTTTCCGTCTACAACGATTCGCTCAGCGGCGTGATCGTGGGCGAGCAGACCAATATTTCCAACGAGATCAGCTACAACAAGGCGCAGATCTCGACGATGCAGGAGCAGATGAACGCCGAGCAGACGGCGCTGCAGAATGAGTTCGCGCTGCTCGACGAGGCGGAGGCCGGCGCGCAGTCGCTTTCCGGCGTCTTGAGCAGCGGCTCGGGCTCGGGTTCGAGCTCCGGTTCCAGCAGCTCGTCGGGCGCGCTCTCGAGCCTCGGCAGCGTGGGCGGCACCTCGGGTTCGTCGTCGTCCTCGTCGAGTGCCAGCACCTCGTCCTCTTAATTTCCCTTACCACCATGAGCATGAAAATCCTGATTGATAACGACCCGCTGACCGAGAGCCTGACCCTGCCCCGAAACTTCCCGGAATTCTGCGAGCAGATCATGGGCATCCTGCTCACGCGCAACCGCTCCATCGGCTCCTGCGAGCTGGATGGCACGCTGGTGCGCAACATCGAGGAGGCCGACGAGCTGTTCTCCACCTGCAAGGTTTGCAAGATCGCGTCGATCCCGCTGGCCGTTGCGCTCGAGGCGACGCTGGCCAGCAAGGTGGCCGACGGCCGCCGGCTGGAGCAGGAGTGCTCCGACATGGTGACGCAGGTGCTGCTGGGCGAGCCGCAGGAGATCGCCGCCCGCTGGGAAAGAATTTGCGGCGAGATCAAGGAGCAGGTCGGCTTCCTGCCGCGCCTGACCGGCCTGCTGACCGAGGCGCAGGTGAACAACCTGGTGGATCGCGAGTTGAAGGAACTGGGCCGGGTGATGCACACGCTGCACGCCGCGTTCAATCACGGCGACACCCTGGAAATTTCCGACTCGATCGAGCTGCGGCTGCTGCCCTGGCTGCGCAAGCTGCGCGGCTTTCTGGAGAACTGCTTGCAGATCGTGAAGACGCTGCATCGCTAATTTTATGGATGAACGCCTGCGTAATTTTTATCTCGAGTCCCGCGTCAAGAACGCCTCTCCCGGCGAGCTGCTGGTGATGCTTTGGGAGGCGCTGGTGGAAAACGCCGAGCAGGCTGAGGCACAGATCGCCGCGCCCCCCGGCTCGCCGGAGCGATCCACCGCCGCACGCTCGGTCACGCGCTGCATCGACATCATCACGGAGCTGAGCGCGACCCTGCGGCCGGAAATCAATCCCGACCTGTGCGGGACGCTGAGCAATCTCTACTGCTTCTTCACGCACGAATTCGCCTCGGCGCTGAGCGCCTACGACGCGGCCCGGGTCGCCGCGATCCTGCCGCTCCTGCGCGAGCTGAAGCAGGCGTGGGCAAAGGCGCAGAACATGGCCAGCCAGGCGCAATTCGCCAGCGGCGTGAGCCTGGTCGCGGCTTAACCCTGCCGTGAAAAAGCCGACGCGGGTTGTCTTCCTCGAAAGCCGCGAGGGCACGGAATCGCTCTTCACCAGCGGCCTGCGCTCCGGTGCGATCGCCGCCGGCTGGGACGCGGAACTGGTCTTTCTCGCCGACGAATCCGGCGTGGAGCGGCCGGACAAGGATGTGCGCGGCGAACTGCTGACAATCCGGCCGGACACGGTCTGCTTTCTCATGGACGCACCGCTGCACCTGCCGCGGCTTTGGGAAGCGCCGTCGCTGGCGGCCGTGGACAAGATTTCGCTTTGGTTCGACGACTACTATCGCTCGCCGAAAACGCTGGGGCATCCGGAGGTGTGGAGCGACTGGCAGAAGCATCATGGCGTGCGCGTGGGCATCTGGGATGCGTTCTGGCGCGACGAGTGGAAGCGCCACACCGGCGGGCATGCGTTTGCCTCGCGGCTTGCCGCAGACCCGACTTTATTTTCTGCCGATGCGCCGGCGTGGAAGCCGGAATGGAGCAGCCGCGCCGCGTTCGTCGGCACAATCCCGGCGCTGAAGTCGCTTGAGACATTGGCGGAACCGTTTCCCCGCGGGGTGCGGCGGCTGCTGGCGGATACCGTGGCGGCGATGCAGCAGGCGGCCTGGCCAATTCGGCCGTATGAGCTGGCCCGGACTTGCCAGGAGGCGCTCGCGAGCAAATACAGTCTCGCCGTCGACGCGGCGCTGAAGGCACCGGAAATTCGCGCGCTGTGGCATCACCTTCTCTGGCGCTGGGGCAAGCGCATCGCGCGTTTGCGCGGCCTGGCGGCAGTGGCGCAGGGCGCGCCGCTGGCGGTGATGAGCGGTCACGGCACGGAAATTTATGCAGGGGAAGCCGAACTGCGCGAGGCGCTGCCCGGCGCGGATCTCGTCTTCTGCGATACCAAGGGACTGCCGGCGAACCTGTGGAAGAATCTGTTCCGCACGGGCAAGTTTCACGTGCAGATCACCGATCCGCAGTCGGTCGCGGGCGGGTTGCCGTTTCGTGTCTTTGAGAGCGCGGCCTGCGCCATGCCGCTTCTGAGCGACCATCGTGCGGAGTTGGCGGAACTTTTTCCCGAGCATTGTGGTGTGACCCTGGCGGCGAGCGAAACCGCGCTGGCGGAGGCGGCCGCGCAGTTGATGCGCACGCCCGCGCGCGAGCTGCGGGCGCACGGGCGCGAGTTCCACAAGCGTTTCCTGGCCGATCACACGTGGGAGGCGCGCTGGCGGGAGATCGCGGCGGGCGCCACACGGGCCGGGATCGCGCCGCCGC
>CAJCIA010000075.1 GCA_903970275.1 Betaproteobacteria bacterium
GTCGGACGCGGATTACATCACCGGCACGACGCTGGTAGTGGATGGCGGGCTGACTTGGAACTACTCGGAGCAGTAAGGCCACGCGTATAAGCTCAGTGGTAGCCGGCGCTGTCCCTGGCGCCGGAGGAAGCGAAGCGACTGGAATCGGGGGCAGCGAAGGCGCCGAGGGTTGGCAGGCTCACCTTCGTTCGTGCGAATCTAAAGGCCACCGCTTCAAAAAGAATCGCCTCGGCGGAGCGAGGGGCTAAGGTTCGTGGCTTATGTTAGGTTCCTGGTCGCAGACTTTTATCACCTCGTGGTACGTGATGTTCCCGTTGGTGGCGTGCAGCATCATTTCCATTGCGATCATCTTCGAGCGCATCATCTCGCTCCGGCAATCGGCCGTCATTCAGCCCAACCTGGAGCGGGCGATCCACGACCTGAGTTACGGTGGCCGCACCAGCGAGATCGAGCAGCTTTCGGTGGAGAATGAGACGCCGCTCTCCCGGCTGATCCGCGCGTGCCTCATGTACAGCAGCTGGCCGAAGGAGGAGAACGCCGAGGCCGTGCAGGCGTACGCGCGGCGGGAGATCCTGCGGCTGGAACGCGGGCTGGTTTTCCTGGAAGTGGTCACGGGCCTCGGCCCGCTGCTCGGGTTGCTGGGCACCATTCTCGGCCTCATCCGCATCTTCGGCTCGGCCGGCACGGGCTCCGACCTCTCCTCGCAGGGCACGGCCATCGCGGCGGGCATCGCAGAGGCCATGTATTGCACGGTCGCGGGCCTCTGCGTGGCGATCCCGGCGCTCATCGCCTACAGCTTGATCTCGCGGCACGTCGAGGCACTGACGATCGATCTCGAGACGCTGTGCTCAGAGCTGCTGGGAAAGATCTACACGCAGTCCGAGACGCAGGAGTAGCCCGCCGCCATGCAATTCGCTCGCAAGCGCCGCCGCCAGCCGTTCATCAACATCATTTCGTTGATCGACATCCTGGTGGTGTTGCTGATCTTTTACATCGCCACCACGGTCTTCAAGCGCAGCGAGCCCAAGCTGAACATCGTGGTGCCGCCGTCCACCACGGCCAAGGCGACCAACGACACCGTCCCCTCGACCATCTACGTCACCGCGGACAGCAAGGTGTACTTCGACGATACGCCGGTCGATCCGGACCAGCTTGCGCAATTATTGAAGAACAAGGTCGCTTCCAATCCGAAATTCAAGGTGGCGATGAAGTCGGACCAGAACGCGCCGTTCAAGATCATCGTGAAGATCATGGACGCGGCCAACCAGGCGCACATTTCCAACCTGTCCACCTACATGGACAACAAAGCGCAGGGAGCGTCCAACCCATGATCCGTCCCATCGTCCACTACGACGCGCCGATCCTGCGCGCGAAGGGCAAGGAAGTGGGCAAGATCACCTCGGAGATCGAGAGCCTCATCACCGATCTTTTCGACACCATGCGCGCGGCGCACGGCGTCGGCCTGGCGGCCCAGCAGATCGGCGTGGCGCTGCAGGTTGCGGTCATCGATGTGACCGGCATCAAGGAGCGGCCGAGCAAGATGTGGATCAAGGGCAATGTGGTGAATCCCGAGGAACACATGCCGCTGGTGCTGATCAACCCGGTGCTCAAGCCGACCAAGACCAAGGTCACGTCGCACGAGGGCTGCCTGAGCTTCCCCGACCTGACCCTGGACATCGCGCGCTCCCAGCGGGTGGCCGTCAAGACGCGCACGCGCGAGGGAGGTACCTTTGAGTTCGACGCCGGTGGGTTGCTGGGCCGGGCCGTCCTGCACGAGGTGGATCACCTTAACGGCAAGCTTTTCATCGATCACCTGAGCGCCGAAGACCGCCGTGCCATTCGCGAGGACCTGGAGTATATCAAGCGAGGCGAACCCATCCCGCGAAAGATGGCCGAGAATGAATCTTAACTCCGCGTCCGGCGCACCGATGCAATAGGAAATCATGGGCCCATTCGATAGCAAGAGCTACCAGCTGCGGGTGCGAATCACCGCAGAAGAACGCGATCATCTCGAAAAACTGCGCGTGGAGCGCGGACGCGGCGAAACCATTTCCGACCTGGTGCGCGAGGCAATCGCGCAACTTGGCCGCGGCGGAGATGGTCCGGCCAGCACGCTTTCTCCCAAGGCAAAGGGACAGGTGGATCGCCTTGCCGTCCTCCTCAAGCGCGAACCGGCCCAAGTGGAGGAGGCTTGTGTCGAGGGCATCCTTGACCTCATCGAGGCCAAGTGCGAGGTGCCGCTGCTGGTGATGGAAACGCGGCTGCACTTGAAATATCGCAACCGGAACGATCCCTCCGACTTCCCGTGGAACGTGGTGGACGAACCAAAGGAAGCGACGGCCGTTGCCCACGCGCATAGCGAAGACAAGCCTGTCGCTTAATCCCGGCGGTAGACGACGCCAAGCACCTGGCCGAAAGACACCGTCCGGATGGTCTGGAACACGATGCGCTTGCCATCGTCCGTGGGGAATGGGGGAATGAGCACGTCGGCACCGCCCTGAAGTTGCGGCACCCAACAGATGCGCAGTTCCAGCGGCTGGCCTTGCGCGAGGGTTCTGGCCAGCCGGGCGGGCGGCGTGACCGAGCCCAGGAAAGTGCGGGCCCGGGCGGGCAATTGGCGGAGGGTCGCACGTGACCCATCCCAATAAAGCGCGGCGGTAACGCGCGTCATAAGATCAGCATGGCGTCGCCGTAGCTGAAGAAGCGGTAGCGCTCGCGCACGGCCTCGCGATAGAGCTCCAGCAGCCGTTCGCGTCCCACCAGCGCGCTCAGGAGCATGAGGAGCGTGGAGCGCGGAAGGTGGAAATTGGTCAGTAGCGCATCGACTCTCTTAAACTCGTATGGAGGATGAATGAAGATGCGGGTGCGGCTCCCGCCGCGCAGCTCGCGCGCGGATTCCAGCACCCGCGCCGAGGTCGTGCCCACGGCGATGATGCGGCCGGCCGCCTCGTAGGCTTCGGCAAAACCCGGCGGGATGGAATAGACTTCCTCATGCATCTCGTGGTCGACCAGGTGCTCCGTCTTGACGGGTCGGAAGGTGCCGAGCCCGACGTGAAGCGTGACGAAGGCATGCGGGAAACGGGCCAGCAACTCGGGCGTGAAATGCAGCCCGGCGGTAGGCGCGGCCACGGAGCCGGTCGCGGCGGCGTAGACGGTCTGGTAGCGCTCGACATCCTCCGCACGATGCTCGGCCTGGCCCAGCGCGGTGCGGCGTTTGCGGATGTACGGCGGCAGCGGCATCTCGCCCAGCGCCTCGAGATCAACCGGGCCGAAGAAACGCAGGATGCGCTCGCCGCCCGGCAGCGTCTTGAGCACCTCGGACTCGACCTCGGGAGCTTCGGGGCCGGAGCCGCGAAAGGTCAGGCGCATGCCCGGCTTTGCCCGCGCGCCCGGCTTCACCAAAGCGACCCAGTGCTGCGGACTGGTTTCCTCCAGCAGCAGCGCCTCCAGCCGACCATCGCTGGTCGCCAGGGCCGCGCGGCGCACCTTGGAGTTGTTCAGCACGAGCAGGTCGTCCGGCCGGAGGTAGTCGGGTAAATCGGAAAAGCGGCGGTGGGCGACCTGATGGGTAGCGCGGTCGTAGACGAACAGGCGCGACTCGTCGCGACGCGCCGCCGGCTCCGTGGCGATCAGTTCCGGAGGCAGCTCGAAGTCGTAGCTCGCGGTGAGCAAGTCGGGTGGGAGCGGACCCTTGGGAAAATGTGGCATGGGCGAACGAGGATGATAGCCGGGACCGCAACGAATCGGAAGCTCAGGGAACGAGGCCGCCGCGACTTCCATCTCGCGACGGGTTAATGCTTCCATGAGAGCCTGGAAGATCGGCTGGGGGATCGCGGTCTTGTGCGTTGGCCTCCATCTTCCGCAGGCGAAGGCTCAGACCCACCCGGAGACCAACGTGGCGCTGAACCGGGCAGCCTACCAATCCAGCGCGATTGATTACGACAACGTGGCGCATCTCGCCACTGACGGCAGCCTCGACACATTTTGGCAAAGCAAACCGGAGGACCGGCCTTGGATTTACGTGGATTTGGGAGCGATGCGAAAGATCAGCGGCGTCAAGCTGGCATGGGGCGCGTTCGCCCCGGCGGGTTGTACAATCCAGATCGCGACTGAGCCGGCGACCCCCGCCGTCTGGACGGATGTGAGGCATCTTTCCGGTGCCGCCGGTCAGGTTGCGGAAGCCCACTTTGCTCCGGCCGAAGCTCGCTTCGTGCGCATGATCGCGGACGCCGGCTCGGCGCCAGGCGGCTGCCAACTCAGGGAGTTTGAAGTCGAAGGCCAAGGTCCACCGCCGGTTGCCAGGAACCTCAACCTTCCCGCGAAGGATGAGCAGAACCGGATCTCTCTTGATGGCGAGGGCTGGCAGGTGCAGAACACGCTCTTCGTTCACGACGCGGGAGAAACCATCTCGAGGACCGGCTACTCCACCAGCGGCTGGTTGCCGGCCAAGGTGCCCGGCACCGTGCTGGCCAATTACCTGGCGGATGGCGCGGTGCCCGACCCGAACTTTGGGGAACAATGCCGGCAGATCTCCGAATCCTTTTTTCAGAACGACTTTTGGTACCGCAAGGAATTCATTTTGCCGTCGGCTCCTGGACAAAACCATCTGCTGCTGAATTTTGACGGGATCAACTGGAAGGCCGACGTCTACTTGAACGGCACCAAGATCGGCCACATCGATGGCGCATTTGCACGAGGCAGGTTTGAGGTGACGCAGAATATCCTGCGAGGGCACAAAAACATCCTGGCCGTGCTTATCCACCAGGTGGCCAATCCCGGTCCGACGCATGAACGATCCCCTTGGAAAGGCAGCCGTAACGGGGGCGTGCTGGGGAAAGATGCGCCCACCTTTCAGGCGAGCCAGGGCTGGAACTGGATGGTTTCCATTCGTGGGCGGGATACCGGCATCTGGGATCATGTCTATATCGAGGAAAGCGGTCCGCTCTGGCTGACCGATCCTTTTGTCCAGACCACCGTTTCGGCAAATCGAGCGCAGGCTGATGTGGCTTTTCAGGTCACCGTCAGGAACCTGGAGGGCACGCCGGTGCAGGGCTCGGTCTCGGGCAAGTTGGAAGACGTTTCCGTTTCGCAGCCGGTGAACCTGGCGGCGAACGAAAGCAAGACGCTCAGCTTCGACAAGGCGGCGTTTCCGCAGCTCGTGCTCAAGAATCCCAAGCTCTGGTGGCCGAATGGATACGGTGACCAGCCGCTCCACCATCTTCAGGTGGCCGCTTCGATCGGTGCCGCGCCCAGCTTTCAGCAGGACGTCGTTTTCGGCATTCGCCAGCTGACCTACGACACGTCGGGTAACATCCTCAAAATTTTCTGCAACGGCCAACCCATCCAGCTCAATGGCGGCAATTGGGGGATGGACGAGACCATGCTGCGGTACGAGGCGAAGGATTACGACACAGCGGTGAGGCTGCATCGGGAGATGCACATGACGATGATCCGCAATTGGGTCGGGCAGGTGGGCAAAGAGGAGTTTTTCAATGCCTGTGACAAATATGGCCTGCTCGTCTGGAACGATTTCTGGCTGGCGAATCCCTCGGATGGGCCGAATCCAGATGATCATGCGATGTTCATGAGCAATGTGCAGGATCGGATCCTGCGCATTCGCAATCATCCCTCGCTCGCGCTTTACTGCGGCAGGAACGAGGGCAATCCGCCGAAGGATTTGGACTCAGGCATGGCGCAGGCCACGACGGCGCTGGATGGAACGCGGTTCTACATTCCGAACTCCGCCAGCGGCACGGTGACCGGACATGGACCCTACGAGCCGCATCCGGCGAGCTACTACTTTAAAAGCGCTGCGGCGAAGACGCTGCATAGCGAGTTGGGCATTGTCTGTGTGCCCACGGCGGACACGATGCGGCTGACGATGCCGGCCCAGGATCTCTGGCCGGTCAGCGATGACTGGGCCATGCACGATTTCTACCAGCCGCGCTGCCGCACCTACCTTGACCGGATCAGCAGTTCTTACGGGCCCTCCGCCAGCTTGGACGAATTCTGCGGGAAGGCGCAGATGGAAAACTGGGAGAACGCCAAAGCCGAGTTGGAAGCGTGGCGCAGCAATTCGGGGAGCGGCTGCCTGATCTGGATGTCGCACCCGGCGTGGCCGTCGCTGATTTGCCAGCTTTACGATTATTGGTTCAATCCGACCGGCGCCTATTTCGGTGCGCGGCTCGCCAACGAGCCGCTGCATATTTTATGGGACGCCTTCAGCAACAAGATCAAGGTGGCGAACAACACGGGCCATGCTTTCCAGAACCTGCACGCCGAGGCGTGGCTTTATAACATGGACGGCACGGAGAAGGGTCATCAGGAAGCGCGGGTCAATTCCGGGGCCGATGGCGTCGCCGTCGATTGCTTCGATCTCGCGCTACCGGCCGATTTGAGCCCGGTCCACTTCATCAAATTGAAACTCTCGGACGGTGCGAGGATCGTCTCGGAGAACTTCTACTGGCGGGGCATCAAGGAAGATGATGACACAACTTTAAACGACATGCCGAAGGTGAAGCTCAACGGCTCCTTCACGCACAAGATAACGGACGGCAAGGAGATGCTCGATGTGCGCGTGGAAAATCCCACGTCGGGGATCGCGCTCATGGTCGCGCTAAAGGTGGTGCGGGCGCACGCACCGGGCAAACGCGTCCTGCCCATCTTTTACGGCGACAATTACGTTTCGTTCCTGCCGCACGAAACGCGGCACATCCCGGTCGAGTTCGATCCGGCGCAGTTGCGGGGAGACCAGCCCAAAGTTGTTGCGCAGGGCTGGAACGTGCCCGAGTTCGAGCCAGGCCAATAAGGCGGGCTACGCCGCGATGCCCAGGACCGGATACTTCGCGGCCAGGAGCTTATTCGAGGCGTGGAAGACGTCGATGGCCTCGGCGCAGGTGGCGTCGAAGGTGCCATCGGCATATTCCTTGTACTCGATCTTGTGCAGGACCTTGCCGGCATCGGTGTAGCCGAAGTTGAGCAGGCTGCCGCGCAGCTGGTGGGCGAGGGAGGAGACGGGCTTGGGATTGGCCGGGTCCATCGCCTTGAGCTCATGCAGGCGCACCTCGGATGTCTCGATGAGCTCCAGAATGATAGCCGCCATATCCGGATCAACCTGGTTCGGGTTTTCGCCGAGCAGGGATTCCGCCTGGGACCAATCAAATGCCGGTTCGTTCGCCATGGTACGGTTATCGGAACACGGCGCCGGATTCTTGAACCTAAAAGGGGATGTCGTCCTCTTCCGGCATGGGCGGCTGATCGTCGCCGCCGGAAGGGGAGGCCGGGCGCGAAGGCCGCGGGGCCTGCTCCCCGGGAGGCCCACCGCCGCCGGAATAGCTGGCGCGGCTGGCGCCGGCGCCACCGCCTTGACCGCCCTGGCCACCCTGACCGCCCGGGCTGCCGAGGAACTGGACCCGCTCCGCACGCACGCGCAGCTTGCTCTTCTTCTGGCCTTCGGGGGATTCCCACTGGTCAAACTTGAGCGCGCCTTCGATGAAGACCGGGCGGCCCTTGCTCAGGTACTGCTTGCAGGTCTCCGCCTGGCGGCTCCAGACCTCGATGTCGACGTAGGTGACCGATTCCTTGATCGTGCCGTCCTGCGCCTTGTAGGAGTCGTTGATGGCCAGGCCGAATTCACCCACGGCGGTGCCCTTGGGCGTGTAACGCACCTCGGGATCGCGCGTCAGGTTTCCCATGAGGAAAACCTTGTTGAGATTGGCGGCCATGGCCGGTTGCGATGGCGCGCGCTAGGCAGCGGCGGCGACCGCCTCCTGCTTGAGATAGAACTGGCGGTAGACGATGTCGTTGAGCGCGAGCTTGCTGCGCAGCGGCTCGAGC
>CAJCIA010000076.1 GCA_903970275.1 Betaproteobacteria bacterium
CGACCAGGAGATGTAGTAGGCGACAATGGTCATGATCGATATGCCGGCGATGCTGACGAAAATCTGCGCGAACAGCGAGCCCGAGCTCAGCATCAATTCGAAGTGCCCGACGAAAGACAGGAAGACACCGACGCAGAACACAGCGAGCGATTGCTGACCGCAAACGATCACGGGATCGAAGGCCTTCCATTGCAGCGCCGGCCAATCCTTCGGGATGAAACGGATCACCATGAACACGATGACCACGAAATGCAGGAAACGATAGGGCGCAAGGTTGGTCTTGTCGTTCGGGTTGAAAGTGTCGACGAGCCAGGCCGGGAACATCGCGCCGAGTTCCGGAAACTTTCCGGCAAAGGTCATGACCAGCGCAAAGATCAGATAGGCGATGGAGAAATATAGCGTGATCGGTGACATGATGACCGCCATCGATTTCCGCGCGCCGCCCAGCGCGCACCACGAGCCGAACACGAACAGCACCTGCCAGCAATACGGGTTGAAGTACCAGACGCCGGCGGGATAGGCCTTGAAATTCCAGCCGAAGTGCCGGGCCATCAGCCACAGCACGATCGAGGCCAGCATGGTCAAGTTCGGCTGGCGCAGCATGAACCACAATACTGGCGGGAACAGTCCCATCAGCACGATGTAGAGTGGCAGCACGTCGAGATTGACCGGCTTGAACTTGAGCAGCAATCCCTGGCCCAGCGTGTCGGTGGCGTGATCGACCAGCCCGGCCACGTTGAACTCGTTGATCATCTCGGAATCGCCGAAGCGCAAGGCGAGGTAGCTGATCGAGACGATGTAGATCACGAACAGGATGATGTGGGCGACGTAGAGCTGCCAGACCCGCTTGGTCAGCCGGGTGGCGCCGACGATGAAGCCGCGTTCGATCATCATCCGCGCGTAGACGAAGGAGGCGGTATATCCCGAGATGAAAACGAACAGGTCGGCGGCGTCGCTGAAGCCGTAATTCCGGGTCGTGATCCAGTTCACGACATTGTCAGGAATGTGATCCAGGAAAATCGCCCAGTTCGCGACCCCGCGAAACAGGTCTAGACGGAGGTCGCGGCCTTTTTCGGGGAGGGTTGCGTTGATTTTCATGGCTGCCGTTTCGTGGTGATGCCTGAAGTCTTGGATCGAAAAGCCGTGAGGTGGGCTCGCAAGGGGGGAATCAGTCCGTCCGAGGGAAGTTGTCACCTCATGGCATAGTGATTATACCGGTTCAGAAAATGCAACGTTCGGGGCTGGGAATCATCACGAATTCCTGAAAAATGTTTATACTGGACTGGCAGCTTTCGTCACGCGCTTCCACCCCACACGCTCTTATGGGATCCGACCATCCATGACCGCACGCATCTTTAAGCCCGCCAAAAACGCGATGCAATCGGGCAAGGCCCAGACCCGGGAATGGCAGCTTGCCTATGAGCCCGAGCAGCCGCGCGCGATCGAACCCTTGATGGGCTGGACGTCCTCCGGCGACATGAAGCAGCAACTCACGCTGCACTTCGACACCAAGGAAGAAGCCGTGGCCTATTGCGAGCGCGAAGGCATTCCCTATCAGGTCATCGAAGCCAAAGAATCGGTCCGCCGGCAGGTCGCCTACGCCGACAATTTTGCGTTCCGCCGCACCGAGCCCTGGACCCACTGAAGTCTCCCGCTGAGGATTCCCCGGGGTGAAGAGACGCCCCGATTGGTTAACCGGAAACGGTCGGCTGGCCGGGTAGCCAAACCGCTCGCTCCCGACGGCTCTTTGGCAAGGTTCTGGACCGGGCGCCCGAAAGAAATTTCCGGCCTTGCCTAAGCCTGTGGCGCTCTGACACCATGGCGCCAGTCCCACGCGTCAATCGCGGCGCACCACAAACCCGCTGAAGGCCATGCCGCTGCATTCCACCATCGATCCGACCTCGGCCGAGTTTGCCCGTAACGCCGAGGCGATGCGGGCTCTGGTCGCGGAACTTCGAGAAAAACTGAACCAGGTCTCGAGCGGCGGCGGCGAGGCGTCGCGGGCGAGGCACACCGCGCGCGGCAAGATGCTGGCGCGGCAGCGCGTCGACCTGCTGGTCGATCCCGGCACTTCCTTCCTCGAGATGTCGCCGCTGGCTGCCCACGGCCTCTATGGCGGCGACGTGCATTCGGCGAGCATCGTCACCGGTGTTGGCCGTATCTCGGGCCGCGAATGCGTCATTGTCGCCAATGACGCCACCATCAAGGGCGGTACCTATTACCCGATGACGGTGAAGAAGCACCTGCGCGCCCAGGACATTGCGCGGCAGAACAATCTGCCCTGCGTCTACATGGTCGATTCCGGCGGCGCTTTCCTGCCGCAGCAGGACGAGATCTTTCCGGACGAGCGGCATTTCGGCCGCATCTTCTACAACCAGGCGCAGATGTCGGCCGCCGGCATTCCCCAGATCGCGATCGTGATGGGCTCCTGCACCGCGGGCGGGGCCTATGTGCCGGCGATGTCGGACGAGAGCATCATCGTGCGCAACCAGGGCACGATCTTTCTCGGCGGGCCGCCGCTGGTGAAGGCCGCGACCGGTGAGGTGGTGTCGGCGGAAGAACT
>CAJCIA010000077.1 GCA_903970275.1 Betaproteobacteria bacterium
GCTGCTGGAAATCAGTCGCACCCGCAATGCGAGTTGCGGCGTCACCGGCATCCTGCTCTACGTGCGCGGCAACTTCATTCAATTACTGGAAGGCGAGCGGGCCGACGTTGAGGCCACGTGTACGCGCATCGCGGCTGATCCCCGTCACCGCGGGCTTATCACGCTGCTGGAAGGCGCCTGTGCCGCGCGTGATTTTCCCGATTGGTCGATGGGCTTTCTCCGCCTGAGCGAAGCCGAGACAACGCAGGTGCCCGGCTACAGCGACTTTCTGCATAAGGCGGCGGAAGACGGGGACGCCAGGTCGGCCGCCCGCAAGTTGCTCGCCTTTTTCAAGGAGCTCAACGTCCCGGCGCGCGCGACTTAGGCGTGACCGCCGCGTGCTTTTCCGGCACGTTCGGGAATGCCGGCCGGTTCGTTCCGCATGCCCCGTTTTCTTGCTGCCGCCGCGCTTCCCGCGCTGCTCTTCGCGCTCGTCATCAGCTTCTGGATCGATGCCGACAACGTCGTGCGCGGCGGCGCGATCGACCTGCGCAATCGCATCACCGGCGCCCGGTTGCTGAGCGCGGGGATCGATCCCTATTCTTACAAATGGCAGCGGCAGGATCCCGTCATCTACTGCGATCCCTACGACAATCCGCACATGCCGGTGAACAAGACCACCTCCTCGCCTGCCATGCTGGTGCTGACCATGCCGTGGGCCACGCTGCCTTACCGCAACGGGCAGTTCCTCTGGTTCGGCACACAATGGGCGCTGCTCCTTGGTGCAGGCGCGCTCTGGTGGCGCGCGGCGGGCGCGCGCTGGCAGCGGATGATCGTTGTCGCCCTGTTCACCCTCTTCACCTACGGCGCAAGCTGGCGGCTGCATGCCGAGCGCGGGCAGAACTATGTCGTGCTTGGTTTCCTGCTGGCGGTCTGGCTCGCCGGCACACTGCGGACGGGGCGAGGGTGGACCTATGCCGCCGGGTTCGCCGCAGGCTGGCTGGCCGCGGCGCGTCCGCCTTGCTTGTTGCTGCTGCCAGCGCTCGCTTGGCGCCGGCGCGACCAGCTCCCGGGCATGAGTGCGGGGTTGCTGTTGGGACTCGCCGTGCCGATGCTTTTTCTCGGACCCGTTTGGATCGACTACGCGCACGCCATGCAGCAGCACGCGTCCTATTACCTGCACTGGAATTATCCGCGTTCCGGCGCGCGTCCGCTGCCCGCGATGGTGGAGGACATCTCGATCTACCAATTGAGCTTCTACGTTCCCATCGTCTTCGCCGATGGCTCGATCCACGCGCTGCTCCGCCATTTCAGCCTGGAGCCGGTTTCGGGTGCGGGCATCTTCCTTCTCGCGGCCATTCCGTTTGCCGGCTGGTGTGTCTGGGCGTTGCGTCGGCGCGACACGCCGCGGCTGTTGCTGGGCTTGGCCGCGTGGATGTACCTGCTCGATTTTTTTCTGCCCGCCTACCGCAACATCTATAACGACGTGCTTGCGCTCAACTTCCTCGCGCTCGGTGTGCTGATGACGCCGCGTTTCTGGCCGCCCTATCTTTCCACGGGCGTGGCGCTCGTGGTGGGGCTGTATGTCTATATCGCCTCGCCGGAGATCAACTGGCTGATCGACCTGCCCGCCGTGCTCCTGGCGCTGAGCGCGGTGCTCTACCTCTTCGCCCCGCCGGCGGGAGGACCGATGCTCGACACCCGCGCCGCGCCGCGGCAAAACGGTTCATGCTGAACTTCGTCTGGCTGGGGCTGATTGTCCTGGCGGTGCTGCTCGGCGGCGTGACTGGCCACCTGCAGGACGTCGGCGACCAAGCGATCGAGGCGGCGAACACGGCGCTCGGCCTGGCGGCGAAGCTCTTCGCCATCATGGTGCTCTGGCTGGGGCTCATGCGTCTGGCGGATCGCGCCGGGCTCGTGCACCGGCTGGGCCTCGCGCTCAAGCCGATCATGGTCTGGCTCTTTCCCGAGGTGCCGCCGGATCACCCGGCCATGGGCGCCATCATCATGAACATGGCGGCCAACATCCTGGGCCTGAACAATGCCGCCACGCCGCTCGGCCTGCGCGCGATGAACGAGCTGGAAAGCCTGAACCGCCGGCCCGGCGTTGCGACCAACGCCATGTGCATGCTGCTCGCGATCAACACCAGCTCCATCACGCTGATTCCGGTGAGCATCATCGGCATCCTCGCGCTGTCGCACGGCAAGGATCCGATGGCGATCATCGGCACCTCGCTGGTCGCCACCGGCATCGCCCACGCCGCCGCAATCACGGCGGCCAAGGTGCTGGAGAAAACCAGATTCTATCGCCTGCCGCCGCTGCCGAAACATGCCGCGCCTGCACCGCGCGAGAAGCTTGCGGTCGATCATCCCATCGCGCCCGACGAGGCCCGCAAGCAAACCGCCGCGGACCAAACGCTGCCGTGGGTGCCCGGCGCCCGGTGGATCCTGGCCGCGCTGGCCGGAACCGTTCTCGGCATGCTGCTGGGCGTGGCGTATCCGGAACTGACCGGCTGGTTCTCGGTTCATCTTGGCCTGCCCGGCAACGCGCCCGTCCTTGTCCCGCCCGCCGTGCGCGAATCTTGGCCTCACTTCCTGTTCATCCGGCCGCTCAGTGCCGTTTCGTTGCTGGCCATTCCGTGGCTCATCCTTTTCTTTCCCGCCTACGCCGCACTGCGGCGGATTCCGGTCTATGAGGAATTTGTCGAGGGCGGACGAGAGGCCTTCAACGTCATCCTGCGCATCCTGCCCTACATCGTGGGGATGCTGGTGGCCGTCTTCATGTTTCGTGCCGCGGGCGGGGAGAAGCTGTTGACGCTGGCGCTGGCGCCGCTCACCAGCCTGATCGGTTTTCCGCCGCAACTCGTGCCGCTTGCGCTGCTGCGGCCCTTCAGCGGCACCGGCTCGCTTGCGCTTTTCCAGGACCTCGTCACGCAGCATGGGCCCGACTCGCCGCTGACGCTCACCGCGGCGACGATGTACGGGTGCTCGGAAACGACGTTTTACGTCATCGCGGTTTACTTTGGGTCGGTTGACATTCGGAAGACGCGCCATGCGATCCCAGCGGGAATCGTTGCGGATATCGTGGGGCCGCTGGCGTCGGTTGCCATCTGCCGCGCGGTATTTGGACCGTTCTGATGCCTCCCCTGTAGCGGCGGTCTATGACCGCCGACGCATGTTCGTTGGTCTTTCGCCTGTGCTCGACGGTCATAGACCGCCGCTACAGAAAGAGAGGCCGCTCGCAAGGCAGCGTGCGGCCGCAGACTTCTTGAGCGAGGCCCGCACGTGGCGGCGCGTGGCGCCAAGGCAGGCGACGGTCATAGACGGCCGCTCCAGGAAAGTAATTAGAGCCCGAACGTTTGGGCGACCTGATTCCAGATGGCGGTTTCCGTTTCCTCGACGCTGCCGCGAGCGGAGACGATCTTGACGCGATCGGGATGCGCGGCGGCGAGGTCGGTGTAGCCTTGCCGCACGCGCTCGAAGAAATCGGCGGGTTGCTCTTCCATCCGGTCGGCCACCGTCGCGATGTTGCCCGCGCGCTGGAGCAGGCGCGCACGGGCCTGCTCGGGATCGAGATCAAGCACCAGCGTGAGCCCCGGCAGGCGCACGCCCACGGCCACGGCGTTGAGCCGGTCCACCACTTCGTGCGGGAGTTGTCGGCCTGCGCCCTGATACACCGTGGTGGAATCCATGAACCGATCGCACAGCACCCACGCGCCGCGGTCGAGCGCGGGCCCGATGACCTTGCGCACGAGTTCCGCGCGGCTGGCGAGAAAGAGCAGCAGCTCCGTCTTCGGGCTCATGCCCTGGCCCTCCGGCGCGTGCTTGAGCAAGTGGCGGATCTGCTCCCCCAGCGGCGTGCCGCCGGGCTCGCGCGTGACCAGCACCTCGTCGCCGCTCTCTCGCAGCTTGGTGGCCAGCCGCTCGATCTGGGTGGACTTGCCCGCGGCCTCGCCGCCTTCGAACGTGATGAAGCGCGCTGGAGCCATCAGGCGGACTTAACGGAATTCGCGGCGGGAGTCGATGGAGAAAGGTTCGCGAGGGCCAGGTTGCGCTCCGTCACCCATTTGCGTAGCGAGGTTTCCTTAAGGATGCGCCTGAGCTCCGCGAAATCAACGGGCTTGCTAAGGTAGCCGTTGATGCCAGCCAGCGCGCACATCTCTTGGGCGATGTCGGGATCGCTCGCTGTGACTGCGATGATGGGTACGTGCACGTCCGCTCGACGCAGGGACTCCGCGCATTCGGTCCCGCTCATCTCCGGCATGTCCAGGTCGGTCAGGATCAGGTCGAACGCACCTCCCAGGGAGGCTTGCAGGCATTCGCGGCCGTTTTCCACGGCAATCGGCTCATAGCCCAAACCGCGGAGCATGAGGACAAGCAGGCGGCGATTGATGTAGTTGTCCTCCGCAATAAGGATGCGCAGGGGAAAATGAAGCGCGAAGCCAGCAGAAGTAGGCTCGTGACCCGACAGCAAGAACGTGGCACTCAGGCTGTTCTCGGACGAACCGGCAGGCATGTGTTACAGAGCGCATACGATATGCCAGAACTAATCGCTATTGTAACCCTTTGCCAATAAGCAGACTTAAGGATTAGTTGCAACGAAGCGTGAGGCGCTCCGCCGCAGAATGCAGTGTATCTAGACCGGGGACTCGCTGTCCTCGGCTTCCAGCTGGCTGCTGGTATCCTCAAGCAGATAGTCGAAATCGGCTTTGCTCAGACTGCCGGTGAAGCCTTCCTCGCCCAGGACGTCCTGCGCCAGCTGCGCCTTGCTCTGTTGGAGCTTCCAGATTTTTTCCTCCACCGTGCCTTGGGTGACGAGGCGATAGGCGATGACGGTGCGGTCCTGCCCGATGCGGTGCGTGCGGTCAATGGCCTGCGCTTCCACGGCCGGATTCCACCACGGATCGTAAAGCACGACGTAACTGGCCGAGGTCAAGTTGAGCCCGGTACCGGCCGCCTTGAGCGAGAGCAGGAAGACCGCCGGCTCCTTGCATTCGTGGAACGCCTGCACCACTTCGCCACGGTTGGCGGTCTGGCCGGTGAGCATGAAGTACGGCCGGCCGCGTTCCTCCAGCTCGCCCTTGAGGATCTTGAGCATCTCGACGAACTGGGAGAAAACGAGGACCTTGTGGCCGCCGGCATAAAGCGGCTCCAGCACCTCGAAAAGCGACGAAGTCTTGCCCGAGCCAAGCGTCTTCTTGCCGCCCGCGAGCATGGGATGACAGCAAATCTGCCGCAGGCGCGTGAGTGCCGCGAGCACGTGCATGCGCGACTGGCCGGAGGCGGGATCGAGGGTGGACAGCGCCTGCCGGCTGCGTTGGAGCTCGGCGAGGTAGAATTTCCGCTGGCCTTCGGTCAGCTCGCAGTCGAGCCGTTCCTCGATGCGGTCGGGCAGATCCTGCGCCACCTGCTTCTTCAGCCGGCGAAGCATGATCGGTCGCATGCGGCTGGAGAGAAGCGCGCGTGCGGGCTGCGAGGCGCCGCGGTCGTACTGCTCGAGGAACTTGCCGCGCTCGGGCAGGTAGCCGGGATGGACAAATTCCATGATGCTCCAGAGATCGAGCAGCCGGTTTTCCAGTGGCGTGCCGGTGAGCGCCAGCTTGTGGTCGGACTTGAGCGCCTTGGCCGCGCGGGCGACCATCGATTCCGGGTTCTTGATGTTCTGCGCCTCGTCCAGGACGATGGCGCGGAAGGAAAACTTTTGCAGCGCGGCGAGGTCGCGCCGCAGCAGCGCGTAGTTGGTCACGACGAGGTCGTGCTGCGGAATTTCCTCGCGCAAGGTGTGGCGATGCTCGCCGGCGGTGAGCAGCAGCACCTTCATGCCGGGCACGAATTGTTCCGCCTCGCGCTGCCAGTTGAAGACCACGCTGGCCGGGCAGATGACGAGGCTGGGCGCGGGACCTTTCTCCTCGCGCAAATGCTGCAGCCACGAAAGCGCCTGCACCGTTTTGCCCAGGCCCATGTCGTCGGCCAGCAGCGCGCCCAGGCCGAACTTGGCCGAATAGGCGAGGAAGTGGAGACCAGTTTTCTGGTAGGGGCGCAGCTCGGCGCGCAAACCCTGGGGCTCCGGGATTTCCGGCACGCCCTGGAAGTCGGTGACGGCCTGGCGCAGCTGCTTGAGCACGTCGCCTCCCGGCTCCTCGCCGATGAGCGCCTCCAGCTTCTTCCACGCCGCCGGTTGCGCGCCGGACATCTGCAGCGCGCCGAGTTGCTGCTCCTCCGCGCCGACCTGCACGCCGATTTCCGCGAGCGCGGTCACGGCCTCGGCGATCTGGGTCGCCTCCTCGCGCTCCAGCCACGTGCCGTTGGCCAGCTTGATGTAGGGATCGTCGCTCTGCTGGAGCCGCGACCAATCGCCCTCGGTCATGGAAACGGTCTCGTCCTCCCACTCCGCCTTCACGCTGAACCAGTCGATGCCGGTGGCCTGAATTTTCAGCTTGGGGAAGCGGCGGCGCTTGCCGCTGATGAGGTGCTGAAAGCGCTTGTTCGCGAAGTAGTGCCATGCCGCGCTGCGGTCCTTCCAGTGCTGGAGCAGCTTCGGAATTCCGGCCGCCTGCACCAGCAGCCACCAGCCGGAGTTGTCGGGATGGCCGCAGAGCTCGCCGCGCTCCGCCTCGAAGCCGCGCAGCCATGCCAGCGCGTCGGCCACGTCGGCATCGGCGGGAACATCGTCCCAGATTTCCACGTCGTGACCCTCCCGGCCGGCGCTTTGCACGTGGCCATTTTCCTCCGCGCCGTGCACCACCATCTCGGGCGCGGCGATGTGGATGTAGCTTTCCTGCTCGCCCGATTGGATGGCCTGCGGCTGCGTCTTGGACCAGCCGTCGTCGCTCCATTCCCAGAGCATCGCGCCCTCGCGCGCGGCGGCGAAGAGCTTGATCCGCAGTTGGTCTTCCTCGTCGAGATTGAAGTAGAACTTGGCCTGGGCCGGAACCTGGTGCAGGTGCATCTTCACCTGCTGCTGGAGGTGCGGATAACGGCGCAGGAGCGGCGGCAAAAGCTGGCCCGCCGCGGTGGCATCGACCTGCCCGATCCCGCGCCGGAAGGCGAGGGCCATGAGCGAGCGCGGCGGGCGTTCCGTCAGCCGGTAGAAGCAGTGCTTCACGCAGACGAGTTCAAGTTCCGGCCGGGCCTGGTCGTCCTTCGGCGCGAGGAAAAGATGCGCCTGCTCCAGCGGCTCGCGCAGCCCGGAGGCGGTGACGACCTCGAAGGAAAGTTCCAGCCGCGAGCCGTTGCGGCCGTTGCCGGTGCCGGGATGCAGTTGCGGGACGATGCGCGCGCTGAGCGGGCTGAACTCGACGGCGGCGCCGTCTTCCCACTGGCAGCGGCCGCTGGTGCCCCACTGCGTCAGCCAGGTGAGCAGGCTGCGGTTGTCATGCAGGAACGGGCTGCCCGAGCGGTTTTTGTCCGTGAGCAGCAGGGGCAGGAAATCGCTTAGCCAGCGGAGCAGGACCTGGTCGTCCGCGGAGAAAAGCTCCGGGCGGTTGGCCGCCTCGTTGCAGAGCCCGCGCACCTGAAAGAAATTGCGCGAGCCTTCCTTGAGCTTCGGGGAATTGACGCGCAGGTCGATGCTCACGCGCGCTTCCAGCGGATCGTAGCCGGGCTCGATTTTCCATGCGACGCGCAGGCCGCGGCGGGGGGCGGACGATTGCTCCTCGCGGTTTTCCGTCAGCCAGTCGAGCAGCTCGCGGCGGAAGGTCTCGGCCTGCTGCACCCTTTCCTGCTGCTCGAAGTCGGGGCGGTCGAGGTAGGGCTGGAGCGAGGCGGGAATCTTGCCGTTGTTGCGGCGATGAATTTCGCGCGCGAGCCGCCACGCGAGCTTCTCGCTGTCGGCCTCGCGGCAGATGCTGGTGCCGATCGA
>CAJCIA010000078.1 GCA_903970275.1 Betaproteobacteria bacterium
GGCGCCGAGGACGATGTAAGGAAGTGATTTCTCATCCACCCCCGTAAGTAGGACCGCCATTTCTTTAAGGGTGAAGGGATTGGCCTCCGTTGCCTCCTCTGTCACATCTTTCACTTTGCTGGCTTCTGTTGCACGATCCCCGCGAAGATGTCCGCGATCCTTCGCATAGTTGAAGAGCGCCTTCACCGCGTTGCAGTAATTGTTGGTCGTTCGTGGTGAGGAGGAGAAACCGGCCCGCCATGATTCCAAATCTTTCAATGTGATCAGGCTGATCTCCATCTTGAACGCCGTCGCGAAGCGCTTCAGATAAATATTGATCGTCTTGTCCCGATGCCCTTCGCTCACTTTCTGGCCCTTCAGGTAGCGATTATAGTCGACCACTAGGTCCGACACGGTGATCGGAACGATCTTGTCTTGGTTGTTGATGTAGGCCTCACAAGCTTCGACGAGGGTTCCTTGCCCGCCCAATATCTGGATGGCGGCGGCATACTCCTCGATGACCGAGGTCAAAGGCTTCTGAATGTCTTTCTGCGCCAAAAGACCGATGGCGTACTGAGTAGAAGCGTCATGTACGGACGCTTGCTTGGTATCGATCTTATGTCCTTTTCCTATGAGTCTCTCAACGTCGCCGCAACGGCGCTGGGCGTCACGTAGATTGGAATAGGTTTCTCGGCGCCGCTTGCCTTCAAGGTAAAAGGAGACGCAATGGCGGCCGTCTTTGAAACGCGTCAGACGTACCGGCTTCACCGTCCCAAAATGCCGAATCTGTCACGTTTTGTCACGCCCGACCGGTGAATGGCCTCCGACAAGAGGCTCCGGAGGTAGGGCTCGAACCTACGACCAATCGGTTAACAGCCGACCGCTCTACCACTGAGCTACTCCGGAAAAGAGGGAACGGTGAGTTAATCATGGTCGGGGGAGGGAATCAAATTTTTTTGGCGGGTTTGGGTTGGGGCGGTACAACGAGGCATGCGCGTTTGGTTGCTGGGGTTCCTCGTGGCGGGATTGATGGCAGGTGATGCCTGCGCGGACGCTCCTTTATTGCCGATCCGCGGGACGGATCTTTCGCTGGTGGGGTATTTGGAAAATCACGGCGTTCGGTTCAAGGAGGCAGGGCAAGCCAGCGATGCGATCGGGATATTTAAGGATCACGGTTTCAATTACGTTCGGCTTCGGCTCTTGGTGCAGCCGGATGGCACAAGCGGGCAGGTGAACAGCCTGGCGTATACCGTGGGGCTGGCGCGGCGGGTGAAGGCGTCGGGCCTTCATCTTCTGCTGGATTTCCACTACTCGGATGGCTGGGCCGATCCGGGGCATCAGGTCACGCCGCGAGAGTGGCAGGGGCTGGATCATCAGCAGATGGTCGCGAAAGTGTTCGAGTATACGCGCGCGACGCTGGCTCAGTTTCGCGAGGCGGGTTGCCTGCCGGATCTGGTGGAGGTGGGCAACGAGATCACCAATGGGATGCTGTGGCCGGATGGGCGCAATGCGTCGGACGCGGGCTGGGATCGCTTCGCCGATCTGCTCAAGGCTGGCATCCGCGGGGTTCATGCGGCAGACCCAGCGGGCGCGATCAAGATCATGATCCACATCGATCGGGGCAGCCATTTGAGCGTGAGCAAGTGGTTCTTCGATCATCTCATGGCGCGCCACGTTCCGTTCGATTACATCGGCTTGTCCTACTACCCGTTTTGGAATGGTCCGCTGCCCGGCTTGCAAAAGAACCTCGCGTTTCTGGCGGCCACCTACCACAAGGACATCATCCTCGCGGAGACGGATGGCAATTGGCGCGGAGGCGATCCGAAGCGAACCTATTTCCCGGCGACCCCGGCAGGGCAGAAGGCGTTCCTTGAGCAGCTGGTCAGGACGGTCGCCGCCGTGCCGGATGGCCATGGCAAAGGCATCTTCTACTGGGGTGGCGAATGGATCACCAACGGCTCCTGGCAGGCGCCCGGATGGCTGACAGCGTGGGGGGACCGCGCGCTTTTCGATGACTCGGGCAACGCGCTTCCCGCCCTGGATGCGCTCGGTCAGCGTGCGCCGTGATCAGGTGCCGTTTGGCAGCGGCCGGATCTTGATGTTGCGAAACGAAGTGGAACCGTGGTCGCTTTGCAGCCTGATGAAGCGCGAGAGTACACGGGTTTCGATTTGGCTAGATAACCCTTAGATGGATGCAAAAACCGGTGGCTGAATCGGCTGGTTGAGATAGAATAAGGTCATGGCAAGGCGGGCTCTGGTAGCGCTGGCGGCGCTGGCAATGTTTGGAATCACGGCGCGGGCCGATGTGCCGCGTGGCGAAGTGGCCGAACTACATTCCTGCGAGCTTTTCGCCGGCGGGTGCATCGTATCGGCGGAGGCGACCATGGGCGGCCGCTATGTGCTGCGTACCTGGCATTTCGATTCCGGCCACTTGGGCGGAACGGACTTGAAGGGGCTTTCGCTCGCCTTGCTGGAGATCGGGTCGGAGAACCTGGCGGACCGCGACCAGCGAGCAGAACGCGCGGTGGCCTACGTTCCGGAAAAGATCTTGCCTGCTCAGCGTGCGGCGCTCCTCGTCTGGGCCAAGTCGAGCACGGCGGCGCCCATCGATGTGCGCGCAGTCCCAGTCACGATGAGCCTGACGGGCGATGACGTGCGCGTGGCGCTGGGCCGCGACATCGCATTCACGGGCACGGGTGCGCCGGCCTGTGGATTAGCCAGCTGCGGCGAGATGCTGTGGTACCAACCGCGCAGCGCGATGAGTTCCTTTACGGTCGATCAACTTACCGTTTCCCGCGTGGTAGAGCCGGCGCTGGCGCTAAAGTGGCAGGATCACGGCCGGCGCACGCTCTTTCTCGGCCGGTTCGGCGATCCTGAAATTTCGAATCCTACCGGACTGTGCGGCGCGCCGCTGGCGGTGGCTCCTTAGCAACTTTGCGCCGCTTCCGGGTTCATCCAATCGTGAGCGACGCCGTTTCTCCTTCCGCCAGCGCGCTGAGCCGGCGTTCCTTCCTCAAGGGCATCGGCACGAGCGCGCTGACCGTGGCATCCGTGCAGGCCGGCGCGCTAGCCGACGAGATCAGCAAGGTTTCCGGGCCGCAGCCGCAAGGACCGGGCGCGGTACCGGTCACGCTGACGATCAATGGCGCGCCCCGGCAGTTCAACCTCGAGCCGCGCGTGACGCTGCTGGACGCGCTGCGCTACAGCTCGCCGCTTACCGGGACCAAGGAAGTGTGCGACCGCGGGACCTGCGGCGCGTGCTCCGTACTGGTCGATGGCAAGCTGACCTACTCGTGCATGAAGCTGGCGATTGACGCGCAAGGCCAGAAGATCACAACCATCGAGGGTCTGGCACCCGTGGGCGAGCTTTCGCCCGTGCAGCAGGCGTTCGTGGAATGCGACGCGTTGATGTGCGGCTTTTGCACGCCGGGGCTGGTCATGGCGGTCACCTCGTTGCTCAACGAGAATCCGCATCCGACCGAGGCCGACGTACGCCACGCCTGCTCGGGGAATCTTTGCCGCTGCGGCACCTATCCGCACGTCGTCCGTGCGGCGCTGAAGGCGAGTGGAGCCGAGGCGCCCGCGCAATTTACCGTGACCGATTATGGCAGCCTGGCCTGACCAACTTCAGGTCCTCAGCCACCCGACCGAGCGCCTCGACGGCGCGGCGAAGGTGTCGGGTCAGGCCAAGTATACCTACGACGTGCAGCCGCCGGGCGTGCTGTGGGGCATGATCCTGCGCTCGAAGTGGGCGGCAGCCACCGTGACCAGGATCGACCTCACCGCGGCGCAGGCCATGCCGGGCGTAAAGGCGGCGATCCTGGCTGGCGGCGAGAACCGCACGGTGCGCTTTTACGGGCAGGAATTGGCGGCCGTCGCGGCGGAGACCAAGCAGCAATGCATGGATGCGATCCGCGCGATCACGGTGGAGGCAACGCCGCAGCCCTTCGTTGTCCAGATGGACGATGCGATCAAGCCGGACGCGCCCGCGGTCTTCACCGGTTCCAATGTGAGCCTGCCGGGCACGAAGGAAGAGGGCGATGTGGACGCCGCCCTCGCTTCGGCCGCGGCCGTGGCAGAGTGCGAACTGAGCACGCCGGTGCAGCTGCACCATCCGCTGGAGACGCATGGCAATACCGTTTCCGTCGACGGCGGCGAGATGACGGCGTGGGCCTCGACGCAGGGAGTCTTTAGCGTGCGCGACGGGCTGGCCGGGCACATGAATTTCCCGAAGAGCAACGTGCGCGTCATTTGCGATTACATGGGCGGCGGCTTCGGCGCGAAGTTTGGGCCGGGCGTGCACGGCGGCCTGGCGGCCAAGCTCTCGCAGGCGGCGGGCGCGCCGGTGAAGCTGATGCTCTCGCGGCTCGAGCAGGGGCTGGCGGCGGGCAACCGTCCGTCGTCGCACCAGCGGATCAAACTGGCGGCGGACAAAGACGGCAAGCTGGTCGCGGCCGATTGCGAGAACAAGGGCTCGCCCGGCATCGGCGGCGGTGGATCGACCGCAGGCGGAGGCGGCGGAGCCAGCATCGCGCTGCCTTATCTCTACAACTTTCCCACCAAGCGGGTGAATCAGTACGGCGTGGCCTTGAACACCGGTTCGTCCAGCGCGTTCCGCGCGCCGGGTCATCCCCCCGCGAGTTTCGGGACAGAGTCGGTCATGGACGAACTGGCCGTGAAGCTGGGCCTGGACCCGGTGGAGTTTCGGCTGAAGAACGATCCCTCCGACGTGCGCCAGCGCGAGTACGCGGTGGGCATGGAAAAATTCGGCTGGAAGGACAAGTACAAGGCGCCGGGATCAAGCCCAGGTCCGGTGAAGACCGGCGTGGGCGTGGCGGCAGGTTCCTGGGGCGGCGGTGGCGGCGGTTCCAAGGCGGAAGTGCAGATTCATTCCGACGGCACGGTGGAGGTGCGGTGCGGCACCCAGGATTTGGGGACCGGCTCGCGCACGATGGTGGGCATG
>CAJCIA010000079.1 GCA_903970275.1 Betaproteobacteria bacterium
CGATGGCCGACATGATCGCCAACGTGCATCGCGGGCTTCTCTTCACGCGCTTCTGGTACATCCGCGAGGTCGATCCGCAAACCGTGCTGCTCACCGGCCTGACGCGCGACGGCGTGTTCCTCATCGAGCACGGCGTCATCACGCGGCCGGTGCACAACTTCCGCTTCAACGAGAGCCCGGTCGCCATGCTCAACAAGGTGCTGGCCCTCGGGCCAACCGTGCGCACGTATGGCGAGGAAGGCGCCGGCCTGCCCGTTGCGATGCCGCCGCTGCTCATCGACCAGTTCACGCTTTCGAGCACGTCGGACGCGGTCTGATTTGCGCTGAGGAGGCTCGGCAAACGCCTGCGCGGGCACCTATCTTTGCGCGGAAATCGAAATTGCGATTATTTGCTTTGACCCAGTTGGAGATCGCAACAAAGTAAGATGGTGAATTGGCGTCAAGTTATGGCATTGGCCGGCTGTCTTGGCCTTTCCGCCGTTGCGGCCCATGGGCAGGCCGCCGCCCTCCTGCTCCAGCAGGGCACCGCCGCGATGAATTCCGGCGATTACGCCACAGCCGCAAAGGATCTCGATCAAATCGTCACCACCTATCCGAGCACGCCGGGCATCGACGACATCACGGTGCAGGCGGGCTACGCTTACCTGCACGCCGGGAATTTTCCGCGCACGATCAGCATCCTGCAAAAGCTCACCGCCCCGAACGCCAAGCCGGATGTGCGCGGCAAGGCGCTTTTCTTCACCGGCCTGGCCCAATTTTCTCAGGCTCACTCGCTCACCGGCGAGGCGGCCAAGGCCAGCTACCAGGAGGCCAGCGGCACGCTGGCCAAGCTCCTCTCCCTGATCAACCAGAACCCGGAGCCGGACCTCCGCGACATCCTGGAAAGCGCGATGTATTACCAGGCGCTTTCCGCCTACGGCGAGGAGAACTACGACGAGGCCACGTCGGAACTCAACACGCTCCTCACCCATTTCTCCTCCAGCCTGCAGAAGCCGGATTACCTGCTGCTGCTCGGCAGCATCTACGCGGTGCAGGCCAGCAACGCGATCACCGCCAAGCAGCCGCTGGCCGAGATCACGCCGCTGGCGGACAAGGCGCTTGCCGCCTTTGACCAGGTGGTCAACGACCCGAACGCCAAGGTGCAGGGCAACGAGGCGAACATGCGCGAGGGCCAGCTTTATTACCTGCTGGCGCAGACGGAGCCGGGGGACTACGCGAAGGCGCTCGACGTCTTCCGCAAGGTTTTGCGCAAGGAGGACATGGTGGCCGTGCAGCAAAAGCGGATCGATGTCCTGCGCGCGCAACAGGCCAATTCGCTGCAGAACGGCGGCGCAAGCGGCTCCAACCTGACCGCGCTGCTGCTCGACCGCGAGACCTCGCGCCTGACGGATCTCCAAGCCGGCCCGGACCCCATCATCACGGCGCTGCTGCGGATGGCTGAGTGCTACATCGGCATGAAGCAGCCGGATGAGGCCCGCACCATCCTGCGTCGTCTGCACGACGTCACGCTGCCGGACGACCTGCAGAAGGAACTCGATTTCCAGCTGCTTTATTCCTACACGCTCGGCGGCCAGGCGGAGAAGGCGGACGCGGCGCTGGACGATTATCTGGCGAAGCATCCGGGCGATCCCGCCGCCGACAGCATCAGCGTGCAGATCGCCGACGCGCTGATGAAGCGCACGCCCCCCGATTACGCCGGCGCGCTCAAGCAAGCCGAGCGCAGCCTGAAGGATTTCCCGAACGGCAAGCACGTGGACGCTGCCGTCACGCTCGAGGCGCAGGCGCTGGAGAAACTTGGCCAGGTCGACAAATCCAAGCACGTCATCGATGAATTTGTACGGGATCATCCGGACAATCCGCTCTCCTACGCCATGCTCGTGACGCAGGGTGAAGGCCAGGTGCAGACGGGCGACCTGAACGGCGCGCTGGCCACGCTCGCGAAGGTGAAGGATAACCCGAAGGCCGGCCCCTACCAGGCTTCTGCGGACGCCTACTACATCCAGGTGCTCAACCTTCTCCAGCGCTGGCCGGAAGTCGCCGCTGAGGCCAGGAACTTCCAGGCGAAGTATCCCACGGACAAGGCGCTGCCTAGCGTTGAGGTCCTCGGCGCCATCGCCATGGACAAGCAGCATGATCCCGGCGCCATCGCGGTGTTGCAGGACGTGGCCAAGCAATTTCACGACAACGAGGCGATCGGCTCCTTCGCGCTCTTCTATATCGTCAATATCGACGAGCGCGGTGGGAAAACCGCTGCCATGGTGCAGGCCGCCAAGGACCTGGCCACGCAATTCCCCACCGCCTACGCCTTCATCAGCCAGGCCAACGACGCCGTGGCCGCCGTGCTCGAAAAACAGAAGCAGTTCCCGGATGCCGTGGCACTTTACCAGCCGCTGACGGAAGCGCCGCTCAAGGATGTGGCGGCGGCCGCCCAGAACAAGATCGGCGATGTCTGGCTGGCTGCGGCGAAGGCGATGGGATCCTACCAATCGCTTCAAAGCGGCGCTGGCCGGGATGAGGCGGAGAAGCGCATGGCCGCGGCCGAGGCGGCCTACGTCGCGACGCTGCAGAATTTCCCGGACGAGACGGAGGCGGTCGGCGACGCGCTGCAAGGCTTGGTCAATACCGGCGTCGCGCGCGTGCGGTGGGGCGTGCTCAAGGACAGCGATCTCGAGGGATACCTGGCCAAGCAGGGTGCCGGCCTCACCACGCCCGAGATGCAGGCCCGGCTTGAACTGGCGAAGGCTGGCCTTGTCTTCGTCACCAAGGACGGGCGCCAGCACGACGCCGCTGCGCTCGATCGCATGACCAAGGCCCTTGCCGCTTCGCCCGGCCTTGTGCTCACCACGCAGGAGGCTGACCAGTACGGTCAGTTGCTTCTGGAGGCCAAGAATTATCCAGAAGCGCAGAAGGTCTTCCAGACGCTGCTCGACGGCGCGAAGCCCACCGAGCTGCAGAGGCTGGCTGAAGCGTATTACGGGCTCGGCGCCACCGCGTTGGCCCAGGACGACGATGCGAATGCCAAGATGTGGTTCACGAAGATGATGGGACTGTCCGGCGGCGCGGCATGGAGCCCGCACTATGGCGATCTCCAGCTCGGCATGGCGGAAATAAAGGAGCAGTCGAGTTCTGACATCGAAGTCGCCGACGCCAAGGCAACCTACAGCTCCATCATGATCTCACCGACGGCGGGCGCGCATAACCAGGCGCTGGCCATGCTTGGCTACGGACGCCTGCTGGCCAAGGCCGGGCACGGCGTCAAGACCGCGGGGCAGACGGACATCGAATACGCCACGCATTACTTCGAGCAGGTCGATCTCTTCTACGGAACCGCCGTGCCCGATCTCAGCGCCCAGGGCCTCTACCTGGCGGCCCAGGCGTATACCAAAGCCAACGATACCGCCGACGCCCAGCGCACGATGACGAAGCTAAAGAGCAACTACCCGCAAACGTCCTGGGCGAGCAAGCCGCTCTAACGGCTGGCTGAGCGTTTGTCGTTCTGCCTTGCTCATACTTTAGCTATGCGGAAATCACGGCAGGCGGGCCGGACGCCTCGCCTTGCTGGGACCGGGGCCAAATAAGGCATGAAGCACCGAATAGCGGCGTCTTTCGCGCAGTCCAAAATCGCCATTGACGCACCCGAGCCTCTTGGTAGGCTCGAAACCCGCTTTTTAACACCAACCGAAGAGAGTTCTATGTCCGTTGAAGTCATCCTGAAAACCAAGATCGAGGGCTTGGGCAGCGAGGCCGATATCGTGTCGGTCAAGCCCGGCTACGCCCGCAATTTCCTCATCCCGAAGGATTTTGCCGCGCCCGCCACCAACGCCACCAAGCGCCAGGTCGAGGAGCTCCGCCGCAAGCGCGCGGAGCGCGAGGCGCAGGAACTCAACGACGCCCAGGAACTCGCCGGCAAGCTCGGCAAGCTGAAGCTCGTGTTCGTTCTGGAATCCGGCGAGGGCTCGGAAAAGGTTTTCGGTTCCGTGACCAGTCAGGCGATTGCCGACAAGCTCAAGGAAGCCGGCTACACCATCGAGCGCAAGAAGATCGACCTGCCCAAGGTGATCAAGGATCTCGGCGAGCACGAGGTGCCCGTGAAGCTTGGCGCCGACGTGGTGGCGAAGCTCAACGTGGTGGTGAATCATCCCGCGCCGAAAGTCGATCCCGCAGAGGAAGCTCCCGACGCAAAGGGCGCAAAGAAGCCGGTCAAGGCAAAGAAGGCCTGACGCGGCGTTTCTGCGCCTAAGGCGCCTTCCATCCGCTTGTCATCCCCCGGGGCGCAAGCGGAGCGGCGATTTGGGCGTTACGTCCAGCGGTGAAACGTCTCGACGGCCTCGTAGTCGGATAGTCCAAGTGCGTCGAACTGGCGACCCGCGGCGTAGGCCCAATCTTCGCTGGGACTGCCGGCGATATCCTTCTGGCTTTCGTGCTGGGCGACCGCGCGCCGTTTGCACTCCACTTCCACGGGGCTGAGCGGCACGGCCATGTCAACTTCGTGGATGGGCCATGCCATCCAGAGACCGCGATAAAGCCACGCCTCGCATTGGGTGAACCACGGCTCGCGCGCCCCCTGAGCGAGAGCGGCGGTTAATATCTCATGGCACTGACGGTGCGTACCATGCGGATCCGCCAGGTCGCCAGCGGCGTAAATCTGGTGTGGCTGAATTTCCGCCAGCAGCCGCGCGGTGAGATCGACATCCTCGTCCGACCAGCGGCGATGGCCCTCGGTTGCGGCGTCGTAGAAGGGCAGATTAAGAAAGTGCAGGCGTTCCGGCAGGATGCCGCAAACCCGCGCGGCCACGCGGGCCTCGCCCCGCCGAATGGCCGCCCGCACCCGTGCCGGATCGCAGTTCGCGGTGGGATTCATGCGCATGTGCTCGAGCACGTCGATGTAGCGCTCGACCACCTCGTCGCGCACCTGGTTGCTGCCGGAGACCTGGTAGACGAGATGCACGGCATGCCCCTGCTGCGCGAGGCGCGTGAGGGTACCGCCGATCGCCCGAACGCCGTCCCCCGGATGCGGCGAGAACACGACGATGGTTTTGGGGAAAACGGCGGCGGAAGAAGCACGCAGGGTGCGCGGCTGCTCACGCGCGTTCGGCTTGCCGCCGGGCCAACCGGTGATGGTGTTCTGCAGCTGGCGAAAAACGCGAAGGTTAAGCTCGTAGGCGTTCCCGCCCTCCGCCAGCAGATCCTGCAGCGAGTGGGAATTATAATCCTCGTCCGTCAGCTTGAGCACGGCCTTGCTCGTCTCGCAGGCGAGCCAGGTAACGGCGCGCCGCACCATGGCGTCATTCCACGCCAGGCCCATTTCCTCCAGCGGGCCGACCACCCACGGCGTGCGTTGGCGAGTCAGTTCGGCTGCCGCGGCTTCGTCGATCACCATCAGGCAGTTCTCGTGATCCTGCAAAAAGGTGGCGGGAACCTCAGGGCTGATTTCGCCTTCCACGGTGCGCTGGACGATGGCGGCCTTGTGTTCGCCAAAGGCCATCAGGACGATGCGGCGGGCCGCCAGGATGGTGCGCACGCCCATGGTGATAGCGGTGCGCGGCACGGCCTGCTCGTCCTGGAAATCCTTCATCGCATCCTGCCGCGTGACCCGGTCAAGATGGATGAACCGCGTGCCGCTGCGGCGCGAGGAGCCCGGCTCGTTGAAACCGATATGCCCGGTGCGTCCAATGCCAAGCAGCTGAAGATCGATTCCGCCGGCGCGCTGGATCAGCTCCTCGTACGCCGCACAGACGCGTGCCGCTTCCGTGCGCGGCCTAGAACCATCGGGCAGGTGGGCGCGCTTCGGGTCGAGGTCAACATGATCGAACAGATGCTGCCGCATGAAGTGGTGGTAGCTCTGCGCCTGCTCAGGCGACATGGGGTAGTATTCATCCAGGTTGAAGGTGATGACGTTGGCGAAGCTCAGGCCCTCCTCGCGATGCAGCCGCACGAGTTCCTGGTAGATGAAGATCGGGGTCGAGCCGGTGGCGAGGCCCAGCACGGCAAAGCGTCCTTCGCCCTCGCGCGCACGGATCAGCCCGGCGATCTCAGCCGCCACCTGCCGTGCGGCCGTGCGCGGCTCGCGATAAATCACGAGTGGAATGCGCTCCCAACGCGACGTCTCCAAGGGGAAAGGAAGAGCCTCGGCGTAAAGAGGAGGGTTCATGCCAAGGCAACTATACGCGCGGTCCGCAAAATGGCCATGGCCACGCGCAAGTTCGCCGGACTGCCGAGAAGTCACCGCTTCTCACGCTCAGCCCGCCACTACCTTTTCGCCGCAAATAAATTGTGGCCGCGAAAAAGATTGGCTTAGAATCCGCCGCAGCCGAACACCTCGTCAACCAACCAGCGTATCCCAGCCACATTAAGCTCCGTCAATCATGTGGATGTCTCGTCGCTACCAAACACGTGACCGCCATGGATATGAATTTTGTGCCACTTCCCCTTCCGGGACTGGTTTTGATCAAGCCGAAAGTTCGCGAGGACCCTCGAGGCTATCTCGTTAAGAACTACCACCGGGACCTCTTTTTAGAACACGACATCGATTTTGTTCCGAAGGAGGAATATTACTCCATTTCCAGCGCGGGGGTGCTTCGAGGCATGCATCTGCAGGGATCTTCCGCAGGAATCGGCAAACTCGTTCACTGCATCCAAGGCCAGATTTATGATGTATCGCTTGATATAAGGAATGGGTCGCCGACTTATGGGCAAGCGTGGGGGCAAAAACTCGATGGCGTTAGCCGCGAGGCTATTTATCTGCCGCCAGGTTTTGCTCACGGATTTTATGCGTTGGAGGCCGACACGATCGTCCATTACTCGGTTAGTCAGGTTCATGCCCCACTGCATGACCTTGGTATTTTCTGGGATAGTTTCGATCATCGTTGGCCTTGTCTCGATCCCGTTCTTTCGGAGCGGGACAAAAATCACCTTCCGTTTCGCGATTTTTGTTCTCCCTTCCACTATCGATGAAGATTTTGATCCTGGGAGCTTCCGGGCTGGTGGGCTGGAACTTGTTCGCGGAATCTCGACTGCAGGGGCATGAAGTTATCGGCACCTATCGTTCGCATCAGACGGGGGTATTTATTCACCTCAACATGGAAGACGAAGATAAAGTAGCCGACCTTTTTCTTCAGTTTAAACCCGAGGCTACCTTCTATTGCGCGGGTTGGTCGCACGTCGATGGCTGCGAAGATGATCCAAGACGCGCCTATCGGGAAAACCAGTCTCAGCCCGCGCGCGCCGCGCGACTAGCTCATCAAGCGGGTTCCCGATTCATCTACTTTTCGACGAGCTATATTTTCGACGGAGTCGACGGGCCGTACGATGAAACCAAGGCACCTTGTCCGGTTTCGACTTACGGGCATTCGAAGCAGGAAGGAGAGGAAGCGGTGTTGGATGTCACCGACGGCAGCGCGCTTATCGCCCGCACCATGGGAGTTTATGGAGACGAACCGCAACGGAAGAACTTTGTATTTCAAGTGCGCAGGGCTCTGGCGTCGGATGAGGTTTTCCGAGTTCCCAACGATCAGTTTGGAAACGTCACGTATGCGCCTGATCTTGCGAAGATTATCTTGCGCCTTACCGAAGAAGGTCAGACTGGCATCTGGAACGTTGCGGGTCCTGATCCGTCCATTCTGCGGAGTGACTTTGCTCTGAAGATCGCCGACGCCTACGGCTTGCCCACTCACTTGATCCATCCCGTGCCGACACCGGAACTAAGACAGCGAGCGCCCCGTCCCCGGCACGGAGGTTTGTCCATCGAAAAATCGACCCGTTTTACCTCCTATCACCCGACGGATTGGTTTAAAATCGACTAACCAGAGGACAAAGAGCGAGCAACGAAGAAGCGTATTCGCGAGACGAAAAGCGAAAAGTAGATCGGCCTCGACACGCAGTCATTTCTGAAATGGATTTTCGGCGACGCAAACTTTGGCTGGCACTCGGAATCACATTCCTCGGGATGCTCATCGCCTTGATTTGGCATGGGTGGCAAGGCTGGATTCTTCATCGCCCGTATCCCTACAACAGCTTTCTCTACCTGCCGAGTCGACGTTTTAGCGATCTCTCTGTGTTATTTTTTGAGGCATCGTTACCCAGCCCCTATGATACGCATTGGGCTGGATATCTTCCGGCCACCTATCCCGTGATACGCTGCCTAGGCGCACTCGGGACCTCTACGGAAGTTTTGCTCTATTTATGCATGTGCTCCCTTGGGATCTGGGTCGCACTGGCTGAAGCTCTGCGCCTTCTTTTCCCTGATTCAAGGCATTCTCTTTATTCGCTAATCGCTGCCATCAGCCTTGCCACAGTTTTCATGTTCAGCTCCTTTCCGCTCTGGTTTGGACTCGACCGTGCCAACCTGGAACTCTTCTTTGCGCTCATGGTCGCCTGCGCACTGCACTGTTGCCGCCTTCGGCGGCATACACTTGGCTTAATGTGCCTCTTCCCTCCTGTGTGCTTCAAGCTTTACCCGGCTTTGCTTTTGGTGCTGTTCCTTCATCCAAGAAATTTCCTTAGACTCCTTATTTTCGGAACAGGGTTTTTCATCTCGAATTACCTGAGCCTCCTGACCTTTAGCCACCCGCTGAAAACCAACTGGCAATTATGGAACAATAATCTGGCCTTTTGGCGTACCTATTATCTTATTGAACCCTACGGCCTATATGCCAGCGCCACCCCATGGTCGACCGTCAAGGCGTCGATCCTAACATTCGTTTACTGGTGGGCTAACGTGCCTTCTGGCCAGATCGTGATGCTTTCTCGCTCTTTTACGGAGTCCCTGTACCAAGTTTATAGCCTGGCGACCGTAATTTATCTAGGGGCGGTCACCTTCTATGCGGTTTTCATCGAAAAGGAATTTTTCCGCCGCACCGTTATACTCCTCGTCAGCATTCCCCTGTCCGTTCCCTTTGGCGGAGAGTATCGCTTGCTCTATATTGATATTGCGATCGTGATTCTTATTCTTCTTCGGAGCTGCCGCCGAAATGATTTTCTTGTTCTTGGATTGCTGGCGTTTGCCACTGTTCCCAAGCGCGAGATAATCCTCGGCTATCTGGGCTTTACGGATACCGGACTCCGGGACAATGCCTTGGGGGTGTTGATCACGCCTCCGTGCATGATTGCCGCGGTAATCCTCCTTCTTCGTGATGGCTTGCGGGACAATCCCGATTTTCGCATCCGCCAAACAATCGAACGATTCACCAACTTGATGAAGGCTCAGTTCCGTCAGCTTCGAGGGGTGTCGTAATTATACTTCCCCCGCAGGTATTTGACGATTACACCCAGAACTTCGAATCCGTAAGCGATGGGTTTGACGTTCGATTTTTCGCTTCCGTAGTGCGTGGGGATGGGGAGGTCGGCGATTCTTAACTTCTTTTTTCCGGCGACCAAAAGCATTTCTCCGTCATAATGGAAGTCGTTGCTTAGCTTTTCGAATGGAATGGTCTCCAGCGCCTTTCTACTATAGAGCATATAGCCGCTATGGTATTCAGAAAGATTGAGCCCATAGGCGATATTTTCGATCGTGGTGAGCAAAACATTGGCGATGAACTTATAGACCGGCATGCCCCCCCGGATGGCAGCGCCAAAGGTCTTCATGCGGGAACCCAAAACAACATCAGCCTGATCCTTGACGAGCGGGGCGTACAACTCAGCCATGATTTCCGGGGCGTATTGGCCGTCCGCGTGGAGGAGCACCGCGATGTCAGCTCCCAATTCCAGGGCGCGTCGAAATCCCTTTTTTTGCGCCCCGCCGTAGCCCGGATAATCGCGGACTAGAATCTCAACTTTCGGATATAGGGCTTCCAGCTCCGGGGTAGATGACCGGGGCGTTCGGGGATCAATGTCCTCGATAATCAGGATTCTGAATACCTCGTGATATACTTCAGGCGTGATACGGGCGAGAACCGAAGGGAGCGTCTGTGCGGCTTTATAGGCAGGAATGACAACAACGATTCGCTTCGCGGATAGGTCGTTTTCGCCCATAGGCGCCGTTCTTAACGAAGATCGTCCAGACTGTCAACGCTACCGGTCGAATGACATTCTATATAGGTGATTAGCACCTAGTTTACAGCTCCGAATGGTATTCACTCTAAAGAACTTTCTAGAGAAGGGAGCCGTGGAAAACTCGAATTGGGCCAGGCGGCAATTGGCGAACGTCTCGACAGTACGTTGCAAGGTCGCGATTTCTATCACGGCCGCGAAAACCGCGACATCATCGAGCCCGAGCGTCTCTACACCCTCACCCAGATGGATCATCCGGAATGCCGTCCAACGAAAAGTTAATCGCCTCCTTGGAGAAAGTGGGGCCAGAGAAAACAAAGCTGATCTTGCCCGCGTCAAACCAGCTCTTCAACGTCGACCAACGCGATGAGCGTGGTCAGGCGGTTCGGCACGTTCAAATCTGGGGACTAACTGGAATATAAACTGGGTTTGATGGCCAGCTTCGAGGTTGAGGCACGCAATTCGCTGCAAGAAGCACGAGGCAAGGCAGCTGGCCGCTGCGCCGTTTGACCTTCGCACTGAGAATACCGCTCAGTCTCAGCGAAGCAAACGGCTTATCGAAGTACCTACAGACAAATATGAAGCGCTGCAAATCGTCTTGCTGACCGCGCGAAATGCAAAGGCTTAAGCGGTCAAGAGGGTAATCGCATTGCGATTCCCAGAGAGGAGGCGCGTGGTCAGCACGGGTGGCGGCCGGAAGGCACATGATTTGCAGGGCACGACGTATGACCAAGTTTCCCCGCTTCCGTTCCTCCTTCGGCGCGACTTCCTTTGCCCGCAGGATGCTTGGGCGGTCGTGGGCGGCCGGAAAGACGCCGCGTCGCACCCCGATTGTCGTCCACTGCCATCTTTCCTGGGACAATGTCTGGCAGCGGCCGCAGCAGTATCTTTCGCGTCTCGCGCAGTGGCACCCAGTTTTGTTTGTGGAAACAGAGGTCCGCGATGGAGACTTCGATGCTTTTTATGAGCACCGTCCGGCGGCCGGTTGTTCCGGCGTCACGCAGCTGAAGGTGGTGTTCCCGCACAGCGTGTGGGGGGATGGAGCGTATGTCGATCGGGAACGTCGGCGACTGCTCAAGACGGCGCTTCTGGAGCCGTCGCTCCGTCAGTACAACCGGCCCATTCAATGGTTCTACGATCCCATGGCGGTCACGGCTTTTCTGGGCCAGTTGGATGAATCGCTTGTCGTTTACGACTGCATGGATGAGTTGTCGCAGTTTCGCGGGGCGCCGCCCGAAATGCTCAAACGTGAGCAGGAGCTGCTGAAGCACGCCGATCTGGTCTTCTGCGGCGGACGCCGCCTGCACCGGGTGAAGAGTGCCTTTCATGCGGATTGTCACTTTTTTGGCTGTGGAGTCGACGTGCAGCATTTTGGGCGCGCCTTGAAGCGCAGCACCTCGGTACCGGAGGATATCAGGTCACTACCCCGTCCGATCTTCGGCTACTACGGGGTGGTTGATGAGCGGCTTGATTACGATCTTCTACTGGAACTGGCCCGCCAGACGGTCGGCAGCATCGTCATTGTCGGGCCGACGGCAAAAGTCCGCCCAGAAGAACTCCCCGCACATCCTAGGCTTCACTGGCTCGGTCGCCGCGAATACCAGGATTTGCCACGTTACTCAAAGCGGTTCGACGTTTGCCTGATGCCGTTTGCGCTCAACGAAGCAACGGAATTCATCAATCCCACGAAGGCATTGGAATACCTAGCGGCCGGCCGACCGGTCGTTTCAACCGCCGTTGCCGACGTTGTTTCGCTCTTTTCCGATGTGGTCAAGATCGCCTCGTCACGAGATGAATTCATCTCGCATTGTCAGGAGCAGGCCAAGGCGCCCTCCCGCCACATGCAGCGAGCCCGCCTGCGCCGGGCCGAGGCAAATACGTGGGACCGTCTCACGGCCGAAATCGAGAATCAGATTCGTCGCAAAGAGGCGGCCCTGGCCGGAGCTCTGCCCGAGTCCGCAGGCGCCCTTTCTGCGGAAACGAGCTCCGTCTGAACATGGTTGATTACGTGATCGTTGGGGCGGGCTTCGCCGGCAGCGTCCTTGCGGAACGGCTGGCGAGCTATGGCAAGACGGTTGTCCTAGTCGATGCGCGAAACCACATCGGAGGGAATGCCTACGATCATTACGACGACGCGGGCATTCTGGTCCACCGCTATGGCCCTCACATCTTTCACACGAACTCGGAGGAGATCTTTCGCTACCTGAGCCGGTTCACGAAATGGCGGCCTTACCAACACCGCGTGCGTGCAGTGGTGGATGGACAGACCGTGCCGATCCCGATCAACCTCGACACGATTAATTCGCTTTATGGCCTCTCCCTGGATTCAAATGGGATGACCGAGTTTCTCGCCAAGCGGGCGGAGAAGCCCTTGGCGATCACGACCTCGGAGGATGTGATCGTGTCGAAGGTGGGCCGCGAGTTGTACGAGAAATTCTTCCGGAACTACACGCGCAAGCAATGGGGGTTGGATCCGTCGGAGCTGGACGCCAGCGTCACCGCGCGCGTGCCGACGCGGACGAATCGCGATGACCGCTACTTTTCCGACGCGTTTCAGTCGATGCCGCTCCACGGGTTCACGCGCATGTTTGAGAACATGCTGGATCACCCTCGAATCAAGATCGTGCTGAACACGAGCTTCCGCGAGGTGGCGGGGCATATCGCGTACAAGGAACTTATCTTCACCGGGCCGATCGACGCCTTTTTCAACTATCGCTTTGGCAAGCTCCCCTATCGCTCGATCGAGTTTGAGCACCAGACCTGCGACCAGGAGGTTTTTCAGGAAACGCCCGTTGTCAATTACCCCAACGACTATCTTTATACCCGGGTAACTGAGTTCAAGCATCTCACTGGGCAGAAGCATCCAAAGACGAGCATCGTCTATGAGTATCCGACGGCGGAAGGTGATCCCTATTATCCGATCCCAAGGGCGGAGAACGCGAATCTATACCGGCAATACAAGGAGCTGGCCGCCTGTACGCCGAACGTGCATTTCGTGGGACGACTTGGCACCTACAAGTACTATAATATGGATCAGGTAGTCGGGCAGGCTCTCACGACGTTTCGGCATTTAACGGCTCAAACCAAGGCGCAAGTGGCGTAAAGGAGGGGAAATGGAAATCTGGGGCGGCATCGAATGTACGCTTAATCGGGTACGCGAGAGGTACCACGATCAGCTCGACCGCAGCGGGCATCTCCATCGCTTGGGCGATCTTGCGCTGATCGCCGGACTCGGTATTCGAAAATTGCGGTACCCGGTGCAGTGGGAACGTGTGCAGCCGCTATCTTCGGCGCAATTCGATTGGACCTTTCCCGATTACCGGCTGGCCGAGTTGCAGGAACTCGGCGTCGAGCCCATTGTGGGCCTGCTCCACCATGGCAGCGGTCCCCGATGGACCAACTTGCTGGATCCGAATTTCCCCCGCCAGCTGGCCGACTTTGCCTTGGCCGTTGCGGAACGCTTTCCGCATGTGCGGGATTTCACCCCAGTGAATGAGCCGCTGACCACCGCACGCTTTAGCGCGCTTTACGGGCACTGGTTCCCGCATCGCGCGGATGACCGCTCTTTTGCGCAAGCGCTGTTGAACCAGGTTGAGGGAACCATGCGCGCCATGGACATGATTCGGACGGTGCGGCCCGATGCCCGCCTGATCCAAACCGAAGACATCGCGAAGGTTTTAAGCACACCGCAGCTGGCGTATCAGGCGAACTTCGAAAACGCGCGACGCTGGATCACGTTTGACATGCTGGCCGGGCGTTTTGGTGAGCACCATCCGCTGTGGAGCTTCCTGCTTGCCAGCGGCGCATCGGAACGGCAAATGCGATTCATCGCGGACCACAGTTGCTGCGTGGATGTGCTGGGCGCCAATTACTATGTCACGAGCGAACGGTGGCTCGATGAAGATGTCGCCGCCCATCCTCCGGAGAGTCACGGAGGCAACGGGCGCAATCGCTACGCCGATGTCGCGGCTGTTCGCGGCTGCCCCGATCAGGTGAGTGGGATTGAGAGAATCACGGAGGAGGTCTGGACGCGCTATCGTTTGCCGCTGGCCATCACGGAGTGCCACTTGGGCTGCACCCGCGAGGAACAGGTGAGATGGCTGATGGAAGCTGTGCAGGCGGCACAGAACTTGGAGGCGAAGGGCGCCGAGATTGAGGCGGTGACGGCTTGGGCACTCCTTGGCGCGTTTGACTGGAACTCCCTGGTGACCGCTGAAGTCGGTACTTACGAGCCGGGCGCCTTCGACGTGCGCTCGGGAATTCCCCGTCCCACGCTGTTGGCAAGGGCCATTGGCGATTTGACTGTCGGCCGTTGCTTCGACCATCCCGTCTTGCGCACACCCGGATGGTGGCATCGGCCGGAGTGTCTCGTTCCCGGGCCTCCAGCCACCTTCAGCAGCCATGCGGGACCGCCGATTTTGGTGCTGGGTGGAGCGGGAAATTTGGCCCGCACGCTCCGGCGGGTATGCGAGTCGAGGGGCCTTGCCTGCCGTAATCTTTCCCGGCACGAGGCGGATGTCTGTGACGTGACGACACTGCGGCGATGCCTGCAGGAGCATCAGCCCTGGGCGGTGGTCAATGCCTCCGGCTACACGCTCGTGGATGAAGCAGAAGCGGACCGTGAGCGCTGCTTTGAAGTCAACGAGATCGGCGCCCGTAATGCGGCCGCCGTGTGCGCGGAGGCGGGTCTTCCGTATGTCGCGTTTTCCAGCGACCTTGTCTTTGACGGGCAAAAGTCGGATCCTTACCTTGAATCGGACCGCACGAGCCCGATCAGCGTATACGGCGAAAGCAAAGCCATGGGAGAGCGAGCGATCCTCGAAGCGCATCGACAAAGCCTCGTGATCCGCACCTCGGCTCTGTTTGATCCGTGGAGCGCCAGCCACTTCGCGGCGCAGGTGCTCATGCAAAACGACAGCCTTCTGGTGCTGCCCGAGGGGCGCATCTCGCCCACGTACACCGTCGATCTCTGCCAGGGGATGCTCGACCTTTTGCTCGATGGCGAATCCGGCATCTGGCACGCCGCGAACGGCGGGGCTGTCACGTGGAGCGGCTTCGCCGAGCTTCTGTTCGATTCGTTTGGCCTGCCGATGCGGCAGTTGCGTGGCGAGACAGCGGTAGCCAGGCGGCCGCAACAGAGTGTCTTAAAAAGCGAGAAGGGTTCGTTCATGCCCACCTTGGAGGATGCCATCGCGCGCTTCGCCCGCGACTTTCAGCCCGGGCTGGGCAACCTCGACGCGCAACGCGCCGCGGTGGCCGCTTGAAAGGTCGTCATGCCGCGGCGCCACTTCCTCACCGCACCCTCGATCATCGAGGAACTGCCTTCGAAGGCGACCCAGGACGAGAAGGATGTTCGGTTTCGTCCTCCCGCCGTGCCGCTCATCGCGGTTGATCCCTACTTCAGCATTTGGTCCTGCGACAACAAGCTTACCGACGAGTGGTCCAAGCATTGGACCGGCCTCAGTCAGGGCCTCGGCGGCCTGCTCCGCATCGATGGCAAAGTTCATCGTTTCATGGGTCCGGAGCCTCAGGACGTTCCCGAGATGCGGCAGGTGGGCCTGGCGGTTTTCCCCACGCGCACGGTCTATACCTTCCAGACCCGGGAAGTCGAATTGCGCTTCGCGTTCCAAACGCCGGTGTTGCCGGATGATCTTGAAGTCTTCGCCTGGCCGGTAACCTACCTTCAGTTCTCGCTGCGCAGCCGCGACGGTCAGCCGCACGAAGGAGCGATCTATCTCGAGTTCTCGGCGGAGATCGTCGTCGACAACGACAACCAGCAGGTCGTCTGGTTCCGTCTGCAGCAGGAACATTCCGATGTCCTTGCCTGCGGATCGCGCGACCAGCGCGTTCTGGAAAAAAGCGGCGATAATGTCCGCATCGACTGGGGATTTCTCTACGTCGCGCTGCCCCGGACGATGGACGGTCAGGCGGTGATCTCACGCCACGATCTCGCGCGTCGCGCCTTTGCCGCGAACCTGCCTTTTCCGCGGGACGACGATACGTGTTATCCCTGCGCGGTGTCGGACGGCTGGCCGCGCTTGTCGCTCAACATCCCGCTGCGGGCCGACGCGTCGACGGTCGCGACCAAGTACGCCCTGGTGGCTTATGACGACCATTACTCCCTGGAATATCACGAGCGACGCCTCCGCCCCTACTGGCGGCGGCAGGGCGATTCGATCGGCGATCTGCTGCGCGCGGCGGTTGAACGCGAGGAGGAAATCCGGCGCCGCTGCGAGGAGTTTGATCGCCGCGTCGTCCGCGAGTTGTATGCTGCCGGCGGCCCCGAGTACGCACGCCTAGCCTGTTTGGCGTATCGCCAAACCACCGCAGCCCACAAGCTGACGGCGGATTTCGACGGCATGCTGCTCTATTTCGCCAAGGAGAATTACAGCAACGGGTGCATGGGCACGGTTGACGTGACGTATCCGTCGGCGCCGTTCTTTCTCTATTTCAACCCCCGGCTGTTGCGGGCTCAGCTTGATCCCATCATGAGCTACGCCAAGTCGCCGCGCTGGAAGTTCCCCTTCGCGCCGCACGATCTGGGGGTCTACCCGAAGGCGAACGGACAGGTTTACGGCGGCGGCGAGCGGTCGGAGGACGACCAGATGCCGGTGGAGGAATGCGGCAACATGCTGATCCTGGCTGCCGCGCTGGTGCAGGCGGAAAAGGAGACAAGCTTCGCGGAACGGAATTGGGAACTGCTTTCCACTTGGGCGCGCTATCTGTTGGAAAAAGGTTTTGATCCTGCCCGGCAGCTTTGCACCGACGACTTCGCGGGCCGGCTGGCTCACAACACCAATCTGTCGATCAAAGCCATTCTGGCCTTGGGCGCATTTGCACAGCTTTGCCAAGCGACCGGTCGCGCCGAGGAGGCGCAAACGTATCGCGACTCGGCAGAATCCATGGTGCAGCAATGGATCGCCGCGGCCTCGGATGAGGACCACTATCGGCTGACTTTTGACGGACCCGGCACGTGGAGCCTGAAGTACAATCTCTTTTGGGACAAGGCGCTCAAGCTCCACCTTTTTCCCTCGAAGGTGTTTCATACCGAAACTGCCTTCTATAAGAAAAAACAGAACCGTTACGGCCTGCCTCTCGACAGTCGCCGCACCTCCGGCAAGACGGACTGGATTGCCTGGTGGGCGGCGACCTGCGAGAACCGCGACGACTTCATCATATTCATCAAGCCGCTTTATCAGTGGTGCCAAAAGACCAGCAGTCGGGTGCCGTTGCCCGACTGGTATTGGACAGACAGTGGCCGGCAGGTGACCTACTACTCATGGCGTTACGGTAAGCGCTTTGGGTTTCAGGCCCGCTCCGTAGTGGGAGGATTTTTTGCCAAGCTCTATATGGATTCACAATCGGGTTTGGGCAAGCCGGCTTCCCCTTCTATCTAGCCGCACAGGAGCGAACTTTAGGAAGCAGTG
This sequence comes from Betaproteobacteria bacterium, assembly GCA_903970275.1. Classification (GTDB taxonomy): domain Bacteria; phylum Verrucomicrobiota; class Verrucomicrobiia; order Methylacidiphilales; family UBA1321; genus JABDGH01. The sequence continues at coordinate 17,415 of CAJCIA010000079.1, forward strand.
CCACCGTCGATCTGGACCGGGGGAATGGATGGCTCTTGTTCATCGGAAGCGTGCGGCTGAAGTCGTCACGTCTATGACGGTGGATTCACTCTTCCGTCGTTGAAAAGGAAGCGGGCCGCTCGATCACCACGGTTGCGGGTTCGTCCAGATTCATTTCCGCATCACTCGAGCAAAAAAGCGTTTTGCCGGCCGGCATCTGCAGGTCGCGGGCCCTCTTGACGGCAAATATGACGTCCACCACGCGTCCAGGCAGGGTATAGGAAAGAAGGACGACATCGCCAGCGGATTGGACCCTCCAACGAGTTCGGCCGGGATTCCCCTCGAGGTGAAGCTCCTTGCGCAGCGCAAGCGCCCGTTTGTAAAATGTAAAAGTGGAACGGTAGGGCTCGCGGCCCAGCTCTTCCCAATCCAGCTTGGATTTGGCAAAGGCCTCCTCGGTTTGCGGATCGATGACCTCGTTCTTGCGGTCCTTGGGCACCTCCAGTCCCAAGCGGGCGAATTCCTTGCGACGATACTCGGCCATCTTGATGCCCAACTCGCCCTCAAAATCGGTGAAGAAGTGGAAGGGTGAACTCGCCGCCCATTCCTGGCCCATGAACAACAGGGGCGTGTAGGGAAGCAGGCAGAAGAAAAGTGAGACAGCGCGATACGCCGTCGGCGAGATCGCGTGATGGAAACGGTCCGCCAGAGGACGATTTCCGATCTGGTCGTGATTGGAGATGCAGTAGACAAACTTCTCCGGGGCGACATGCCGGCATTCCGTTCCTCGCGCAATGCCCGCCGGCGGTATCGGCCGGCCGCGATGGAGCCACCCGTGCTCCACCGTTTCCGCAATCTCAGAGGCGGAGCCCGTGAAGGCTTCGAAATAGCGATCGCGGCTCGGGTCCTGGCTGACGCGGATGTCGTGATGGAAGTCATCGGCCCAGGCCGCGTCGAAGTTCCAGCCCTTCTTCGATTCATCCTCGATCACGGTTACGGCATTCCGCTCGTCCTCCGCGACCAGAAAGCCGCCGTGCTCGTGCACCAGCGCACTCAGCTCGGCAAGCAGGTGAACCTCGCTCCGGTCCGGGATGGCGTGGGTCGCGTCAAAGCGAAAGCCGTCGATGCGAAACTCCTCCAGCCAGTAGGTAATATTCTGCTTGAGGAGAGCACGCACCGGGACACTGGAAGATCCGTCGAGATCAAAATTGCGGCCCCACGGCGTATCCGACTCGGAATGAAAATACTTCGCCGTGAAGGTGGAGGAGACGTTTCCCTGCGGGCCGAGATGGTTAAAGACCACATCGAGCATCACCGAAAGACCATGCTCGTGACAGGCGTCGATAAGCGTCCGAAAATCACCCGGCGTTCCATAGGTGTGCGTTGGGGCGAAGAGAAAGGTGCCATCATAGCCCCAGTTCCAGCGGCCTGCCCGCTCCGTCACAGGCATGATCTCAACGCAGGTGACTCCCAGTTCGCGCAAGTGCTCGAGGTGTTCAATGGCTCCCTGAAAGGTTCCCGTCCGGCTGAAGGTGCCGAGGTGAAGCTCGTAAACAATTTGCCCCTTCCACGAGGGCGTTTCCCAGTTCTGGCATCGCCAGGTAAACGCCTTCGGGTCGATCACCATCGAAGGCCCGCTCACACCTCGTGGCTGAAACCGTGAGGCAAAATCCGGAATGCCCACCTTCTCATCGAGTTCGAACGTATAGAGATCGCCCGGCCGACCCTCGGGATCGAACACCTCGAAATAGCCAGCCGGTGAAATAGGATCGAGCTGATGGCGCCGGGTCTCGTTGATTGTGACCCAGATTTGCCGATGATCAGGAGCCCAAATCGTGTAACGAACGCCGGTAGAAAAAACAACCGCGCCTTGCGGCAGGGAGTCAACAGTGTGTGCTTGATGCATAGAAAGAAAAGGTGTGTACCGCTACCGAGATCCAAGGCGTTCGTTTGAGCCCGCGGGAGCACATGCGATCCTTAACATAGAGGTGGAGTGATTCTCATTGTCGTGAACGTGCTATATCGCCACGCCCAGGGAGACATGGTTCCGATTTGCAACGGCACTCTAATCGGAGCGTGAATACGCGCAATGAGAGCGGGCGCTGATCTCCTCTTGAGCCGTCGACTCAGTCTCCCTAATCCGACTGCCTATGGAATAATCAGTTCGAGGTTGATCCCCGGCTTAGAGGCAAAAGTCACTTTAAAAAAATCAGGGCGGTTAAACAGACTGCTTCTGCTCTTTGGAGACTCGTTCCACCTAATCGGCAGGCGCGGGTTACTTGGGCGGCGAATTGATCTTCAAATCCCACTTCGCAGGAGCTCCGACTTAAAGCATCGTAGGCTGGCTGTTTGCTCGGACAATTAGCTCGAATTTCAAGTAGACGGTGCCTGTCCATCTTCAACGGGCGAACGCGGAGGACTTGCAGTTCAAGTCCCTTCTGAAATCTGAGGCTACCGGTTTTATCTCATTCAATTCGTGCGCGAAAGGTTCCGTTCCTAAGCGGAGCGAGACTATTTGCATGATGATTGTCATGTGATATGATGATCGTCATGAGATATGACAAGGGGCACAAAGAAAACACTCGCCGGCACATTCTTGAGGCCGCTTCGACTCGTTTTCGACGCGACGGCATTGAAGCGGTGGGAGTGGCTGAATTGATGAGCGACGCCGGACTCACCCACGGCGGGTTTTACAGTCATTTTTCCTCAAAGGAGGATTTGGTTCGGGCAACCATCGAGCACGCCGCCGACGGCGCTCGAGCCCGTTTTCGCGAGTTGATGAACGACGCTGGACTCGAGGGCTGGATTCGGCGCTATCTTCGCCCCGAGCATCGGGATCATCCCGAACGCGGCTGTCTCGGCGCTGCGCTTGTGAGCGAATTGTCGCGTCATTCCGCTACCACAAAGGCGGCAGTCAGCCAATGGACGGTAAAGGTTTTCGACGATGTGGCGGCGCATCTGCCTTCCACCATCCCCAGGCAAAAGCGACGGATGGTCGCGGTCGGTATCTTCTCGACGATGATCGGCGCGTTGCAACTCGCGCGCGTGGCTCCAGACGCGAAGACGGCGGATGAGGCGCTCGAATCCGGCATTGCTTGTGCCTTGCAACTCGCGGGGCTGAAACCGCAGTCACGTTTACAGCCGAAAGCCAGGACTTCATGAGTACTCCTCCTCCTGCTGCCGCTCTCAGACCGGCTACCGAGGCAGGTGCAACGGTTTCGCCCTGGCGTCGCCGCAAGATCATCCTCGCCGTGGCCGCGTTCATCCTTCTCGCGGCGGGGGCAGGCGTTTACTACATCCTCAACCGCGGATGGGAATCGACGGATGATGCCTTCATCGAGGGTCACATCGTGGAAATGAGTTCGAAACTTTCCAACACCGTGGCCGAGGTGGCAATCGACGACAACCAGCTCGTGAAGAAAGGCCAGATTCTTGTTCGCATCGATCCGCGCGATTACCAAGTCGCTCTCAACGAAGCGCAAGCCAACTTCGACAAAGCCCAGAGCGACTTAAAACGCATAACCTCACTGATCCCGAGTAATGCAGTTTCCCGGCAGGATCTTGACGCCGCCCGAGCGGCACGTGACGTCGCTCAATCGCGACTGGATCGCGCCAAGCTCGACCTCGGGTATACCGAGATTCGCGCCGAGGCTGATGGTCGCATCACGCGCAAGAATGTGGAGCCCGGCAGCTACGTGGAAGTGGGCCAGGTCCTCTTCGCCGTTGTTCCGGTACGCGTCTGGGTGTTGGCAAACTTCAAGGAGACCCAACTCACGCACATGCACGCGGGGCAATTCGCGCTGCTCTATATCGACGCATATCCGGGGCGCCCGCTCCGCGGGCATGTGGACAGCTTGCAGGACGGAACCGGCGCACGGTTTAGCCTCTTGCCCCCGGAAAATGCGACTGGCAATTACGTCAAAGTAGTGCAGCGCGTGCCTGTGAAGATTGTCTTCGATGAGCCTGACACGGCCCTGGCGGAACTCGCACCCGGCATCTCCGTGCAACCCAAGGTCAACGTGCGGTGAGCGCGGTCGCCCTCGCTTCGGGCGATGCCTTTGCGGGTGAGCGGCCAGCCGTCAATCCCTGGTTGATCGCGCTGACGGTCACCCTCGCGACGTTCATGGAGCTGCTCGACACCAGCATCGCCAACGTCGCACTGCCCAACATCGCAGGCGGCCTCGCTTCTGGTGAGGACGAGGCGACCTGGGTTTTGACCAGCTACCTTGTGGCCAACGCCGTGGTTCTGCCGCTGAGCGCATGGCTGAGCGAGATCATTGGACGAAAGCGTTACTACCTCATCTGCGTCGCGCTATTCACGGGGAGTTCGCTGCTTTGCGGCCTGGCTCCCAGTCTGGGCACGCTGATCTTCTTCCGCATCCTGCAAGGCATTGGCGGAGGCGGGCTTGCGCCCGTTTCGCAGGCGATCCTTGTCGACACATTCCCCCTCGAAAAACGGGCGAGCGCCTTCGCCATTTATGGACAGGCCGCCGTGCTCGGCCCAGCGCTCGGCCCCACCCTTGGCGGCCTGATCACCGACGCGATGTCCTGGCGTTGGGTGTTCTTCATCAACATTCCGGTCGGACTGATCGCGCTTTTTTTCGCCAATCAATTGGTTCATGACCCGCCTGTGATGCAGGAACGAACCGCGTTGGCACGCCGCGCGGGTGCGAAGGTCGATTTCATGGGCATACTCCTCATTGCCCTGGGCTTCGGCTGCCTGGAAGTCGTGCTCGACAAGGGTCAACGTGATGACTGGTTCGAGTCGACCTCAATCTGCGGCTTCTTCATCATCTCGGCTATCTCGCTTCTTGCCGCCGTCTGGTGGGAGCGCCGACAACGCGACCCCGTGGTTGATCTCTCGCTCCTGACGGAAAGAAATTTCGTCCTCGCGAACATCTTCTACTTTCTCTTCGGCTTCGTCTTGATCGGGGCCACCGTCCTTCAGCCCGAAATGCTGCAGCAGCTTTTTGGCTATACCGCGACCCAGTCTGGCCTGTCGCTCTCGCCGGGCGCGCTCCTGCTTGCGTTCCTCATCCCCATCTCCACTAAATTCATACCGTGGGCCGGAGCGAAGAACCTGATTGCTCTTGGGTTTGGCCTTCTTGCTCTCTCGATGTGGTATTACAGCACGCTCGATCTTGACGCGACGTTCTGGCAGATCGTGGGTCCACGGCTTGTTCTCGGCGTTGGCCTCTCGTTCCTTTTCGTGCCGATTAGCAGCGTGGCCTATTCGCGGTTAAACAAAGAGAAAAACAACAAGGCCTCCAGTCTGACCAATCTTTTTCGCAACCTTGGCGGCAGCTTTGGTATTTCTTTTGTCACGACTATGCTGGCGCGCCGGGGCCAGTACCACCAGACCGTGCTCGCCGAGCATATTAATAACTCGGATCCCACTGCCCTTGGCGCCTTCCATCACCTCGTGCGCACCCTGGAAGGGGCGGGCCTCTCCGCGCCCGCCGCAAATCTTAAGGCGCAAGCACTGACCGCCCATGCGCTCGACACGCAGGTTTCGATTCTGAGTTTCCTGGATGCCTTCTGGCTTCTCGGCCTCGTCGCGCTGATCGGCATTCCGCTGGCCTTTTTTGTCAAACCGACCGCGGCGCCTGTGAAGGGCTGAGTGCTGGCTAAGTCGCCGGCAAGGTCAAAACTTGCGCAATCAAACCTAGCCATTGTTGCTTCACGTCTGACCCAGACGGATGGGTCAGGTAATGAGGCGCCGGTGGAATGGTGTTGCGCGTGACTACGAGAGTTTTAGTCCATTGGCGACCATACCAACAAAGTATGCCGCTGGCCGGCGGGTGCCGCCATGGGTGCCACTGACCGCTTTTTCTTCCGGCCGATCGCTTTTCTCAGAGGTAAGGAGCTGCCGCGCTAGGACTCGAACCTACAGCGCTTCAGAGGTAAAAGTCACATTTCAAAAAATAAGGGCCGCTTAAAGGGCCGCTTTTGCCCTCTGGCGTCTTGGCGCGTGAATTCAGCAGTCTTTCCATCGTCGTCATCGGCGCGCCTTCGTTTTAAGTCGCTCGGCTTGCTGCCGAATTCCGGCAAGGATCGAATCGCGCACGCGCGCGGGAAAGCCCTTGGGCAACTGGCTTCTGACTTCGGCGATGACACCAGGGATTTGGGCGGTCACTTCCGCGATCAGCTCCGAAGCATCCCCCAATCCCGCGAGTCGGGCGGCCCAGTCAAAGTGATGGGGCTGGATTTCCAAAAGCCGACGATGAGGACTTTTACCCCGCAGGGCCATGGCTAACTCCGCCTTGTGAATGTCGAGCAGGCCCGCGCCATGCCCCATCACGGGCCAAGCTGAAAGCACATCGTAGAAGGGAGTCAGGCGATAGGTGCCTCCCTGCTCGTGGAAGATGGAGAAGTTTTTGGCGTGCCCGTCGGTGGCAGCCAGTAGCCAGAACACCAGTTGAGCTTTGACGAAAGCACGCTTGTCCTCCGCCGCTCGCGAACTGGCATCCAGCACACGCAGGATGTCCTGGATACCGGGGCCGCCCTGATTCTCGTACTTGTTCTCCCCTGGCACCCCCAGGGCTTGGCAGAAATCTTCCTGCGGCAGCCGGGCGATCCAAGAGCGGTTGATCCAGCGCCGATCAAACCGCTCGACGGCCAGCACCTTGCGCGCGCCAAACTGCAGGATCTCGCAGGCAGCGGTCTCGAGGCCGAAGGCGCTCATCAGGCGCGAGCAGAGCCATTCGTTTTCCACCGAATCCTGCATGTCGATTTGGAGATTGCCGATGACTCCGAGGGGCAGCTTGAAAATATGCGTGGTGGGGGTCAATCCCTGCGGCCGCAGCCAATGGCCCTGATGGAAAAGCAACGCCGTCTTCTCTTGGGCACCGGCGATTGAGATTCGAAAATCAGCCTGCTCCGACTGCCCGGTCAGGGGATGACCTGAAAGAGCCGCGCTAATGGCCTGCTCAACGCCGGCATCGTCCAGCTTATCTCCTTTGACCTGGTCAAACCCCTCGGGGGTTTCGCGCTCGGGGAGGAGTTGCACGGCTCCGACACATTCCTGCCCCACGGCAGCCAGAAGATCGAACGGATCGGTGGTTGGGGTGCCGAAGCGGGCCTTGATTCGGCGGCGAATGGCGTCGCTGTCGGGAAGCAGATTGTCGAAGAAGCTGGCGACCACCTTGCCGGTGCGGGGCACATTGCCGGGCGTAAATGGCAGGGACAACGAAAGTACACGCCTTTCGGGAGCCTCCAACCAATCGGTGTCGTATTGAAAAGTGGAAGAACCAGAGGCAGGTGGAGACCAGACGCCGACGCGTTGACCATTCATCCAAACAACAAGGGGAGATCGTCTAGCCATGGGAGACCTCACCACTTGGCCGCAGGCTTGCGAACGCTTTTGCCATCTGATTTGGCGACTTTCTCTGCAGGCACTTCAATGAGCATCCGTCCGCCCAAGGCCGCAACCAACCGGGAGATCTGATCAAAGCTGGTACGTCCTGGAACCGATTCGATCCAGGCTACACGCTTTTGACTAACCCCCAGCAGGCGGCCAAGAGCCTCCTGGGTCAGTCCCCTCGATTTGCGCAGAGCGCGCAAGGTCGCGGCAAGCTGGATTGGGGTGGATACGGGGTGATTTGGGCTCACCCTCGACTTGTACTACCTTTAACGAGTAAATGCAAGATACTATTTTTGGATAGTAAAACACATCTACCCGCTATATGGGGTATTCGCTTGGCGGCAGAGTTGCCCACTATTTTGAGTTGACGTACCTATATTTTCAGTATTTATTGAAAATATGAGCGAGAAGACAGAAGTCCCCGATCAGTTGACCGCCGCCCGAGATGAATTCATCTCCCAATGGGGCGCGATGGGCGGTGCATGGGGCATCAACCGGACCATGGCCCAGGTGCATGCACTGCTCATGACCAGCGAGAAAGCATTGACCACGGACGAGGTTATGGCCGAGCTGAAGATCAGCCGGGGCAATGCTCACCAGAACTTGCGGGAGCTGGTGGGTTGGGGGCTCGTGCGCAACGTCATTCGGAAGGGTGAGCGCAAGGAATACTACGAATCCGAGAAGGATGTCTGGAGGATGTTTTGCATCATCGCGCGGGAACGCAAGCGCCGTGAGGTTGAGCCGGCACTCCGGGCTCTGCAAACCTGCGAGGAGCAAACGCGTGGATTGCGCGGCGAGAAGGCCGCCGCGTTTAACCGTCAGATCAAGGCACTTTCCGAATTCCTGGGCCAGGCTGAAGCCATTATGGACCGAGTTTCCAAGTCCGAACAGAGCGCCATCATGCCTCTCGTCCTTAAGATGTTCGCCAAGAGCTCCAAATGATCCTTATGAAAACACGCAAAACATCCACACGACGAGAAACCAAGGCGAACGTCTCTTATTTGAGGAAAACTTTCACTATTTATCGAAAATATCGGAACCATAAGCGGTTCGTTCATCCCGACCTTCTCTAACCCTAACCCAAAGAAAATCATGACACCTATCGTTTGGACCTACATCTCCTACCTGATCATCTCCGTTGCCCTGACCATTTGGGTCGCGCGAACGCTCTTCAAGAATGGCCGGATTTTCTTGGTCGATAGCTTCCTGGGCAATGAACCGCTGGCGGATTCCATCAACCACCTGCTTGTCGTCGGGTTCTATCTGATCAACTTTGGCTACGTCACGATGGCGTTGAAGTCGGCGGACAAGCCGGTCGATCTGCAGGGGGTGCTGGAGACACTCAGTGGCAAGATTGGCTGGGTACTGCTGATCCTGGGCGGGATGCACTTCTTCAATCTCTTCATCTTTTCCAAGATGCGGAAGCGCGCGCTTCTGCAGAACGCACTCCCACCCGTACCGCCCCAGGTCTTCGTCCAAGGAGTGACGCCATGAAATCCCTCTACGTCCTCTACGACCAGGAGTGCTCCCTGTGTCTCTCCTGCGGACATTGGTTGATGCGGCAGGCCGCGTTCATCCAGCTCCGTTTCATTCCGCTTCAATCGCCGGAGATCGCCCAGCGCTTTCCGGGTCTCAAGGAGTGGGACGGCCTGGATCTGCGAGAGAAGCTCGTGGTCGTGAGTGACGAAGGTGCGGTTTACCAAGGCCAGTACGCCTGGATCATGTGCCTCTACGCCTTGCGCGATTATCGCGAATGGTCTCAGCGGCTCGCTGAACCACTGCTGCTTCCCTTCGCGCGCCGGGTTTGCGAGCTGGTTTCCAGGAACCGGCTTGCGATTTCCCACTTCCTGAAAGCGCCTACGGCCGAGCTCCGCAATACGCTCGCGGCCTCTTTACCTCCAGTCTGCAGTATCGGAACGAAATGTGACTGAGCATGGAAACGACCCTCACCACCCACCAAGGAAAAGCAGTCTCTGCCTATCAGAGTTGGATTGGCTGGGCTCCGCTCGTGGTCTGCACGGCGGCAGCGACATTGCTTCGAAACGCCGTGCCGCCTTGGGCGCTCATGTGGATCTTATCCATCGTGATCTTCGCCGGCTTCAAATGGTGGACTTGGTGGCGCGCGGTCGACAGCCGGGCGCGGACGACGGCCATGCGCTCGTTGATCTACCTGTTTCTATGGCCTGGAATGGATGCGCGTCGGTTCCTCGCTCTGAAGAAGTGGAGCGGTAACCCCTCCGCCCCGACTTGGCTCTGGGCAATTTCCAAAACGATCTTTGGCGCGGGACTGGTCTGGGGCGTGGCGCGACTGGCAGGCAACGGCTTGCTCGCTGGCTGGATCGGCATGGTGGGATTACTCAAACTCTCCGAGAGAGGTGCGGGTGCAGGCTGAAGCGGAGGCGATAACAATTGGCGAGGCCATCTCGGTGCGGACCCAAAAGCCCGATTTAATTTCCGCCGAGTTGCCGGATTCGATTATCCACTACGTAGCGCGAACTCGCGAAAGCGTGATCTTGGACGATGCATCCTCGCCGGGTACTTTTTCGCAAGACGCCTATATCCAGAAGCACCAGATACGATCCGTTCTTTGCCTTCCGTTGCTCAAACAAGCAAAACTGATGGGGATTCTTTACCTCGAGAATAATCTGGCACGAGGGGTTTTTACTCCCGGTCGTGTATCGATTCTCAAGCTAATTGCTTCGGAAGCCGCTATCTCGCTGGAGAATGCGCGTTTGGTTGCCGATATAAAACACGGCGAAAAAAGAACCCGTCGGCTAGTCGAAGCCAATATCATCGGAATCATGATCTGGCGTTCCGATGGCCACGTTATTGATGCGAACGAAGCTTTTCTCCAGATGATCGACTACACCCGAGATGAACTGCTCTCGGGTCGAGTTCTATGGACCGATTTGACCCCAGCAGAATGGCGTGAGCGCGATGAGCAGGCTCTCGTGGAGGTCACAACCACAGGCGCTTTCAAGCCTTTTGAAAAAGAGTACCTCAGAAGAAATGGCAGTCGCGTGCCGGTGCTGATTGGCGGTGCCATGTTCGAGTCCCCCGGAAGTGAAGGAGTCGCCTTTATTCTCGATTTAAGCGAGCAGAAACGGGCTGAGGCGGCGGTAAGCAATGCCCGGACGGAACTGGCCCACGTCGGCCGCATCGCAACACTCGGAGAGTTGGCCGCTTCCATCGCCCATGAGGTTAACCAGCCGCTCGGCTCCGTGGTCAATAACGCCAACGCTTGCCTGACGATCCTTGACCACGATTCGCCGCAAACAAAAGAGGTGCGTCAGGCGTTGGCGGAGATTATTGAGGGAGCGGAACGCGCCAGCGCGGTCATCTCGCGCGTCCGGAGTTTGTCGAAAAAGATGCCTTTCGAGCATGAGCGCTTCAACCTGCACGACACCGTCAACGAGGTGATATCGCTCGTTCGGCACGAGGCAGCAACGCGTCAGGTCAAAATTCAAACCGACATGGCCGACGATCTCCCACCCATCTGTGGTGATCGCGTCCAGCTTCAGCAGGTCTTGCTCAACCTCGTTGTCAACGGGATGGAGGCCATGGCGACCACGGAACCACGTGAATAAAGTTCGCGGTAACGTCTTCCCAATTCATGCCGCTGATTTCCCAGCTGCGTAAGGCGAAACCAAATCCCAAGTCCACCGCTGGCTGCAAGGAAGACGACCGTTTCCGGCGGATAAGGATCAGAACCCGCCCTACGGCCTCGACTTCAGGGACCAACAGCGGCTGTTCCAAGACTTTTTTACTGAACTTTTCGATTTTTGATGCCGGATTGTTGCCGAGATAGCCTTCTTCAATGCCCCAGTCGAAGAGGGTGAAGATGTAGTCCCGATAGTTATTGAATGTTCGTGGAGCCCATTCCTCCTCCTCCATGCGATCTTCCAGATAAATCTCTAACTCCTCTTCGGTATACTCCACCATGGTTTTACTGGGCAGATCCCGAACCACGGTACCAAGGCAGGTTTCAAGAACCTTGTGCCAACCCGCACTGACCGATCCTTTCCGTTTTCGATTTTGAGTGGATTTCAGGAAAAGAGGATAGGCAACCTGGAGCAGGATACTTTTCTTCTTCGCGGTTCTGCGCTCTTGGTCGGCTTTAGCCGCATCGACAAGATTGGCCATGGGGTCGATAAGCCTGGTCTCGCGCACGATGGCAATGGCATCCATCATCTCGTGTCGCTCCCTGCTTGTCAGGGCCCGCCATAGCAACCAGAAGGTGCGGCCCTCGTCTTCCGCAATGTTCGCGTTCTCGTCAATCCAGTCCCGTGCCTCTTCCCGGGTCCGAAAAGTCTTCCGGACCCGACGCTTTTCAACACGGTATTTGACTCTCCAAATCGTCTCTCCGGATTTAGTCCTTTCGCGGATCGGTGTCATTTGACTACCCCCACGTTGTAAACGGCCAAGGCGGCTTCCACTGCGACCGGGTCAAAGGTCACTTTCTTGCGACTGAACCTCCGACAGGGAATCTTTCGCTTTTTTACCAGATTGTTGAAAAAGGTCTCTCTGACCGAAAGACGGCGCATCATTTCCTTCCGGTCGACCCACTCTGGGGTGTAAGGAGGAAATGGCTTGCTCGTGGACGGCGAGCAAGCCTCGAGCGGCGTGACGACCGCAGGCTTGGTCAGGTGCTTCGGGCTGTACGCTTGGCGTCCCACCCCAAGATATAAGTAAGTTTTTCGAGCCACCGGTACAAAAAAATGATTTGAAGTGCATTTTTTGTTTTGGGAGTTGGCCGAGTCGTTTTAGAGGTGAATCGACTTGCGAAAAGGGCCCAAAAAAGGGCCGCTGGCCGCCAAAAACACGCGGAAATGCGGTGTTATGCGAGGCCCTACGCGGACATCAAAATGCCGCAATTCGCGCTGTTAAATAGCTGCTGTGGAACCAACTAACTCCGCAAAAGGAGCTAGATCGCAGGAACCAGAAAAGCTGCCGCGCTAGGACTCGAACCTAGAACACCCAGATCCAGAATCTGGTGTGCTACCAATTGCACCACGCGGCAAAAAATCGGGGCGGATGGGCCGGAGGGCTCACCAGCGGGAGTGTCAGGATAAAAGGTGCTGGCGAGGTGGCAAGGCGAATCGCATCGATACCAGATGCGGAGTTTCGCTCCCTGGCTAGTAGTTGGAGTTGTTCCAGCCGTGATAGGAGTGGTCCTGGGTGGGATCGGGAGCGGTCTGGCGGGTATAATCGAGGTCGGCGTCGCTCGTGGCGCATCCGGTTTGACTCGCGATCACAACGGCGAGAAGCAGGATGCGCAGGAGCAGGTCACGGCGTGGGACAGCGGCGGGAAAAAAAGGACGGGGAACCTTGATCATGGCGCAGCTAGTTTCGCGGAGCAGCCCGGGCGTTTCAACTTTTTCCGCTGACCGCAGAGGCATGACGCCATTGGGCGGGGAAGAGTGGCGCGGCGTGGAGGCGCGAGTATGGTGATGCTTCCATGAATCGCCTGGCCGGAGAAAAATCGCCTTACCTGTTGCAGCACGCGTCCAACCCGGTGGAGTGGTTTCCGTGGGGCGAGGAGGCGTTCGCCAAGGCGCGGGCGGAGGACAAGCCGATCTTCCTATCGATCGGCTACTCAACCTGCCACTGGTGCCACGTGATGGAGCACGAGTCGTTCGAGTCGGTGGCGATCGCGGCGTTTCTGACGGAGCACTTTGTCAGCATCAAGGTGGATCGCGAGGAGCGGCCGGACGTGGACCAGATTTACATGACGTTCGTGCAGGCGACGACGGGGCATGGCGGCTGGCCGATGAGCGTGTGGCTGATGCCGGACCTGCGGCCTTTCTTCGGCGGCACCTACTTCCCGCCCACGGATGTGCCGGGGCGTCCGGGATTCATCACGGTGCTGCGGCGGGTGGCGGAGCTATGGAAGACGGAGCGTGACCAGATCGAGGACAAGGCGCGCACCCTGCTGGAGGCGTTGCGCGAGGCGCAGCAGGAAGCGGCGACGGAGGCGAACGATGCGTGGTCGCCCAAGGCCGCCCTGGAGACGGCGGTGAATCAATATGCGCGGATGTTTGACGCGCAGGAAGGCGGCTTTGGAGGCGCGCCGAAATTTCCGCGGCCGGTGAACCTGCAGTTTCTGCTTGCCCGGGCGGCCACGCGCGAGCCGGGTACCGGTCCTGCGGGGGCGATGGCGCGATTCACGTTGCGCAAGATGGCGCGGGGCGGGATGTACGACCAACTGGGCGGCGGGTTCCATCGCTACTCGGTGGATGGACGCTGGCACGTGCCGCACTTCGAGAAGATGCTCTACGACCAGGCGCAACTGGTGCAGGTCTACCTGGAGGCTTACCAATTTTCCGGCGAGGAGCTTTTTGCGCACGTGGCGCGCGAGACGCTGGATTATGTGGAGCGCGACTTGGCGCATCCGGAGGGCGGCTTTTACTCCGCGGAGGATGCGGACAGCCTGCCGCGCGCGGACGCGGCGCGGAAGCGGGAGGGTGCCTTCTACGTGTGGACAGCGGCTGAACTGGTGGAGTTGCTAGGCACGGAAAGGGCGGCGGAGTTCGGCAAGCTTTTCGGCGTGCGGGCGGAAGGAAACGTTGAGGACGACTCCGATCCGCATGGCGAACTGGCCGGCCAAAACGTGCTGCACTGGCGCGGGGCCGACGACGAATCGCCGGAGCTCGAGGCGCGACTTTCACAAGATCGCCAGGGCTTGCTGGCCAGGCGCGACCTGCGGCCCCGGCCGCATCTCGACGACAAGATTCTTACGGCCTGGAATGGCTTGATGATTGGCGCACTAGCGCGCAGCGCGGCGGTGCTGGGCGAGGAGAGGCACCTGCAACTGGCGCAGCGCGCGGCTGGCTTCATTCGCACAAATTTGTTTGATCCCGCAAGTGGCACCTTGCGACGAAGCTGGCGCGAAGGAGCGTCGGAGATCCACGGCTTCGCGGCCGATTACGCCTTTCTGATTAGCGGGCTGCTTGATCTTTACTTTGCCGATTTCGACCTCGGCTGGCTGACGTGGGCGCGGCAGTTGCAGGACGTGATGGACCTGCACTTCTGGGATCAGGTGCGCGGCGGCTATTTTTCCACGCGCGATAGCGACCCGACCATCTTGCTGCGGCTCAAGGAGGATTACGACGGCGCGGAGCCGGCGCCCACGTCGGTCGCGGCGGTGAATCTCTGGCGCATGGGCCGTCTCTTTCACAACGACACGATGCTGGCGCACGGGCGTCACGCCGCGCGCGCCTTCTCGAGCCGGCTGGAGGAGCAGCCGTTCGGCATGCCCCTGCTGCTCACGGCAGCGGCGTGGCTGGAAATGTCCCCCGCGCACCTGATCCTGCACAGCCCGGATCGCTCGCACCCGATGCTCAAGCTCATGCTGGCGGAGGCGAACGCGCGCTTGCTGCCGCACATGACCGTGCTGTTGATTGCGGACGAGGAATCGCGCGAGTTTTTTGCCCAGCGGCACTCGATTGTGGCCCACCTGCCCGCCACCGTCTCGGAGCCCACGGCCTACGTGTGCGAGGATTACGTCTGCCAATTGCCGGTCACGCGGCCCGAAGCGTTGCGGAAGATCCTGCAGCACGTGCGCTGACCCGGTAACCGTCGACCACCCGGGCGACACTCGCAGAGCAGGCGACTTCTTCTCTAGCGCATGGAGTGCCAGCACTCCGCGCATCTCAGCCTGTTCCTTTTGCCCGGAACGGCTAACGTGTCGGTTCTCCGATGGACTACAAATCGACCCTCCTGCTGCCGAAGACCGACTTCCCCATGCGCGCGGAATTGCCGAAGCGCGAACCGGAAATCCTCGCGCGCTGGCGCACGGAAAAAGTTTACGAGCAGTTGATGGCCGCGCGCGCGGGGGCTGAGCCCTTCGTCCTGCACGATGGGCCGCCCTTCGCAAACGGCGACGCGCACATGGGGCATGCGCTGAACATGGTGCTCAAGGACCTGGTGCTAAAGGTGCAGAACATGAGCGGCCGCCGCGCGCCGTTCGTTCCGGGTTGGGATTGCCACGGCCTGCCAATCGAGTTCAAGGTGATGAAGGAGCTCGGCGCGGCCGAGACCGACCCGGTCAAGATTCGCGCGAAGTGCGAGGCGACCGCGCGCCATTTCATCGGCGTGCAGAGCGAGCAATTCCAGCGCCTCGGCATTTTCGGCGACTGGGCTGACCCCTACCTAACGCTCAATCCGGGATATGAGGCGGAGACGCTGCGCGTGTTCGCCACGCTGGTTGGCAAGGGCTTGGTTTATCAGGCGCTGCGTCCCGTACTTTGGAGTACCGGCGCGCAGACCGCGCTGGCCGAAGCGGAGATCGAGTACAAGGAGAAGGTGGATCCGGCAATCTTCGTGAAGTTCCGGTCGGCGGAGGCGCATCGTGCGGCGTCCTTTCTTGTCTGGACCACCACGCCCTGGACACTGCCGGCCAACTTGGCGTTGGCCGTCTCGCCCCAGCTCGATTACGCGACGTACGAAATTGGCGGCGAACGATTGATCCTCCATCCCGGCCTGCTCGAAAAGATCCCGGGCGCGGCAGAGGCAAAGCTGGTCGAGGGTCCGCACAAGGGTAGCGACCTCGTGGGCTTTCGTTATCTTCACCCCTTTCTCAACGACGGCAAGGCCCGCCAGGTTAACGCGGCTGACTTCGTCACGGCCGACGCGGGTACGGGCATCGTCCATATTGCGCCGGGACATGGACAGGACGACTATCAGCTCGGCCAGCAACACGGCCTGCCCGCCCTGGCGCCGGTGGACGATCGCGGCTGTCTCACCGCCGAATTCCTGCCCGAGAATCCGGACGAGGACCTCAAGGCGCTGGTCGGCCAATACGTTTTCAAGGCGAACGCGGCCATCATCGAAATCCTGAAAACGCGCGGCGCGCTCTTCGCGCAGCAGGAGTATCCCCACGACTACCCGCACTGCTGGCGCTCGAAAACGCCGATCGTGTATCGCGCGATCAAGCAGTGGTTCATCAAGGTGGACGCTTTCCGCGCTGACGCGCTGGCTGCCATCGACGGCGTGCGCTGGATTCCGGAGTCGGGCCGCAACCGCATCCGCGGCGCGGTGGAGAGCCGGCCGGATTGGTGCATCTCGCGCCAGCGGACGTGGGGCATTCCCCTGCCCGTTTTTTATGGCGAAGGCGGCCAGCCGTTGATGAGCGAGAAGACGATTCGCGCCTTTGCCGACCTGGTGGAGAAGGAGGGCGCCGGCACCTGGTTTTCGCGCACGGCGGACGAACTCGCTGCCGCCCTCAACCTGCCGCTCGGCTTGCGCAAGGGCCGCGACACGCTTGATGTCTGGATTGATTCCGGTACGAGCTGGGCGGCCGTCTCCCAAAAGCGCCCGGAGCTGACTTACCCGGCCGATCTATATCTCGAGGGCAGCGACCAGCATCGCGGCTGGTTCCAATCGTCGCTGCTCACCTCGGTCGCGGCTACCGGCCACGCGCCGTACCGCGCGGTGCTGACGCACGGCTTTCTCGTGGATACCGACGGCAAGAAGCTGTCGAAGTCGAACACGGGCTACCAGAAGCCGATCGACCTGCTCTCGCTGGTGAAGGAGCACGGCGCGGACGTTATCCGCATGTGGGTTTCCAGCCAGGATTATCAGGGCGAGATCCCGTTCTCAAACGACATCTTCGCGCGCGTGGCGGATGCGTACCGCTCGATCCGCAACACGCTGCGCATCCTGCTCGGCAACCTGGCTGACTTTGACCCGGCACGCGATGCAGTGGCGCTGGAAACGATTATCGGCCTCGATGCCTATATCCTGGCGCGTTACGAGGACCTCGCCAGCGAGGTGCTGGCGGCGTACCGCGCGTACGCCTATCCACAAGTTTATCAGGCGGTCACAAAATTTTGCGCGGTGGAGTTGTCTGCGCTGTATGTGGACGTGCTGAAGGACCGGCTTTATTGCGACGCCCCGGCCAGCCCGCGGCGACGTGCGGCCCAGACCGTGATGCACCACGTGCTCGGCGGCCTCGTGCGGCTACTCGCGCCTGTGCTGGCGTTTACCGCGGAGGAGGCGTTTGGCTTTCTGGGCGGTCAGGGCTCCGTCCACCTGGAGCTTTTTCCGGCGAATAATTCCAATGCAGGCGGCGCGGCCACGATCGCACGCTGGAAACCGATCCTCGACCTGCGTTCGCGCGTCAACGAGAAGCTCGAGGAGGCGCGCCGCGCCAAGCTGATTGGCAAAAGCCTGGAAGCGCGCGTTGTCATCTCCGGCATGGACGAAGCGGCGCTGGGCGAAACGGTCGAAACCCTGGCGGAACTTTTCATCGTCTCTCGCGTTGAGCTCCGCTCCGGCGGCGATGCCGGCACGATTGTCGTGACCCGTGCGGAGGAGCATGACGACGGCAAATGCATCCGCTGCTGGCGCTATTACCCTACGGCGGAACTGGGCCAGAATCTGGAACACCCCGAGTTGTGTGCGCGCTGCACGGAGGCCGTTTCGTTTTCTGCGGTCTGATCCACTTTTGCGCAGCCGTTTCTTCCCGGTCTCGGAATAATTTGCCCAAGATCGGCACGGAGTTACGCCGCCTTCGACGGGGTTGCACCTCTGAAATTAAACAACGCCTCGACTCCTGGCGCGCTTGGCACGAGCACGGCTATTTCCCATTCAGCCATGACCGCTTCCCACGAAGATACGATAATCTCCGCGCAGCCGACTCCGCCGCTCAACCTTCTTTTTGAAGAGATAAGCGAAGCACCCGAGGCCAACGCCGGCATGATCGAGCGTTGCCGGGCGCTGTTCCGCTCCTTCGGCGAAAGCGTGACCTCCTTCGATTTGAGCCGGCAGATTTACGGCTGAACGCTCCATCTCCTACCGGCTCTCGACAAGTCGGCGGCAGCGGCGAAAGTTAGGGTGCCCGCGCAACGGGCGGCATGATCGTCGGCGTCCCCAAGGAAATCAAAAACGAGGAGCATCGGGTCGGCTTGTTGCCGGACGGAGCGGCGCGGCTCCTTTCGCGCGGCCACCAGGTGGTGGTCGAACGCGGCGCAGGTCGCGACGCCGGTTTTCCGGATGAGCAGTACATCGCGGCCGGCGCGCACATCGCCGACACGCACGCCGAGCCATTCTTGCGCGCCGAGCTGATCGTCAAGGTGAAGGAGCCGGTGGCGGAGGAGTACGGCTTCCTCGACAAGAGCAAGACGCTCTTCACCTATCTGCATCTCACGGCCAATCGGCCGCTGACGGACGCGCTGCTGCAATCGGGCTCCACGGCCATCGCGTACGAGACGGTTACGGCACACGGCCGCCTGCCGCTGCTTGAGCCAATGAGCGAAATCGCGGGCCGGATGTCGGTGATCGTTGGCGGCCATTTTCTCGCGCGGCCGCATGGCGGCAGCGGTGTGCTGCTCGGCGGTGTGCCGGGCGTGCTGCCGGGCCGCGTGGTGGTGCTGGGCGGGGGCACCTCGGGTATCAACGCCGCGCGCATGGCCACCGGTCTCGGCGCCGAGGTGACCATCCTCGAGGTCGATCTGGAGCGGATGCGTTTTCTCGACATCACGATGGGTCCGGCGCACACGCTTTACTCGACCGAGGCGCATCTCGCCGACTTGCTTCCCGCGGCCGACCTGCTCATCGGTGCGGTGCTGGTGCCGGGTGCGCGCGCGCCGAAGCTCGTCTCGCGCGCCATGCTCGCCTCGATGAAGCCGGGCAGCGTGTTTGTCGACATCGCCATCGATCAGGGCGGCTGCGCGGAGACGTCGCGGCCCACCACGCACGACGAACCCGTGTTCGTGGAGGAGGGCGTCGTCCATTATTGCGTGACGAACATGCCGGGCGCCTACGCCCGCACCGCGACACAGGCGCTCACCAATGTGACGCTCCCCTATATTGAAGCTCTGGCCGATCACGGCCTGCCCGCTGCCTGCGCGAAAAAGCCGGGCCTCGCCGAGGGGGTGAATGTGTTCAATAACGAGCTGACTTGTGCGGCCGTGGCGGAGGCGTTCGGCCTGCCCTGCACATCGTTCGTAGCCGCCGCATGACCGGGGAGACCATCATCGCCTTGTCGACGCCGCCGGGCATCGGCGCGCTTGCGGTGCTGCGCCTCAGCGGCCCGGACAGCCGCGGCATCATCGACGCGCTGGTGGCCAATCGGATCGACTGGCAGCCGCAACGCGCGATCTACCGCGTGCTCGCGCATCGCGGGCAGGTGCTCGACGACGTGGTGCTGACGTTCTGGCGTGCGCCGCACTCCTTCACCGGTGAAGACACCGTCGAGATTTCCTGCCACGGAAACCCGCGCATTGCGGAGGCCATCGTCCGCGCCGCGCTGGTGCTGGGGGCGCGCGCCGCACGCCCGGGAGAATTCACCCAACGTGCGTTTCTGAACGACCGGCTTTCGCTCACGCAGGCGGAAGGGCTGCTCGACCTTCTCTACGCGCCGACGGAACGCGCCTTGGCCAGCGCCCGCGCCATGAAGGAAGGCCGGCTGGGTCAGGCGCTGGAGGGCGCACGCGCCGAGCTCGTCGATTTGCTCAGCCATCTTGAGGCCAGCCTCGATTTTGCGGAGGAAGGCATCGAGCCGCGGCTCGGAGCGGAATTTGCGGCGCGGCTTGCGGGCGTGCAGTCCGCCTTGGACGAGTTGCTGCGCACGGCGCCGCTCGGACGCGTGCTGCAGGAAGGCGCGCTGACCGCGATTGTCGGCGCACCGAACGTGGGAAAATCGAGCCTGCTCAACGCGCTGCTGCGCGAGGATCGCGCCATCGTCGCACCCACACCGGGCACGACGCGCGACCTAATCGAGGCCATGTGCAGCGTGCGCGGCCTGCCCTTGCGCCTGATCGACACGGCGGGCCAGCGGGAATCGGACGATCCGGTGGAGCAGGAGGGCGCCCGTCGCGCACGCGGGTTGTTGCCCCAGGCGCAACTGATCCTGCGCGTCATTGCGGCACCCGAGCCGTTCGCGCCTTCTGCGCTTGCCATGCCGGAAGGTGTGCCGGTGTTGCTCGTGGCAAACAAGTCCGATCTGGGCCGGGACGTGTCCCTTCCCGAGGAGGCCATCCCGATCTGCGCCCTGACCGGGGCTGGGCTCGACATCTTGGAGCACCGCATTGAGCTGGCGCTGGTGGGCTCGGGCGAACAAGAGGCGACGCTCACGCTCAACGCGCGCCAGGACGCCACGCTGCAGCGCGCATCCCGCGCATTGGATCGCGCACAGTCGGCCATCGGGGAAGGACTGGGCCTCGAGCTCGTCAGCATCGAACTGCGCGAGGGGCTGCAGGAACTCGCCGAGGTGATCGGCGAGACGACGAACGAGGACATTCTCACGCGACTCTTCCAGAATTTTTGCATTGGGAAGTGATCGGTCGCTGTCGGCGGATGGACCGCCGCGACAAGAAAGGCCGCTCCCGGCAAGGCGGCACCATCGAAGATTGAGCACGCCCCCGCCCTGCCCTACGCTGGTTGGCTTGACCGTCCAGCGCACCCAATTTCTCACGCTCGACCAGCCGCTTGCGCTGGCCTGCGGGCGCTCGCTGGCGTCGCAGGCCATCGCTTACCAGACGTGGGGCACGCTGAACGCGGCGCGCGACAACGCCATCCTTATTTTCCACGCGCTAAGCGGCGACTCGCATGTGAGTGGCGTGCATGAGGACGGTCGCAGCGGCTGGTGGGACCTGATGGTGGGGCCCGGCCGGGCCTTCGACACGGAGCGTTACTTTATCCTCTGCGCGAACGTACTCGGCGGCTGCAAGGGCTCGACCGGGCCGACCTCGATCAATCCGGAAACGGGCCAGGCTTATGGACCGGATTTCCCGGTCATCACGCTCGAGGACATGGTCCATGCGCAGCGACCGCTGCTCCGCCATTTCGGCATCGAGCGACTGCACGCTGTGGCTGGCGGCAGCATGGGAGGCATGCTCACGCTGGCGTTCACGCAGCTCTATCCGGAAATGGCGGAACGGGCGATCGTCATGGCCGCCTCGTGGACCAACCACGCGCAGGCCATCGCGTGGAACAAGATCGGGCGCCGCGCTATTATGGACGACCCTAAGTGGCGCGGCGGTCGCTACCCCGTGGACGACCCGCCGCGCAACGGCCTCGCCCTCGCGCGCATGATCGGCCACGTCACCTACATCAGCGAAGGCGCGATGGACGAGAAGTTCGGCCGGCGCCTGCAAAGCCGCGAGGAGGAGAGCTTCACCTTCGGCGTCGACTACGCCATCGAGAGCTACTTGTCGCACCAGGGAACGAGTTTTCCGCAGCGCTTCGACGCGAACTCGTACCTCTATATCACGCGCGCGATCGACTACTTCGATTTCACCGGCGATACCGGATGCAGCCTGCCCGCGGCCTTCGCCCTCACGCGAGCCCGCTTCCGCATTTTCTCCTACGAAAGCGACTGGCTCTACTCGCCCGCCCGCCATGAGGCGATGACGCAAGCCGCGCTCGCCGCCGGCCGCGACGCGAAGCACCACCGCATCGTCGCGCCACTGGGGCACGATGCGTTCCTCGTGCAGGAGCAGCCGCAGGGTGATTTGATACGGGAGTTTTTGCACAATGATTGACCGTTTTCTTAGGAATCATTGGGGAAAATATATTGCTATCATTCTCTTTCTTTCTGTCGTCTACGGCTGCGGGTACATCGATGACGGGGTGCAAGTACTCGGATTTACCAGCTCGCGCATGAATGATGTTACGCGAATGGGCCGATTAGCGCCTTTTCCCCGCGAAAGAAGCGATTTCAAGCTCACGCATTCCTACGGAATGTTCGGAGAAGATTGGAACGGATCCTTCACCGCACCGGCTCCGGTCATTAAGACATGGCTGGTAAATTCGCCCGGCGTGCAACGAGGTGATGTTGAGCACTTACTTTTTGCGACTCGGTACGTCTTGGACTGTTCTCTCTACGCGGGAACTTTGACGGTCTGGAACGATGGCACACACGTTCAATTGGTTATCGAGTCGGGCGGTTTGGATCCGACGCCCGTCCCGAGCCGCCGCCTTCACGCCAGTCATTAGCTTTTAGTTCGCGAGCATTAATTCCGACCGCTACAGTGCTTGCCCTATGTCGCATGCCATTGACCTGACGAACGTCCCTGCCAACTCGCGCCTGGAATCGGACAGCATGGGCCAGATTCCGGTGCCCAATGACCGCTATTACGGCGCGCAAACGGCGCGCTCACTGATCCACTTTGACATCGGAACCGACCGGATGCCGCTCGAGGTGGTGCATGCCTTTGGGGTGCTCAAGAAGGCCTGCGCCCTGGTAAATCTGGATCTCGGCAAGATGAAGCAAGAAACCGCCGATCTCATCGTGGCGGCCGCGGATGAAGTGGCGACGGGCAAGCTGGACGACCACTTTCCGCTCCGCGTGTGGCAGACCGGCAGCGGCACGCAGAGCAACATGAACGTGAACGAGGTGATCTCGAACCGCGCGATCGAGATGGCCGGCGGCACGCTGGGCTCGAAGAAGCCGGTGCATCCGAACGATCACGTGAACATGTCGCAGTCGTCCAACGACACCTTTCCCGGCGCCATGTCGATCGCCGCGGCGCTGGAAACGGAGCGCACGCTCATCCCCGCCGTGCGCCTGCTGCGCGAGGCACTCGACGCCAAGGCGAAGGAGTTTGCTTCCATCGTGAAGATCGGCCGTACCCACCTGATGGACGCGACGCCGCTGACGCTCGGCCAGGAGTTCTCCGGCTACGTTTCAATGCTCGATGCGGATCTCAAGCGCGTTGAGATGATCCTGCCCGACCTGGCGGAACTGGCGCTGGGCGGCAGCGCCGTCGGCACCGGGCTGAACACGCATCCGGAATTCGCCCAGCGCGTGGCGAAGAAGATCGCCGAGCTGACGAACTATCCGTTCGTCACCGCGCCGAACAAGTTTGCCGCGCTCTCGGCGCATGACGCCGTGGTGATGGCAAGCGGCGCGCTCAAGACGCTGGCCTGTTCGCTGATGAAGATCGCGAACGACGTGCGCTGGTTGGGCAGCGGCCCGCGTTGCGGCCTCGGTGAGATCACCCTGCCGGAAAACGAGCCGGGCTCTTCCATCATGCCGGGCAAGGTGAATCCCACCCAGTGCGAGGCGATGACCATGGTGGCCGTCCAAGTGATGGGCAACGACGCGGCCATCGGCTTCGCGGGATCGCAGGGCAACTTCGAGCTCAACGTCTTCAAGCCGGTGATGATCTTCAACTACCTGCATTCCATCCGGCTGCTGAGCGATGCGTGCCGTTCATTCGTGGAGCATTGCGTGGTCGGCATCGAGCCCAACCGGGAGCGCATCGCGCATTTCCTGAACGATTCGCTCATGCTGGTGACGGCGCTTAATCCGAAGATCGGCTACGACAAGGCGGCGGAGATCGCGAAGACCGCGCACAAGGAACACAGCACGCTGCGCGCGACCGCGATCAAGCTCGGCTACCTGACAGGCGAGGAATTCGACGCCGCGGTGCGGCCGGAAGAGATGACGCACCCGTAGGGGTCGCGTTTTGCTCAAGTAGCGGGTTAGCCGGTCGGCGGTCATCGACCGGCGCTACAGTAACCGTGGAGGTATGGGGATTCGAACCCCAGACCTTCTCATTGCGAACGAGACGCTCTACCAACTGAGCTATACCCCCGCACGGTTCCCGGCGCATTGGGATGCGCTGAGCCGGAAAGGATACGGGAAGCGAAATCCGCGCGGCAAGCGCAAAGCGCGCAGAGCTTACACGACACCAGAAACAGCACCGACCGGCGGAGCCGAAGAGGCGGAGGCCAGTCGCTCGATAGCGGTGGCTCGCAGGTGAAGGAAAGACTGGCCTAGTTGCCCTGCGAATCCATCGCGGCCTGCAGGGTGGCGCGCGTTTCGGGCGTCAGGGCTTCGGCCAGGATCTTCTTCGTCTTGGGCGGCTGGTTGCCGTTGGCGGCCAAGCTGCGCGTGGAACCCGCCGGAATCTGTCCCTGCGGCTGGGCGACGGCAGGCACGATGGCCACGCACGCCAAGCCGGCGGCAAAGAGCAACTTCCGGATGTCGGACGCGAAGCGGGCTGTCTGAACGGGTGAGTTCATACCCCTAACATCGGATTTGGCCGCGGCTTCGCCAGCTTTATTTATTGGAGGAGGCGGCAACTTTGCCTTCCTTCACGCCCACGTAGGTCTTGCCCTTGTAAACCAGCACTGCATAGAACGTGCCGCGAGCGGCCGCCACGCCTTCCGGTGTCTGGATCTGGAAATCGGTCACCTTGGGGGTGTGCGGATCGATCAGCGCGCTGACCACACCGGAGGTGAGCTGGACGTGCGCCTCGCGCTGGGTCACGTCGCCGCCCGCCTTGGCGAAAGCCAGGTCGCTGAGCCTGATCTCGGAATCGTTGCCCACCTGGATGGCCGAGCCGGGCGTGGTCACCAGCACGGCAACGCCGTCATCGCCCGTGCGCACCGCACTGCCGATGGGGAGATGATCGCCTTTGTGCAGCGGATGAAAACTGGCCGAACCGGGCCCGGCCCCTTCCACCGAGCCGGAAACGGAGAAGACCGTGGCATTCACCGGCGCAGCCAGGGCGGGCAGCGCGAGCAGCAGCAGCGCGCAAAAAGGACGGAGAAGGGAGGTGGCGAGTGGGATCATGGTCGGTCGGGTTGGGGTTTAGTAACTGACGAGCACGCCGATGTCGGCGCGCCCATGCTCGCCGGCTGGGCCGAAGCCCGTGTTGAGCATCTGAAAGCCGTAATCGAAGCGCACGGAAAGATAGGGATTGATGATGTAGCGCAGGCCGGGCCCGACGCTGAGCAGGTTCACGTTGGGGTTGATATCGGCCGCGGTATCCTGGTGCAGGCTGGTGCCGCCGTAATCGACGAAGCCGAAGAACTGCAACTGATCCTTCACCGCCTTGATGCCGCAGAGACCGAGCGGGCTGATGGGCGGCGTGGCCACCTCGCTGCTGAGGAAATAGCCGTTGTCGCCATTCGCCTCGCGCTCGTCGTAACCGCGCACGGTCTCGTAGCCGCCGAGGCCGAGTTCCTCGCTCGGCAGCAGGTTGGCGTCCGATTCCTGCACGAGGCCGCGCAGGCTCCAGGTGAAATCGAGCGGCAGCCGCGTGGTGCGATTGAGCGCCACCTGGCCGTAGACGTAGTTCGATCGCGCGCCCGCCCGCTGCGTCTCGTAATAGCCGTTGCTGTCATACTCGGTGATGCTCACCGGGCTGGCGTAGCCAGTGCCGCTGAAGTAGGTGCTGCCGTAGTCGTCCGTGTAGGTCGCCTCGTAACCGCCGACAAACTGGTTCACGTCCGTGGTCGTGTTGAAGAGGGAGAGCACGCCGAAGGCGAGTGCGTTGGTGCTGCGTTTGAAATCGGCGCCGAAGAAGACCGAGTGGGTGAGCTGCGCCGTGCTCGGCAGCGGGATCTCGTAGCGTCCGCTGACCTGCCAGTTGACGCCGCCGGAATTCAGGTCACTGCCGAGGTTGGCGCTCGTGGCCGAGTAATCGCCGAAGACGGTAAGCAAATGATGCCACGGCAGCGGGACGATCAGCGTGGCGGCATGGGCGTAGAAGCGGTTGGCGTCGGCGCTCTGGCTGTACTGGTAGGAGAACTGGGTGCCGGCGCCGAAGAGATTGCCATAGTTGAAGCCGGCGAGGTAGCGATCCTCGCCCGTGAACTGATTGCCGCTGTCCTCGTAGCCGACGTAGAAGCGCGCGGGAAAGCGGTCCTGGGTGCGGAGCAGGACATCGGTGGTTCCCGGCACGTCGCCCGGGGCAAGGAGGAAGTCGGACTGGAGAAACGGATTGCGGTTGATCCAGGCCAGGTTGTCCCGCATCTCGCGGCCGCTGAGCGGCGCGTCTTCCCGCAGCGTGAGCTGCGCCAGCAGGTACTTCTTCGAGAACCAGCGCTGGCCGGTGGCGTCGACCTTCTCCAGCCGGCTTTCCTGCACGACGATCTGGACGTAGCCGGAAGTGATGTTCTGCTCCGGCACGTAGACATTAACCACGGGACGGTCGTGATCGCGGTAAAAGGCGACGATGGCGCGGGTGAGCTGGGCGAGCGACTTGAGCGTGACGGGCTGGCCCAGATACGGCGCAACCACCGAATTGAAGTCGCCGCGCCGCGCCAGTGCAACCTGGCCCGGCACGACCGGATACGAGCCGGTTACGCCCTTCACCACCACAGATTTCGGGTCCGGCACGAGGAAAATGCCCTTGAGCTTCGGCACCAGGACCTCGCTCTCGCCGCGGGCGGTGAGCGGCTTGGCCGTCTCGTTCACGACGTGGCCCGGCTGCGTTTTCACCGGCTGCTTGGGCGCCACATTCTCAAAATTTTGGGCGCAAAGGTTTCCGCCCAGCGCCGCGGCGGCGGCGGAGACGGCAAACCACCGGCGAACAAGGGACGGCGATTTCATCGTGCGGCGGGAGGATTAATGGCCAGCCGGCTGCAACCCGTGCATGACGCCGTTGTTCAACGCATCCTGCAGCGGCTTGGGCGCGGAACTGAGCGGAATCTGCTTCACCGTCCCATCGCCGATCTCGACCACGTCACCGTCGCCGACGACCTGCTCCTCGCCCTTCTTCTTCTTCTGGTCGTCATCCGAGGTGTCGCCGAAGGTCTCGTCATCGGCAAAGGCACCCACCGAGGTTAGCGCGTCCACGAGCGAGTCGTGGACCGACATGCTGAGGGCGGAATCGAGCGTGCCCGCCGCGTGCGGGTTGGAAACATTGTTCATCTCGCCATTGTCCAACTGCGCCGCGTCGCCCGCGCCAACCTGGCCGCCGTTGCCGGTGGAGAACGCCAGGCCGCCAGACTGCGAGCCAATCTGGCTAACGTCGCCGGTGCCCGAGAAGAAGAAGGACGGCGGCGGCGTGCCTCCGTTGAAGGGTGTGTTGAAAAAAGGAGGAGGAGGCGTCGGTGCAGCCACCACCGGCGGCAGCGCGTTGCCTCCACTTGTGGTCACGGGCAGCACGTTCAGCGGTCCGCTACCCTGGCCGCCATCACCGCCGTCGCCGCCGTTACCACCGTTGCCGCCATCGCCGCCGTTACCGCCGTCGCCATCACTCGGAGCGTTGCCGGCATAGAACAGGCCGTTGCCCGCCCGCGTGACGGGCGCCGGATTGGCAAGATTGTACGTCGTGTTGTACTGCGTGAAGGCCACCGGCAATCCGCCTAGGTTCGTGTTGGTCTGGTCACTGGCGTAGACATAATAGACGCCATGCGAGGCCGTCACCGCATCCGGGCCCGCGTTGTTGACGAAGGCCTGATCGGTCACGAGCGTGACGTTGCCAGTGCCGTTGTCGGTCACCTGCGCACCCGAATCCAGCGTCAGCCCGCCGTTGATCGAATCGATCAGAATGGGCCCGCCGCTTGTCACGCTGCTACTCACGATCATCCCCGTGACCGGAGTGGTGTCCGCGGTCGAAAGATCAGTCTTCAGCATCAGGCCATCGGCCACGGCGTAACCCTCGTCCAAGGTCGCGCCGCCGGAAGTGCTGAGGATCGAGACGCCAGCACCCGCCTGGGTTGAAATGTCGCCGCCCAGCGCCACCCCGAGGTTCGACGCGCCCAGCGCGGTCGCGCCCGACGTGTTGCCCATGAGCGTGACCGATCCGCCGTCCTGCGTCGCGGTGATCGAGCCGTCTTCCATCTGCAGCCCGAAGATATTCACGTCATCGCTGCCGGTCGTGACCGAGCCGGTCGCGGAAATGGGACCGGTCGCGGTCTGGATGGTCGCATCGTCCTCGAGCGCGATGCCCTGCACGGCGCCCGAAGTCGCGCTGGTCGAGCCGCTAACTGTGCCGTTGAGACTGATGGCCCCGTCGGTCGACGTGATCGTCGCACCGTCGATGTTCACGCCGGCCATGCCGCCCTGCTGGGAGCCGGATACGTTGCCGGTCACCGACAACTCGCCGATCTCGGTCGTGAGGGTGCTGTCGAACAGATCGACGCCCATCACGTTGGAGGCGGTCGTGTCGCCTGAGACGCTGCCGTTCAGCGTGATGGTGCCGTCACCTGCGGTTTGGAGCGTTGAGTTCTCCACCTCGATCCCGACGTTGTTCGTGCCGCCGCCCGCCGCCATCATGAGAATGTTGCCCGTCCCTGCGTCGAGCATGGAGCCATCGATCTCGATCGCATTGGAAGTCCCGCCAGCGCCGTAAACCGTCAGCGGGCCGGACAGCGTGAACGTATCGCCAAAGAGGAGCACCGGACCGGACGTGATGGTGTCGGAATCCTCGCCTTCGGTGATGTTGCCAATCCGCACGCTGGGCGCCTCGATCTTCGTATTGACCAGGACGATGCCGCCGCCGGAAACCGCGTTGATCGTCACCGCGCCGCTCGCGTTGATGTCGGGCTGGACGGGATTTAGATCGACGCTCGGGTTGTCAATCGTGGCAAAGCCCACGCCGGCGCCGCCCGCATCGTTCGCGCCGTCCGTGCCGGTGATGGTAACCGTGCCGCCCAGGGTGGTGGTAATTTCCACGTTGTCGAGCGCCGCCACGCCGTAATTCGGCTCGAGAAGACCCAGGAAGCCATCCCCGCCCGAGTTGCCGGCACCACCGGTGCCGGTGATGGTGATGTTGCCGCCCTCCGTCGAGAGCGTCGCCACGTTTCCGTTGAATCCATGCATCGCCACACCGATGCCAAGGTTGGGCGAACTGCCGGCCCGCCCCTTGATCGTCAGGTTGCCCGATTCCGTGGAAAGGGTGACCGCATAATTGTCGTTGCCGATGTCCACCCCGAACGAGGCGCCGTCGATCGCATCGCCCGCGGTAATGTCGCCGCCAGTGCCGTAGAGCGCGATGGTCGAGTTGCCCGTGGCCGCGATGTTGCTGTGGATACCGACGCCGAGCGACTGCGAGAAGGTGTCCCCCATGGTGCTGGCCGAGGCGTCCACCGCGCTGACCGCGCCGCCGTAGCCACACACCGTGAGGCTTCCATTCGACGCGAGCGAGAAGCTCGAATCCGCGCCGTTCTCGAAGGTCACGCCAATGCTCTCCGCCGGATTGCTGGAGTTGCTCGCCATGTTCTGCCCGTTGTCCGCCGTGCCGCCATAGCCGGTGATCTTCACCTTGTTGCCGCCCTGGAAAGTCAGTTGGGAGTCCGAGACCACCACGCCCCCCGTCACAGCGGTATAGCCGCTGAGGGGACTCGTCGCGACGGTCGCCGCACCGCCGGTGCCGGTCATGGTCACGCTCGTGCCGACGCCGACTGTGATCTGCGCGTTCTGGTCGAGGTCGATGCCGGCCGCGCCCGCTTGGTTGAACTGGTCGGCGTTCTGTCTGCCGTCAATGGAACCGCTGGTCCCCGTCAGCGTGAGTGAGCCGTTGGCCCCGATCGAGACGCTTGTGGTTACGGGGGTTGGGGCCTTTGCCTCAACCTGTGCGGAAGAGACGGCATCGCTGTTGATAGGCGGCATAGATGGCGTTCCGTCCATCTCGAAACCCACGTTGGTATTGCCAGAGAGGGAGGAGATGACATTGCTGCCCTCCGTGGTGCCACCCAGCGTGATCTGCGCACCGTCACCACCGGTGACCGTCGCATTCAGCGACATGAGCGTGCCGAGGAGGTCGGCGCTATTTCCGGTGGCACCGCTTTGAATCGTGCCGCCGACCAGGATGGTGCCGTCCGTCCCGGCGCTGAGCGCGGCGCCGCTATCGAGCTGCACGCCGGCGCTGAAGACGCGGTCCTGGCCGTTGTAGGCTGAAGCGTCGATCGACGTCCCCGTACCGGTCAAGGTCATCGTGCCGCCCTGAACGGAAACAGTCGCATCAGAGCCAATCTCGATGCCATCCGCAAAGCTGAACGCCGAACCGGAAACCGTCGAGGTGGCGCCCGAGATGTCACCCGTTAGAGTCACATTGCCGGTATCAGTAGCGGCAATGGCAGCCCCGTTGCCCACTTCCACGCCGATGATCGGCGCATTTTCCTCGCCCGTGCCGCTGGTCATCCCTTTTACCGTACCGGTGATCAAAATATTACCGTTGGCCACCGTGATCTGGTTGCCGGTGCCCTCGTCAAGAAACGCATACATCCCCTGCTGCGCCGCCGCGCCACTGGTCGCGGCGTGAATGGTAATATTGCCGCTGCCGGTCGTCTCCAGAATGGTAGGTCCGGCGTCACCCGACGCGAGGCTGACCCCGTTTCCCATCACGCTGCCGGTGCTGTTATAGAACTGGCCGCCGATGCCCGTCAGGGAAATCGACCCGCCTTGCGCATTCACGGTTGAGCTGTCGATTTCCACGCCCGTGATATTGCCATCGACGGAGTTGGGGCTGAGGTAACCCACCCCGTTGGCAGTAAAGTCTCCGCCGTTGGTCATAACGGAGGAATCGGTCACCTTGACCGCTCCCGCCAAGGTGATGTCCGAGTTGAGCACGAAACTGAGAGTCCCGTGTCCGGTGAGATTCATCATGACGTTCTCGATGAGAATGCCGCCCGGACCGTTGAGCGTCAGTCTCGTGTCATTGGAAAGAAACGGGGCGAATGGTTCGGTTGAGTCGCTCCACGTGATGGTTCCCCCGCCGTGGCCGGTCCCGCTGCTGGCATCTAGAATCACGTCGCCCTGTTCAAGCGCGGCGACGAGGTCATCCTGGCTGAGGGAGTAGGCGTTTTCGCTTCCAACCGTGAACATCGGCGCAAACCCGCTGGTGGTCTGAACGGTGTCGCTGATCAGAATATCGGAAGGATCGAGGAGCCAGGTTCCCCCCTGCCCCTTCGGAGCGGCCAGGTCCGGAACCGTCTGCGCATCGAGCGCCTTGGCGCTCGTTTCCACGAAGCCCCCGTTGCCGCCCTGCGCACCGCCACGGACGCTGATCTCGCCGTAAGCCTGCGTGGTCTCGTTGCCCCAAAGAATCACCTTGCCGCCATTGCCGAGCGTAAGCGCATCGGCCTCGATCTTCGCGTCTGGTCCCAGGTAGGTCTGGTCCGCATCGGGAATCGCCGCGTTCGCGCCGTGTTCGTCGCCGCCGATCAGCGCTGTCCCGCCGCCCGCCTGGCCTGAGACATCAACCAAGCCCGAGCCGGTGATGCCCACCCGGTTGCCCAGCACTTCCACCGCGCCGCCCTTGGTCTTGGCTTTCTTCCCGGTGGCGATCAGCTTGCCGGAGCTGAGCACCATCCCCTTGGACGTGGTGCCGTAGCCGTTGAGCACGATCTTGCCGCCGCTGCCGTTGGCCTCGTGCGCCGTGATCGTGCCGCTGTTGGTGATGTTCCCGCCGTCCGACGTGAGCAGCACCTGCCCGTGAACCTTCTTGAAGCCGGTGGCGGCGATCTGGCCCGTGTTGTTGATCGCCAGCGCGTACGCGTTGCCGCCCGCCGCCTTGAGCACCTCCGCTGCCGCGTGGATCGTGCCCGAGTTCGTCACACCCACCGCGCGCGTCGCGGCCAGCGGCGTGGACTGGACATAGAGATGCTGGTCGCCGGCCTGCTCGAAAAGGATGTCAGTCCCAGCGGCCAGCCCGGCCGTGCCCTGCCGGGCCGAGATCTTGCCGCCATTCGTCACCTGGCTGCCGATGAGGTACACGTCGCCGGTTTCCGCGTGGATCGTGCCCTCGTTATCCACCGCGCCGCTCGAACCGTCCCCCGTGAAGTGCAGGTTACCGCCCTTTAGAAAATCACTGTCCGAAATCGCCAGGGTCGACCCAATAAAGCCCGCCGTATCGATCCGGCCTGTCGATCCCACGACAATTCCGTTCGGATTCACGACAATGAGCTGCCCGTTGGACGAAAGGGAGCCGTAGATCGCGGAAGGGTTGCCGCCCAGCACCCGGTTCAGAGTTGCCGACGACGCATTGGGCACAAAGAACTTGGTCGCCTCGTTGCTGGCGATGGAAAACTGCTGCCAGTTGATAATCGCCTGCTGCGTCCCCTGGGTGATCGTCTCGGTCGTGCCACTCGAGGCGATCGTCGCACTGCCCGCCGCCACCTGCCCGCCCGTGGGGTTTCCAGCAGCCGGAAAGGATGCCGCTGATAGTAACGCCGCTGTCGCGGTCAAGAGCCGAGCCCATGCAACGTTGGAAATGGTAGATTTTGCGCAGTTCACTTTTGCCTTCTCCTCTGAAGTCGCCACGGAGGGCAATATGCTGGCCAACTTAATCTTCATTACAAGATTATAAATATCAGGCATTCTTTTGCGGAGAGAAGCGCGTCCAGCAGCAGCCGCTTTCCGGGGCTCAGCGGCATTTTATGAGCAAGTACTATTCAGCTCTAAGTTCCTTTTACCGCCTAATGCGCACGCGGAACCTGACCTTGCGACGAACTTCTTTACTGGGCCATCCCCCGCCGACCTGCACAGTGGGCACTATGCCCGCCCGAATGTTCAAGAACGATTTGGCGGCGCTGCGAACGCTAAAGGCCGACTTTGATCGGATCGGTCATGCTCTTCTCGCCAAGGGTCGCCTAGACCATTCCGCGACTCCCGATTCGGTCAGGCAGAGCATCAAGTGGAACGGGGAGCCGCTCGACTATTGAATAAAAATCTCGTTCTCCATGCTTCCTGCCACGACTTTAACCTCGTTTATCTGTCCAGAATCGTGTTGTTGTCGTCTCGGGCATCTATGGCACGTCTGCCATTGCGGGACTCGGTTGGCCTGAGTTCTCAGGAAATTTGTTCAAGAACGACGGGATTGGTCAACTGACCAATATTTTCAATTTCAATTGTAACGGTGTCTCCTGGCACTAGCCATCGGGGAGGTTTTTGCGCCATGCCGACACCGTGTGGTGTGCCCGTGAGAATCACCGTGCCGGGTAAAAGAGTGGTGCTGCCACTGAGAAATGCAATCAGTGTCGGTATATCGAAGATCATGTCGTTCGTATTCCAATCCTGCATGGTCACGCCATTGAGCGATGTGCTGATTTTGAGCGCGTTAGGTTGAGGGATTTCATCCGTCGTGACCAAGTGCGGACCAAGCGGGCAAAACGTGTCAAAAAACTTACCGCGGCACCACTGTCCTCCGCTTTTTTTGAGTTGCCAGTCGCGCGCACTAACATCGTTTGCGCAGGTGTAGCCGAGAATATAGTCGGCGGCCTTCTCCTTCGCGATGTTCTTACCCTTACGCCCGATCACCACGGCGAGTTCGCATTCGTAATCCACCTCTTCGCTCCGAAGAACGGTGGGTATTTCAATGGGATCGCCGGGATTCTGCAGCGTGTTAATGCCTTTGACAAACACCACCGGAAATTCAGGGATGGCGGCATTGCTTTCCGCGGCATGTCGGCGGTAATTGAGGCCAATGCAAATGATTGAGGAAGGCTGAATTGGCGCGAGCAGTTTGCGCACGTCAGCTCGTTGTCCCGTTGGACGGAGCAAATTATATATATCGCCCTCTGCGCGTTCCATGCCGCCGTCAGCGTTGATGAGGCCGGTTTGCTGAGTTCCCTGGCTATCTAAATAACGAATGATTTTCATGAGACGGGTTTGGCGGTGTTGGTGTTGAGAAGAGCGTCACGCAAGAGGACAGTTTCGGAAACGTTATCCGCGCGATTGCACCCTTCCCAGTCGATCCAGACGTATTCGAGGCAGATCCAGCCCGGGTAATTTCGCCGCTCCAACGATTGAGTGACGAAGGGAAAATCCACGACGTTTTCCTTCATCGGTGCCTGCAGTTGCTTGGGCGCCGCGCCGCGCGCGTGAAAGTGCGAGGCATGTTCGAGCAGCGGATGAATTTCCTCGTTCGTATGCCCTGCGTAAATAAAGTGACCGTAATCGAGTGTCAGGCTGATTCCTTCGCCGGCCTGGATCAGTTCGAGGGCGGCTGCGGGCGTTGGGGAGATGGAACCCACATGCGCTTCGACTCCATAAATGAGGCCCGCCTGCTTGGCGGCGGCGGTCCGGCGGCTCGACTCTTCCGCCGCCAGCTTGAGACCGTCCGATGCGTTCACGCCCTCAAAAGGCATGCCCGGCAATCCTGTGATGTGCCTGGAACCGCACGCCACGGCAAATTCCAGCGCGGAGAGGAACATTTCGTAACCTGCTTTTCGTTCACTGGCCTGGGGCGAATTGGCCGCGCGCTCCCGATGATTTGCCCCGGTCTGAATAAACACGTCGGAAACGGTTAGACCGAGGTCGCCCAGCCTGTTGGTCAATTCCTTTGCCGCCGCCTTTTCCCGACCGCGAAGGTGGTCCGGCTGAAGGTGGCTTCGCTGGTGAAAGACACCCAAGTCGACCCCTTTTAGTCCGATCAGTTGAATCAACTGGCAAGCCGCGTGGTGAGGCAGAAGCGGAAAGGTGAAATCGGAGCACGAAAGCGGAATTTTCATGATGATGAAGGCTAAAGACCGACGCGATTTTTGAACGGTTCGCCCCGCACGCAGCGGGCGACTTCTTCCGCGGCGAGCCGTTGCAACTCCAGGACGCTTTCGTTGCTGAACCAGGCGGTGTGCGAGGTGAGAAGCGCGTTGGGCTGGCCGCGCAAAGGATGGTCCATTTCCAACGGCTCCTTTTCGAAAACATCCAAGCCTGCCAGGGCCGGACGGCCTTGGGCCAGGGCCTGAGCCAGCGCCGTCGTATCAACCAAGCCGCCGCGGGCTGTGTTGACCAGGACAGCATGAGATTTCATTTGCGCGAGACGGCGGTAATCAACGAAGTGGCTTGTCTCCGCCGTCAGGGGCAGGTGAAGCGAAAGGATGTCCGCCTCGGCGAAGAGCGCATCGGGATCGAGGCGCGCAACTCCTGCGGCGACGAAAGCATCCTTGGACACAAAAGGATCGTAGGCGGCAAGCCGGCATCCGAAGACGGCGGCTCGCTGCAGCACGGCGCGGGCGATCCGGCCGAATCCCGCCGTGGCGAAGGTCATGTGGCGCAACGCCGGCACAGGTAACGGCGGAGTGATTTTCCACTCGCCCATCCGCAGGCGCCGGTCGGTCGCGACGAGTTGGCGCACGAGAGCAAGGGCGAGTGCCACCGAATGATCGGCCACCTCATCAATGCAGTAATCAGGAATGTTAGCCACCGCGATCCCTCGAGATTTCGCCGCCGCCAGATCGATGTTATCTACTCCGATCCCGTAGCGAACAATTCCACGGCAACGGGTCAGCCCGGCGATGACCTCCGCGTTAAGTGGCGCCCATTGCGCGAGGATGACGTCGGCATCCCGTGCCAGTTCGAGCACATCGCCAGGGGTCTTGCACTGGCCTGTGCGAAGCTCAGCGCCCGCCGCTTCGATAATGCGGCGCTCTGTTTCGACCGACTTGAAGCCGTAATCGGTGAGGCAAACGAGGGACATCGATTATATAAGATAATCGTGCAGGATTTTACCTGGCACGAGAGTGAAGTCGGCTTTCCAGTAATAACCATCCAGCTCTTCAATGACGGGAAGCCGGTGCAAGGCGGCTTGGGCATTAGGGCGCAGTTCGACGGTGCAAGGACCGCGCCAGCACTCGTGGACTTGGACGTCGGCCAACTGGCGGCTCGTGATTTGCCGGACGGCGGTTTCCCCGGTGATATGCTGGATGACCTTATAGTTGAGGTTGAGCGAGAAATCGAAGGCGCTGAGCTTGAGTTCATCGAGACTGCCACGTTGCTGCTTGTACGCCATGGTGCCGGTACAACAATCGATGCCGTTACGTTCCAGCACGCCGACAATCAAGTCCGAGCGATACTCGATCCGGGGATTTCCCCACTTCTTCGGCTGGCCATGGACCTCGCGTCCTTGCGCCAGGCCACCGTCGCTGTTCAGAAAGAGGAAAGGTGAGAAGCCCCCGCGCGCTTGGCCGGGAAGTTCGGCACCCAGCATGACGTTGCACTCGCCGTATCGTCCCAGCCAATCGACATCGCCCATGTTATAGATATGAATGAGCACCTGGTCGCTGATCGGTT
>CAJCIA010000080.1 GCA_903970275.1 Betaproteobacteria bacterium
GCCGACGCCGACGGTCTCCGTGGTCGATCTTACGGTCAAGACCACGAAGGAAACCAGCTACGCGGAGATCAGCGCCGCGATGAAGAAGGCGAGCGAGACTTACCTCAAGGGCATCCTGGCCTGGACCAACGACGAGGTCACCTCCAGCGACTTCATCCACGACACGCACTCCAGCATCTTCGACGCGGGTTCCGGCATCGAGCTGAACAGCAAGTTCTTCAAGCTCGTCAGCTGGTACGACAACGAGTGGGGCTACTCCAACCGCTGCGTCGACCTGCTCAAGTACCTGATCGGCAAATAGCCGCGAAACCGGGCGTGCCTCGCGCGCGCCCGGGCTTCCATCCTTTATGGCCAAGATCACCATTCGAGACCTCCCGCTGCGCGGCAAACGCGTGCTCGTGCGCGTCGATTACAACGTCCCGCTGCAGGAGAAAGAGGGGAGGCAGACGATCACCAACGACACGCGCATCCGCGAGACGCTGCCGACCATCGCCTACTTGCGCGAGCAGGGCGCGCGCATCCTGCTTTGCGCGCATCTGGGCCGGCCCAAGGGCAAGCGCGACGCCGCGCAGAGCCTCGCGCCCGTGGCCGAAGCACTCTCGAAGCTGATCGGCGCGCCGGTGCAATTTGTCGACGATTGCGTGGGCGAGGTGGCCGAGAAGGCCGCGGCCGGACTCAAGGACGGCGAGGTGGCCTTACTGGAAAACCTCCGCTTCCACAGCGAGGAAAAGAACGATCCCGCCTTCGCCGCCCAGCTCGCGAAATTGGCCGACGTCTATGTGAACGACGCTTTCGGCGCTGCACATCGCGCGCATGCTTCCACCGCGGGCGTGGCCGAGCATGTCCCGGTCAAGGCCATCGGCCTGCTCATGGAGAAGGAGCTCAAGTTCCTTGGTGACGAGTTGGAGAACCCCAAGAAGCCGTTCGTCGTCATCCTCGGCGGGGCAAAAGTCTCGGACAAGATCGCCGTCATCGACCGCCTGCTCGACAAGGCGGACACCATCCTCATCGGCGGCGCCATGGCTTACACCTTCGCGCTCGCGCAGGGTCGGAAGATCGGCAAGTCGCTCAGCGAGCCCGACAAGGTCGACGTGGCCAGGAAGGCGCTGGAAAAAGCGCAGGCCAAGGGCGTCACGTTTCTCCTGCCGGTGGACACCTTTGTAACCGAGCAATTCGATTTCAAGGCCAAGAGCATCACGCCCGGAAAATACCTGGCGCCGGGCGAGGACATCGCCGACGGCTGGGAAGGCGTCGACATCGGGCCGGAGACGGTGAAGCTTTTCACCGCCGAGGTGGCCAAGGCCAAAACGATCTTGTGGAACGGCCCCATGGGCGTGTTCGAGGTCAAGGAATGCGCCGTCGGCACCTTCGCCATCGCCAGGGCGATTGCGGAAAACTCCGGCGCGACCAGCATCATCGGCGGCGGCGATTCCGTTTCCGCGATCAAGAAATCAGGCGTGGCCGACAAGGTCACCTTCATTTCCACCGGCGGCGGCGCGTCCCTCGAATTTCTCGAGGGCAAGGAACTGCCCGGCGTGGCCTGCATCCCGGAGAAGGCATGAGCCCCCGAACCCCCACGGCCACCGGCTCGGTGAAGATCTATCGCAAGAAGATCATTGCCGGAAACTGGAAGATGAACAAGACGACCGGCGAGGCCAAGGTGCTGGTCGAGGACATCATCCGCGACATCGGCAAGTTCGACGAGGCAGAGATCGTGCTCTGCCCGCCCTTCACCTCGCTGGAGACGGTCAGCACGCTGCTCAGCCCGATCAACAACATCCGGCTCGGCGCGCAGAACTTGAACGACAAGCCCTCCGGCGCGTTCACCGGCGAGATTTCCGCCGGCATGCTGAAGGACCTTTACGTGCGCTACGTCATCATTGGGCATTCCGAGCGCCGCCAGTTCTTCGGCGAGGATGACGCCACGGTCAACCGCAAGACCATCGCCGCCCTACACGCCGAGCTGCGGCCCATCGTCTGCATCGGCGAGACGCTGCCCCAGCGCGAGGGCAATACGTGGAAGAAGGTGCTCGAGACGCAGCTCAAGGGCGGCCTTGCCGGTTTCACGGAAAAGGAGCTGACTGACATCATCCTGGCCTACGAACCTGTCTGGGCCATTGGCACGGGCAAGACCGCCACGCCCGCCCAGGCAGAGGAGACCCATCAGTTCATCCGGCACTGGCTGGCCAAGAATTTCAGCATGGCAGTGAGTGAGCGCGTGCGCATCCAATACGGCGGCAGCGTCAAGCCGGAGAACGCGGCCGAGCTGCTCAACCAGCCGAACATCGACGGCGCGCTCGTCGGCGGGGCCAGCCTCGACGCACGCGGGTTCACCGCCATTGTCAAAAACGCTTGCCCGTCCCCGCGGTAGGCGCATCATAGCAGGCTCTCGTTATGTTCTGGGTCAACTTCGCCATTTACGCCTTTCTGGTCGTGCTCATCGTCGCCTGCCCGCTGATGTGCCTCGTCATCATGATGCAGCGCAGCAAGCAGGAAGGTCTCGGCGCGGCGTTCGGCGGCGGCTTCACCGAGTCGGTCTGGGGCGCGCAAACGTCCAACGTGCTGGTGAAGACCACCGTGATTCTGGCCGCCATCTTCTTCAGTGTCAGCATTCTGCTTGCCCGGCTTTATTCCGTCCGCGCCGGCGAACTGCAAAAGCCCTCGACGCT
This sequence comes from Betaproteobacteria bacterium, assembly GCA_903970275.1. Classification (GTDB taxonomy): domain Bacteria; phylum Verrucomicrobiota; class Verrucomicrobiia; order Methylacidiphilales; family UBA1321; genus JABDGH01. The sequence continues at coordinate 2,670 of CAJCIA010000080.1, forward strand.
GCAGGAACAGTTGCTCAAGCCCGTCGCGCCGGTCGTTCCGACGGCCACGCCCATGACGCCATCGCCGACCACGAACGCCGTTCCTGCGGCGAAATAGTTCTCTCGTTGGTTTGCATCAGCGCGGCCAGGGCCGCGAGATGTAGTCGAGCACCACGAAGAGCATCAGCAGGCTCAGCCAGGCAAAGCCCGAGGCGGAGGTCAGCCAGAGCAGCGGCTCGCTTTGCCGCAGGCGCATGAAGAAGAGCATGATCAGTCCCGCCATGACAAAGGCGATGACGACGGAGGGCAGCCAGTTCCATGCGTCCAACGGCAGGAACGCAAGGCCCGTGGTAATCGCGAGCAGAAGGTAAAGCGAGCCGAGCACCCGCAGGTAATGTCCGAACTTGGCCTTCATCGCGGGTGCACCAGGTAGAAGAGCGGGTAAAGGAAGAGCCAGACGATGTCCACGAACGCCCAGTAAAGGCCGAGGACCTCGAACCGATTGGGCATCGCCGTTTCGCGGGGCGAGAAACGGGTCCACACGCCAAAGAAGAGGATGAGCATCAGTCCCACGAACATGTGGAACATGTGCATGCCCGTCATGGTGAAGTAGAGGACAAAGAACAACTCGGAACCGCCGGGATCCGTCCCATCAAAATGAAAGCCGCTTCCCGGCACAAGATGCTCGCCGAATTTGGAGTGATACTCGTAACCCTCGATACCCAGGAACGCCGCGCCCAGCACCCAGGTGATGGTCAGCAGTCCCAGCAGCCATCCGCGATTTCCCCGGCGCGCGCACTCGACGGCCAGCGCCATGGTGAATCCGCTTGTCAGCAGCACCAACGTATTGAGGCAGCCCAGATACCATTCCTGATGGCGCGCCGCTTCTTGAAAGGCCTGCCAGTGGCTGTAGCGGTAAACCGTGTAGGCGGTGAACATGCCGCCGAAGAACAGCACCTCGGTGGCGAGGAAGATCCACATCCCGAAAAGCGCACTCTCGCGCTGATGCGCCGCCTCCTTGAAGGGGAAGTTTAGCGGTTCGGCGGCGGCTTCAGCGGTCATGCGTCTCCTGGTGGATTCCCGCAGCTTCCGGCAGCAGGTGATAGGCGTACGGCTCCGTGGTCACCACGGGAATCTCGGCGAAGTTCTCCTTTGGCGGAGGCGAAGGCGTCTGCCATTCCAGCCCGGTGGCGTTCCACGGATTCGGGCCGGCCAGGCGCCCGAAGAAGGACGCCCAGCCCAGGTAAATCAGCGGGAGAAGATAGCCGATGCCCAGGACCGGCGTGCCGATGGTCGAGATGAAGTTGAGCATCTGGAATTCCTCCGGATACACGTGATACCGCCGCGGCATGCCCATGTAGCCGAGGATGAACATGGGAAAAAAGGTCAGGTTGAAGCCAATGAACAGGATGATCGCCGCCCAGCGCGCCAGCGTCTCGGGATACATGCGGCCGGTGATTTTCGGGAACCAGTAATGGATGCCGCCGAGGTAGGCCATGACCGCGCCGCCCACCATGATGTAGTGAAAATGAGCCACCACGAAATAGGTCGCCGTCACGTGCACGTCCACCGCCAGCGAGGCGAGCATCAAGCCCGTCATTCCGCCGATGGTGAAAAGCGCGATGAAGCCCAGCGCGTAGAGCAGCGGCGTGTCGAAGGTGATCGAGCCCTTGTAAAGCGTCGCCGTCCAGTTGAAGACCTTGATCGCCGACGGGATCGCAACGAAGAAGCTGAGCAGGGAAAAGATCATGCCCGCATAAACCGACTGCCCGCTGACGAACATGTGGTGACCCCAGACGAGAAAGCCCAGGAAGGCGATCCCGAGGCTGGCGTAGACGACGAAGTTGTAGCCGAAGACCCGGTTGCGGGCGAAGGCCGCGATCAGTTCGCTGATCACGCCCATGGCCGGCAGCACCATGATGTAGACCGCCGGATGGGAATAGAACCAGAAGAGATGCTGAAAGAGGAGCGGATCGCCCCCGATGCGCGGATCGAAGATGCCAATGCCGAACCCGCGCTCCAACGCCACAAGCGTCAGCGTGATGGCGAGCACGGGCGTGGCCAAAACGAAGATGAGGCTGGTCGAGTAGAGCGTCCAGACGAAGAGCGGCAGCCGGAACCAAGTCATGCCCGGCGCGCGCAGCTTGTGCACCGTGACGATGAAATTCAGGCCGGTGAAAATGGATGAGAATCCGTTGATGAAAATGCCCACCGCCATGGCGATGACCCAGGAATTTGAGTAGGTGCTGCTGTAGGGCGTGTAGAACGTCCAGCCGGTATCCACGCCGCCCACCAGGATGGCAAACACGGCAAAGAGGCCGCCCAGCATGAAGACATACCAGCTGATCAGGTTCAGCCGCGGGAAGGCCATGTCCCGCGCGCCGATCATCATGGGGATGAGAAAATTCCCCAGCACGTTCGGGATGGAGGGAATGAGGAAGAACCAGACCATGATCACGCCGTGCAGGGTGAAGAGCTTGTTGTAGGTCGTGGAGGTGAAGAGCTCGCCGCGCGGATGGATCAGCTCTATCCGCATCAACATCGCCGCCACGCCCCCGAGCAGGAAGAAGAAGGTGATGGACGCGAGATAAAGCAGCGCAATGCGCTTGTGATCGTGGGTGAAGAACCACGACGCCACCGTCTTTTCCTCGTTGAGGTAATTCACCGTGGAGATGCTCTTGGGATCGGGAGGCAGCGTCATGGATGGGTGGGGTTATCCGCCGAGGCGGCCGATTTTTGAGATTTGATGTAAGCGATGAGCGAGACGATCTGCTCCTCTGTGACCAGGCCCTGGTAGGAGGGCATGATCGGCTGGTAACCGGCCGGGACGTTCTTCGCCGGCTGCAGAATCATGTCGCGCAGGAAGGTATCGTCCGCACGCACGACCTGTCCGGACTGCAGGGGGACCGGCTCGTCATACAGGCCGTTGAGAGAGGGCGCGTGCACCACCTGGCTCCCTTCATGGCAGCCGCTGCAGCCCAGCGCATGAAACGCGCGCGAGCCATCCGCGGCCAGCGTATCCGATGTGCCTTCGCCATGACCTTGCAGCCAGGCCGCGTAATCGGTCGGCGACATGGCGATGACATCACCCACCATCAGCGAATGAAAATCGCCGCAGTACTGGCCGCAAAAGAGATGGTAGGTGCCTGTCTTGGTCGCCTTGAACCACATCGTGTTGTAGCGGCCCGGCAGCACGTCGTGCTTGATGCGGAAAGCAGGGACATCGAAGTCATGGATCACGTCTTGCGAGGTCATGGTCAGCACGATGTTCCGGTCGATGGGGATGTGGAGCTGGTTGATCTCGCGCTGGCCGGTCGCATGCTCGATTTTCCACATCCACTGCTTGCCTATGACGTAGATGGCCACGCCATCCGCCGGCGGACTGAACATCTCGAAGTAGACGTTGCCCGCCCAAATGAAGAGCCCAATGAAGATGAGCAGCGGAAGGATGATCCAGGCGAACTCCACGGCGATCTGTGTGGACTCGGACGGCCGGTGCGAGCGGTCCGCGGGGGAGCCGCGCCGGTACCGGATGCAGAACGCGATGATGACCGCAAAGACGCCCAGCGTGATGACGGTGCAAAGAACGAGCAGCGAGACAAAGATGCCGTCCACCCGCGCGGCGTAGGAGGAGTCCTCATAGGGCAGAAGCGGGAAGGTCATTTCACCAGCCTTTCTGCGTCCAGTCGCGGCGCGTTTTCTGTTCGCAGCGCCTGGATCACCCAGCCCGCCACGACCAAGACGGTCAGCAGCCCCGCCGCGCGCATGAGATTGAAAATCAGCGCGCCGTATTTCCCCTGCAGCGGGTTGTAGCGGCAGCAGAGAAGCAGGAAATCGTAGACCGGCGAGTTGACCCGCGACGCGGCCGCCACCGCGAGCGCATCGCGCAACTGGTCCGCCGGAAATTCCACACCGAAGAAGTAGCGCGAGGTCCTGCCTTCCGGCGTGAGGATGATGAGGCCGCTCGGGTGAACGTACTGATTCGACGTCGAATCGTAGGCGAAGTGAAAGCCAACCGTGTCGGCCAGCGTCTTGATCGCCGCAGGCGTGCCGGTGAGAAAGTGCCAGCCGTCCGCCGTCTGCGGCCGCTCGTACCGATCGAGGTAGCCGAGCTTCTTGGTCTCCGATTGCTTGGAGGTGTCGTGGGGATCGATGCTCACCACCACGACTTGATAGCGCTTGCCCGCGTTGTAGGTCAGGTCCTTGAGCGACGCCACCATGCTGTTAAGCACGATGCCGCACAAGTTCGGGCATCGGTAATAATCCAGCACCAGGATGATGGGCTGGTGATGGAAGTAATCGCCCAGGTGCACGGGCGCGTCCGTGTCGGAAACAAACGAAAGATCGCCCGGCACCTGCGCCCCCAGATTTTGATCGAAGCGGACATCGCGCGCGAAATTGATCGGCGTCGACGAATCCGCCCGCACCGGCACGCCAAGAAAAACCACCGCGAGGAGCAGGAGGCTAAGGCGCATGACGGCCCTCCAACGCCTTGGCTTGGCGCATCTCCAGTTCCGTCGCCGCCGGTACGGCGTTCGTGGCGGGCACGGCCGGTGGATTCGCCGCGTAACTTTTCGCCCACAGGACCATGGCGCGATCGATCGGAATCTGCGCGACGCCTTGAGTGCGGTCCATCCACGCGTAGTGCTCGAGATGCACGTCCTCCGCGGCGCGCAGCCGTTGCATATCCGCGTCGGGATCGGTCTGCAGGCGCGGCTCTGGTGGCAGGTCGGCCGTCGTCACGATCGGAAGGGCCTCGCTCGTGCGGTGGGGATAGACGCGGTTGAGGATGTGGAAGAACAGCGTCACCGCAACGATGAGCAGGCCCAGCGTGCACCCGATCACCGCCGCGGTCTTGAGGATGATCGGCACGTGCAGGTCTGCGCCCTCGTGGGCGGAGGGCGGCGCAGACGGTGGCACATATCCCTGCGGCTTCATGCGGCGACCTCCTCCTTGCGGACCAGATCGCGCAGCAGCAGCGGCGCGCCGGCCAGATTGCGTGCATAACCCGCCACCCACAGCGCTCCCAGCGCTGGAATCAGCACGAGGCTCGGCCAGGAGAAGTGGGCGCGCGGTCCGAACGCCGGTTCGATCCACCAGATCACCTGGAGAAAATGAGCCACGATCATGAGCCCGGCGACGCGGGCGAGCCGCACGAGGTTCTTCGATATCCAAGTAAAGATCAGAAGGAACAGCGGCACGACGAAATGGACCAGCACCAGCATGACCGCGAAAATCTTCCAGCCGGCGGAACTGCGATCGGCGTACCAGGAGACTTCGTGGGGTAGGTTGCCCGTCCAGGTGATGAGGTAATCCGCGAAGGTCACGTAAGTCCAAAAGCAGGTGAACCCCAGCAGCAGATTCGCCAAGTCATGCACAACCTTCACGGTCAGGATTTCTCGCACCGCGTCGTCGCGGGCGAGAAAGCGCAGCCCGAGGATGCACCACGCCAGCGTCACCACCGCCTGCTCGCCCACGAATTCCACCGTCAACATGCTGGAGTACCACTCGGGATTAAGTGCCATCACCCAATCGATGCACGCGAAGTTCATCAGCAGGACGAAGACGATGAGACACGGCCCGCTCCACTTCCGCATAGCGGGCAGTGCCGCCGCGTCGCCGCGATCCCGGCGCAGGCTGAGCCGGCGGTAACCCAGCGCCAGCGTGCTCAGGATGGCGAAGTAGAGAACGTATCGAACCACATAAAACGGCACGTTCAGAAACGCCGCCTTCTCATGCACGAGATGGGGCACCTCGGGCCCCGACGGGTGAATCCAAGGAAAGAGATACGCAAGGCCAAGAAAGACGGGAAGAAAGAGCAACGCGCAAAGCGGCAGCGTCATCATGCCGGCCTCGAGCAACCGCGTGATGGACATGCCCCAGCGCCCACCCGTCAGGTATTGGAGGAGCAGCAACCCCACGCAGCCAAGCGTAATCTCCACCCAGAAAACAAAGGCCGTCAGGTAGCCAGCAAAGAACGAAGCTGGGAAGAAGAAGCCGTAGATGGCGCAAAGCGCCAGCAGGCCCAGGCCAAGCCCCAGGCCGGTCTTTTGCAGGCGGGCGAGAAGCGCGGGCACGTTCATTTCGCCTTCTCCAGTTGAGCGCGATCCTCGTCGTCGAGCTGTGCCGCAGGCGCGTGCTGGCTGAATTGCAGTGCGCGGATGTAGCTGACGATCGCCCAGCGATCGCCCGGATTGATGCGCGAGCCGAATGGGTACATGACGCCGTAACCCTCCGTGATCACGTCGAAGAAGTGGCCAACGGGCGCGCTGCGCAACCGGTCGGAATGGAAAGAGGGCGGTTGGGGAAAACCGCGCTGCACGATCATGCCGTCGCCATAGCCATCGCGCCCGTGGCAGGCGGAACAATTGATGTCGAACATCTCGCGCCCGCGCGACACGAGCTCGGCCGTGACGGGCACCGGGAAAGTTGTCGCCAGCGTGCCGTTCGCCAGCCCTGTATAAAAAGTCGAGCCATCGTTGAACGCGCCGCGCGCCACCGTGTGCGGCACGGGCTGGCGGTCCACCTGCTCCTTGGGGAAATAAAGATTCTGCTGGTCGGGCAGAAGCTTGGGCTGGTTGTACATGTTGTGATGGCAGCCGGTCACGGCCAGCGCGCCGCAGCCAAGGGCCAGGAGATGGAGCATGCGGGCGGCGTTCATCGCGGCACCTCGGTCACCTGCGTCGCCCCGCAGCGCCGCAGAAAATCCGTCGTCTTTGCGAGATCGAAGACTGCGTCGGAAGATTCGACGCAAAGAAAGAACGCGTCGCTCGAGGCCGCGCGGAACCGCTCCACATTGGAAACGGGATGCGAGTAACGCGGCAGCCGGTTGAGCAAAATCATGCCGAGGATTCCGCCCAAGACGCCGCCCAGCACCCCCATCTCAAAGGTGATCGGAATGAACGACGGCCAGCTGTGCAGCGGCCGCCCGCCGACGTTCTCCGGATAGGAGATCACCGACGCGTACCACTGCATGAAATAGCCGCCAGCCGCGCCCAGCACAGCGGACGCCAGGAAAATCACCGCCACCGCCGTGGGCCGGAAATGAAACGCCTCGGGAATGCCCTCCACCGCGAAGGGCGAGTAGCTCTCCACGCGGCGGTAACCGCACTCATGCAGCATCCGGGCCGCCTGCACAAGCTGGTCGGGCCCGGCGAACTCGGCCAGCAGGCCATAGCTTTCCGGCTCGGTCATGCGCCCTGCACTTTCTCTTCGCCCGGCTTGCGATGAACCAGGCTGCGCATCTCGCTCATGGCCACCATGGGGAAGATGCGGATGAAGATGAACAGCAGCGTGAGGAAGAGGCCGAAGCTCCCGATGAGCGTCATCCAATCCCAGATCGTTCCGTGAAAGATCCGCCATTCCGAGGGCAGGTAATCGCTATGCAGGCTCTGCACCACGAGCACGTAGTGGTCGAGCCAAAGCCCCACGTTGACCAGGATGGCGATGATGAACAGCGCCACCGGCGATTCCCGCACCGCGCGAAGCCACACCAGCTGCACCACGCCGATGTCCAGGATCATCAACATCCAGCCGGCGATGGCGTAGGCGCCCGTGAATTTGTCCGCGACGATGAACTTGTCGTACGGGTCTCCGCTGTACCAGGACATGAAGGTGTCCGTGAAGTAGCCATGAGCCACGACGAGGCTCGTGGCCAGCATCAGCTTCGCCATGTTCGCCAGGTGCCGGCCGGTGATGATGTCCTTGAGGTGATAGAAATGGCGGACGGGGATGATCAGGATCAGCCCCATGGCAAAGCCCGACTGCAGCGCGGCGGCCACAAAGTAAAACGGCATGATCGTGGTGTGCCAGCCCGGCACGATGCCGACCGCGAAGTCGAGGCTCACGATGCTGTGCACCGAAACGACAAGCGGCGTGGCCAGCCCGGCCATGATCAGGTAGGCCATCTTGTAGCGCGACCACTGGCGGCCCGAGCCGCGCCAGCCCAAAGCAAGCAGCCCGTAGATGATCCGCTGCCAGCGATGCGGCGCGCGGTCACGCAAGGTCGCCAGATCCGGCAGCAGCCCGACGAAATAGAAGATCACCGAAACCGTCGCGTAGGTCAGCACGGCGAACATGTCCCAGATCAGCGGGCTGCGAAACTGCGGCCAGAGCGCCATCGTGTTGGGGTAGGGGAAGAGATAGTAAAAGAGCCACGGCCGCCCTAGGTGGATGAGCGGAAAGATGCCCGCGCACGCCACGGCGAAGAGCGTCATCGATTCGGTAAAGCGATTGATCGAGGTGCGCCACTCCTGGTGGCAGAGGTAGAGCACCGCGGAGATGAATGTGCCCGCGTGGCCGATGCCGACCCACCAGACGAAGTTCACGATGGCGAACCCCCATGCCACCGGGATCTGCAGGCCCCAGATGCCCACGCCGTAGGTGAACAGCACCACGATCGCGTAGTTGAACATCATCAGCAGCGAGAACGCGATAGCCAGGCCGCCGAGCCAGCCGAAGCTGATCTTCTTCTTCACCACGATCCCGGAAATCCATTCGCTGACCGAGTTGTCGGTCAGACCCGGTGGGACGAGCGGGGCGGTTTCGGTGGCGTTGTCGGGCATGGACGTCTAGGCCTCCGGCGGGTTGGTGACCTTTGCAAGGTAGGTCGTGCGCGGGCGCGTGTTCAGGTCGGCCAGGAGGCCGTAGTTTCGCGGCAGCGCTTTGAGCTTCGAGACGCGGCTGGCGGGATCGTTGATATTGCCGAAGACGATGGCGTCGGCCGGGCACGCCGCCTGGCAGGCGGTCACGATGTCGCCGTCGCGGATGGGCCGCATCTCCTTCTGCGCGTCGATCCGCCCCGACTCGATCCGTTGCACGCAGTAGGTGCATTTTTCCATCACGCCCCGGCTGCGCACGGTCACATCCGGATTCTTCTGCATCGCGATGGTGGCGTGTGTCGTGTCGGAGTACTGGAAGAAATTAAAACGCCGCACCTTGTACGGGCAGTTGTTCGAGCAATAGCGCGTGCCGACGCAGCGATTGTACACCATGTCGTTCAGCCCCTCCGAGGAATGGACCGTGGCGCCGACCGGACAGACCACCTCGCAAGGCGCCTGCTCGCAATGCATGCAAGTGACGGGCTGGAAGTGCATCGCCGGTTCCTCCGGCGCGCCTTCGAAATAGCGATCCACGCGGATCCAGTGCATCTCGCGTCCCTTGAGCACCTGATCCTTCCCGACGACCGGGATGTTGTTTTCTGCCTGGCACGCGACGATGCAGGCGTTGCAGCCCACGCAGGTGTTCAGGTCGATCGACATCGCCCAGGCGTAGTTCTTGTAGGTAAACGCCGGGTACAAATCCTTGTCCGGGTCGGGACTATTAGCAAAGGCCTTGTCCGGGTTGGTCTTAAAGTCGGCGAGCGACTCCACCTGCACGAGGTCGCGTCCCTCCATGGAGAAATGATGCTGGGTCGAGGCCAGCGCATGCACCGCGCCGGTGCGCGCGATCTGCACCTCGCCGCGGGACCACGCGAGGTCGGCCGGCCGGACTAGGTTCGCGTTGAATCCGACACCGTTGGCCACCGCGCCTGCGTGCGTTCGGCCATAGCCGAGCGTCACGCTCACGCAGTCGTCCGCGTGGCCCGGCTGAATCCAGATGGGCGCGGAAACCCTGGCCGACCCCGCGGTGATCCTGACCACGTCCCCCATCCCGACGCCAAGATCGGCCGCCGTTTTTTTGCTCACCATCGCGACGTTGTCCCACGTCAGCTTGCTCAGCGGCCGGGGCAATTCCTGGAGCCAGCCGTTGTTCGCAAAGCGGCCGTCGTCCACGGCCGTGTCGGGACGGAAAAGGAGTTCCAGCCCCGTGGCAGGCGTCGCGTCGGGAGGAAGCGCCACGGCTGTAACCGGCGTGGCGGCAGGAAGCGCCGTCGGCACCGCATCCATCACGATGCCCTTATTCAGCGCGCGCTCCCAAGCCGCGGGGACGCCGGGCGACAAACGGCTTGTCCAAAAATCGCGCACGATGTCGTAGCCGCGGCGGGGCGGTAAATCCACGAGCAGCGAGATCACCTCCAGCAGGGACGCGCTGCTGGAATAGAGCGGCTCGATCAGCGGCTGGATGATGCTGGCCGTGCCGTCG
>CAJCIA010000081.1 GCA_903970275.1 Betaproteobacteria bacterium
CCGTGGCCTGGGTGCACTCGAAGCAGGCGATGGCGGGGTCCGCCTGGCTCAAGACCTTGCCGCCCGCATCCTCGACCCGCTCGATATAATAAGAACTCACCTTGAAACCGCCATTGGCGAAGGTGGCATAGCCGATGGCCACCTGCAAAGGGGAGAGTTCCGCCGTACCCAAAGCCATGGTGAGATCGTCCGGCAATTGCGACTTGTCGAAGCCGAAACGCGTCACGTAGTTGCGTGTGTACTCTCCGCCCATCTCGCGCATCAGACGTACCGAGATGAGATTGCGGGAGAACGTCAGCGCCTCGCGCAAGCGGATCGGGCCGTAGAATTGATTGCTGTCCTCCTTGGGCCGCCACGCCTGTTCCTTGCCCTCCTCATCGATCACCACCGGCGCATCCACCACCACGCTGGCCGGAGTGAAGCCTTTGTCGAAGGCGGCGGCGTAAATGAAGGGCTTGAACCCCGAGCCCGGTTGGCGCCGCGCCTGGATCGCGCGGTTGTACTTGCTCTGGAAGAAATCGAAACCGCCGACCAGCGCGACCACCGCGCCATCGCGCGGATCCACCGACACCAGCGCGCTTTGCGCCTCGGGCACCTGCACGAACAGCAACGAGTCGGCCGTGCGACCCACGGTATAGATCACATCGCCGGGATTGAGGATATCTGAGCCCTGCGTGGGCGAGCGGTCGACCTTCTCGTCCGGCAACTCGCGGCGCGCCCAGCTCAGCTTCTCCCAGGGCAAGGTGGCGAAACCGAGCTCCTTGACGTAGATTCTGGCGCTCTTGGACTCCACGTTTTGCACGATGGCCGGGCGCAGCCCGCCGATGACCGGAAATTCCTCGAGGGTGGATTCGTATTCGGCCGGCGTGTTCACCTTGCTCAGATCGACCTTTGCGGTCGCGCCGCGAAAGCCGTGACGGCGATCGTATTCCATGAGCCCGGTGCGCAGGGCAACGGTTGCCGCGGTCTGCAGGCGCGAATCGATGGTGGTGTAGACCTTGTAACCGGCCGTGTAAGCGCCATCGCCGTACCTGGCTTGCATGTCAGTGCGGACCATTTCGGCCACATTCGGTGCATCGACTTCCACGGTGGGCAGATGCAGCCGCGACTCCATGGGCGTGTTCTTGGCGGTTTCGTACTCGGCCTGGTCGATGTAGCCGAGTTCCAACATGCGCCCCAATACGTGGGAGCGGCGTACCGTCGCGGCTTCCGCGCTGGCCACCGGATTGACCGAGGAAGGCGCCGTTGGAATTCCCGCCAGGGTCGCTATTTCCGCAATGCTCAGTTGGTCCAGGGTCTTGCCGAAATAGACCTCTGCGGCGGCGGCCACACCGTAGGCGCGCTGCCCCAGGAAGATCTTGTTCACGTACAAGGAGAAGATCTGCTCCTTGGTGAACTCGGATTCCATCAACAGCGAAATGTAGATCTCGCTCATCTTGCGTTTCATGTCGCGCCGCGGCGTAAGAAACATGTCGCGCGCCACCTGCATGGTGATGGTGCTGGCACCCTGTCGAATACCCCCGGCCTTCATATTGGCAACCGCGGCGCGCAGGATTCCCTGCCAATCCACACCGTGATGCCGGAAGAACCGGTCGTCCTCGGTGGCCAGGAACGCCTGGATCAGCATCCTGGGCAGCTGCTCATAGCGAACCGGGATCCGCCGCTGCTCGCCGATCGACTGGATCAGCTTGCCGTCGCGGGTGTAGATGCGCAGCGGCACTTGCAACTGCACATCCTTGAGGCTGTGTACGTCGGGCAGCGCGGGCCGCAGGTACACGTAAGCGCAGACGTTCGCGAACATCCCCAGTGCAAGGACTGCCACCAAAACTACGCAAATGCGGGATATGAGAACTGGGTAACGTTTAGCCACAGGAAACCGTTCTAACTTATTGCCCCGACGGGGTGAGGGATGCATATTACCGCCGGTTACGCAGGTCTACTCATCGAAAGATGAGGACGCCAAGCCAGCGGTCCTACGAGGCTCCTAGGCGTAGAAATTCCGCGTACTTCTCAGTTTCCCGTTGTGGATGGCGGCGGCGGCGATTACCGTGAGTAGCTTCACGTTCTATTTAACAGTTTCTTGCTAAGTTGGCGTCGCGTCGCTACTCTCCAACCCAAGTTTCGACCTCCAAGGTATTGAGCAAAAAGGGAAAAAAACTGTGTGGTCGTTAGGCAAAAGACATCGTCCGCTTTTAGGGCTGGATATAACCACCTCGTCGGTGAAACTCATAGAGCTCACCATGTCGGGTGGCCAATACCGCGTTGAGTCATACGCGGCGGAACCGACGCCGCACAACGCCATCAACGAGAAGGCCATCGTGGATGCGGAGGCGGTCGGCGAAGCGATCCGCCGGGCCGTGAAGCGCTCCGGTGCGCGCAGCCGGCTGGCGGCGATCGCCATCAGCGGCGACGCGGCCATCACCAAGGTGATTCAGATGCCCAAGAATTTGGGCGACAACGAATTGGAAGGCCAGGTGGAGATGCAGGCCGACCAATACATCCCGTTTCCGATGGAAGAGGTGAGCTACGACTATCAAGTCGTGGGTCCATCGGAGAAAGATCCCGAAATGCTGGACGTGCTATTGGTGGCGACGCGTACCGAGAACGTCGAGCAGCGCCAGGCCGCGGTGCAGGCGTCCGGCTTGACGGCGCAAATCGTCGACGTCGAAGCCTTTGCCCTGGAGAACGCCTGCGCGCTGATGCGGCATCAGATGCCGGACGGCGGTTTGGACCGCACGGTCGCGGTGGTGGACTTCGGCGCTAGCAGCACCACCTTCAGCGTGCTGCGCGATCTGAAGGTCATTTACACGCGCGATTTCGCCTTCGGCGGCCAGCAGTTGACCGAAGAAATCATGCGAACGTATGGGCTGAGCATGGAAGAGGCGGGCCGCGCCAAGAAGGAAGGCGGCTTGCCCAGCAACTACCAGCCGGAAGTGCTGGATCCATTCATCGACGATATGACCCAACAGGTCAGCCGTTCCCTGCAATTCTATCTGGCCTCGGGCAGCGGCCGCGCGCAACCGGATCAAATCCTGATCTGCGGCGGGTGCGCCAACATCCCGGGCGTGGCGGACGTGATTTCCAGCCGCGTCGGCGTGCCTGCCGACAAGGGCGATCCGCTCGGCAACATGAAGGTGTCCTCGAAAGCCAAAGCGCAAGCAGTGGCTCGCGACGCCACGGCCTTACTCACAGCTTGTGGCCTCGCGCTGCGAAGCTTCGATTAAGGAGCGACCATGCCACGTATCA
>CAJCIA010000082.1 GCA_903970275.1 Betaproteobacteria bacterium
TCAGCCCTCGCAGCCCGCGCCCGCCAGCCAGCCCTCGAACGGCGACACCTCCGCCAACACCGCGGCCACGATTCTCGATTACGGCTTTAATCATCCCGCCGAGCAGGGCACGGCGGCCAAGGGCGTCAACAACATCCTGGACGTGACAGCCAACCGTCTCGCCACCGCCGATATCTTGAACACCAAGGCGCTGGACAATGCGGCCGTCGGCGCCCGATTCCAGACCTACCTCGGCCTTCCCGCCGTGCCCGACGACCAGATCAAGTCCTACATGGACCAGATGGACCAGGTCACCGAGCTGCTCAAGCAGAACGCCACCTTTCCGGCCTGGAAGCTTCTTTACTCCATGAGCGACTACACGGCGCTTGATGCCGGCATCAGTCGCGAGCTCGCCCACCGCATCGAGGCGATCTGGAATAGCGACAAGACGCAAAACGGCCTGGAAATGGCCAACGCCAAGCTGCGCGACAGCCTCGACACGCAAATTCACAATGCCGACGCGACAGCCGACGACCTCCACCAGCAGGACCTCGAAGAGAACGCGAAACAGCCGCGTTTTCAGGGCGGCGGCGGCAATAACAATAGCAGCAACAATAGCGCGACGAACTCCGCCCTCAGCGCTCCGAATGCCGACCCCGTGGCGGCAGAGGCTTCCATGCTTCCCCAGATGAGCGGCGCCATGCAGCGCAAGATGGAGCTGACGGACGAGTACCTCTCCACCCTGGAGTCCCGGGCGAACATCCGGCTTAACCAGATGAAGGAACATAAGATGGATCAGGAGGATCAGGCCGACTTCGCCGCCTACATCAAGGATCTCTACAACAGCCACCGCTACATGCAGGTGATCATCGCAGCCGATTTCTACCGCAATCTTTTCAACGAGGATGAATACCCGGTTGATATGGCCACCGAGGTCAACACCGCGCTGGAAGCCAACCAGCACGCCGCGCAGAACGTGGAGGTCTTCAAGTTTGACGCCGGACAGGGTCACATCGAGGGCGCGGCGAACGAGCTCCAGGCCGCCTTCACGGAAAATGAATTTTATCCCGGGCTGAAGGCCCTCGATCGCACCGACAAGACCAAGGTCGGCGACTTCCTCAACCTCATCGACATCCTCAAGAACCAGATCGAGGCGCGCCAGTTCGGGCAGATCGAGTCCGAGGTGGCCAGCATCCAGAAAATCGCCAGCGACTTCGATCCGACCAAGCCGCTCGCCCTCGTCCAGGCCACCAAGCTCTCCAGCGAGCTGCGGCTCGGCAAGGCCAAGCTCCTCGCCCAGCAAGGCGAGCTGACCGACGCGATGAAGGAGTTCCAGGCCGCTGCCGAGGAATGGCCCGGCAACCCCGAGCTTACGTCCTCCGCGAATAGTTTTTTTGGGACAGAGGACGTGAAGAACCAGTCCACCGACGATTTCGACCGTCTGGTGGCCGATCAGAATTATCGTGCCATCGCCGACAAGGCCATGATGTACGGACCCGCCGTTCACGGCGATCCCAAGCGCGAGGACGAACTTAAGGACGCCGTCACCCGCGTGCAGAAGGCGGAGATGGCCTCCGAAAAAGCCAACATGCTCGTGATGAATGGCGACGTTGACGGTGCCTGGGAAACGATCCAAGCCGCGGTGAACGACTGGCCCGACGACGTGAAGCTCAACAAAACCCTCGCCAATCTTTCCACGCGCTGCGCCGATTTCGTCAGCGCCATCAACAAGGCGCGCGACGCCCAGGAAAAGAAGGAATACGGCTACAGCCTCACCTGGTACGTTAATGCCCAGAGCTACTATCCCGCGAGTATGATCGCCAACAACGGCATTGATCAGGTGAGCAAGGACATCCTCTCACCCGGCTCCGACACCAGCACCGGGACGAGTGGCGCAGGCGCCGCCGGAAGTCCCGATTCCAGCACCGGCGGCAGCACCGACAAGCCCGCTTCCCCCGCGCCGCAGGGCTGATCGCAGCTGCGACGGACGACGATTGTCTTGGCGAAAAGCGGCATGGACACGGCTATTTTCGTCGAGAACCTGTCGCTCGTCGCCGGCAAGGGCCGGGACCGCAAACAGCTCCTCCACAACCTCAGCACGGCGATCCCGGCCAGTTCGTTTGTTTCGATCATCGGCGCCTCGGGTTGCGGCAAGAGCACCTTCCTGCGCGCGTTGGCTGGCATCCTGCCCATCTCCTCCGGCCGCGTGCTTCTGGCCGGCCATGAGGTCAGCACCCTGCGCGAGCAACTCCCCCTCGCTGTGGGCTACCTGCCGCAGTTCGGCGCCTTCCACGGTGACCTGACCGTTGCCGAGATTCTCGATTACGCGGTCGCCCTGCGCCTGCCCGGTACCGTCCCCAAGGCCACCCGCGAACAGTGGCGCGACCACATCATCGATCTCGCACGCATCCGCCCGTTCCTGCCGCAGAAATACGGCACGCTTTCCGGCGGGCAGATGCGCCGCATTGCCCTGGCCGAGGAACTGATCGGCGATCCCGCCTTTCTCTTCCTCGACGAATTGACCAGCGGCCTCGACCCCTATTCCGAGCACGAGCTCATGGTCTGGCTGCGCGAGTTGGCCCACGGCATGAGCAAGACGGTGGTGCTCGTCACCCACGCGGTGAACAACCTTGATCTGTGCGATTCCATCATCCTGCTGCACGAAGGCCGGCTTTGTTACCAGGGCACCTACTCGAACATGCTCGAGGCACACCAAAGCGCCACCATCGAGCCGATCTACGGCGCCTACCAGGAAGCCTCCGCACTCGGGACCTTCTCCGGGTTCGATCATGATCGCTCTGCCGAGCTACCGCCCGCGCCTGCGCCGCGGGCTCTCAACACCGCCCCGCCGCCCGGCGCCGTCGGCCAACTCATCACGCTGCTGAAGCGGCAAACTGTCTTGCTCCTGCGCGACAAGGCGCAGCTCGTCCTGCAGTTCATCCTCGTGGTCACTTTCCCCGCTCTGGTCGCCATCTTCGGTTACAAGGGTCTCAAGCAGGTTGCCCAGGTCCCGCTCGGGCTGGACCCCAACATCGTCCACACCCTGGCCGAGCAGCTCGAGCACCTGCGCGATTCTGTTTCCGCGGCCTCGCTGCTTTCCGGCCTTACCATGTTTCAGGTCATCCTCCTCACCCTGATCGGCGCGAACAACGGCGCGCGCGAAATCGCCAAGGAGCGCGAGATCCTGGAGAAGGAATTGCGGGCCGGGTTGTCGCCTTGGGCCTACACCACAACCAAGTGCATGCTCGTCACCCTTTTCAGCATTGCCCAGGCGTTTTGGATGACTTGGTTCGTCAAGAACATCTGCCGCTTCCCCGGCAGCTTCATCAGCCAGTTCGAGATCTTGCTGCTCACCACGCTGGCCATGAGCATCACCTGCCTGTTCATCTCCTCAGCCTCAAAATCGCCGGAACGAGCGTCGCTCATCTCCATCATCCTGGTCGGGTTGCAGCTCCCGCTTTCCGGCGCCGTGCTGGCGCTGCCGGACATTGTCAGCACGTTTTGCCGTCCATTCATCGCCGCTTATTGGGGCTGGAGCGGCTATCTCAAGACCATGGAAAACTCGCCGAGCTACGACATCGTCCGGCAATCGACCAAGACCACCATCACCGACTTTAATCCGTGCCTGGCCGTGCTCGGGCTGCACATCGTGATTGGCGCGCTCGTTGCCTGGTACTTTGTCTCCCGCGTGGGAAAGCAAAAGTAAAGCTACGCGCAGAACGCTCCGCGCGCAGCTCGTCAAAGTTAAACTTACTGGCCGTCCGCCGGAGGCGCGCCGCCATCCTCCGGGGGCATGTGGTGATGCATCTTGGCGAGCAGCGGTCCCACGGAAGGATCGGCCGCGACCATCGCGTCATGCAGCTTCTTGTGATAGTCCTCTTGCTGCTGCTTGAGGGCATCGCCTTCCGTCTTGAGGTCGGGGTTGCTGGCGACGGCCGATTCATAGGCGGCCTTGAGCTTGGCGCGGTCGGCCTCGGACATGGGTGGGCCCCAATGATGGTGACCGCCGCCGGCGGGCGGGGTGCTGGTGTCGGCGTCCTGGGCCTTGATCCAGACGGCGCTGGTCAGGCACAGGGCCACGGTAGTGAGGAGGAGAGTAGGTTTCATAGTCAAGTACCATGACCCCCGCCCCGCTGCCCGGTTACACGAATTAGAGCGCCAGCTGAAATCGGCAGCGCGGCCCTGGATGACCCACGCCCCTTTTTGTGCGATATTCCTCGAATGCCCCAGGAACGTCCGGACGTCATGCCGAAGGTCCGCGACCTGCCGCATAAGCCGGGCGTTTACCTCTTCAAGGACCGGTTCAACCGCATCATCTACGTGGGTAAGGCGCGCGACCTGGCCAAGCGCGTGGGGCAGTATTTCCACCCCTCCCGCTCCGCACGGGCCGACCGCAAGACACAGGCGCTGCTGGAAAGCATCTGGGACCTGGAGTTCCACACGGTCAAGAGCGAGCCGGAGTCGCTGTTGCTCGAGGGCAAGCTGATCAAGGAATACCGACCGCGCTACAACGTCAGCTTCCGCGACGACAAGCGCTTCCTCCTGGTCAAGGTCAACCTCAACGACCCGTTCCCCAAGTTCGCGCTCACCCGCATGAAGAAGGACGACGGCGCGCGCTACTTCGGTCCGTTTGCCCATTCCGGCTCCCTGCGCAAGACGCTCAGCCTGCTGCGGCGGAAGTTTCACCTGCGCACGTGCCCGCCGGTCGTTCCCGGCGAGGTCGATTACCGCCATTGCCTCCAGCACGTGATCAAGAACTGCTCCGCGCCCTGCGTAAACAAGATCACCCGCGCCGGCTACATGGCGCAGGTGAAGCTGGCGTGCGATTTCCTCGACGGCGCCTCCGCCGACATGATGAACGAGTTCCGCGCCGAGATGAAGGCCGCGGCCGAGCGCATGGACTTCGAGAAGGCGGCGGAGATCCGCAACCTGCTCGACGATCTCCGCCGCACCACCGCGCCCACCAAACGCTTCGCCCGTCAGTTCGTCACCACCGTCCGCCCGACCGAGGACATGACCGCCCTGCAGGAGGCGCTCGGCATGCCCGGGCCGCCGCAGGTCATCGAGTGCTTCGACATCTCCAACATCTCCATCACCCACAAGGTGGCGTCCATGGTCTGCTTCGCCGGCGGCAAGCCCGACCGCGCCAACTATCGCCGCTATCGCATCCGCTCCGTCGCCGGTCAGGACGATTTTGCCAGCATGGCCGAGGTCGTGCGTCGCCGCTATTCCCGCGTGCTGAACGACGGCATCCGCAAGCCCAGCCTGGTCGTGGTCGACGGCGGCAAGGGCCAGCTCAGCAGCGCGAAACGTGAGCTCGATGCGCTCGGGCTCGGCAATCTGCCCATCATCGGCCTGGCCAAGGAGCGTGAGGAAATTTTCCGCCCGGGCGATCCCAACCCGCTCGTCATCGACCACAGCTCCGGCGCCATCCGGCTGCTCCAGCGCATCCGCGACGAGGCCCACCGCGTGGCCAACGGCTACCACCAGCTCCTCATGAAGCAGCGCATGAACGAAAGCCTGCTCGACGACTGTCCCGGCGTGAGCGAGAACCGCAAGAAACTGCTCCTGCGCCATTTTGGGTCGATCGAGCGGCTGCGCCAGGCCAGCGCCGATGAAATCTCCGCCATCGAGGGCATCGGCCCGAAACTCGCGGAAACCGTGGTCGAGTTTTTCGCGAAGCTCAAGCGCCGTGGCCCCCAGATCGAGGACGAGATGGTCGGCGACGATGCTTCGCCCGAGGAAACCGAGCCGGGCGTGGTGACTTACCAGCTCAAGCCCGCGCCGCCTTTGAGTTAGCCGCAAAC
>CAJCIA010000083.1 GCA_903970275.1 Betaproteobacteria bacterium
AGGGTCAACGTGTGGCTCGTTCGCTTCGCCGCCGGCGGTCATAGACCGCCGCTACAAAAAGACGGGATCAACAGCAGCCTCTGTCATGGCACAATTTCAAAACTCGCCGTTTGCGTGGCGAGCGAGCTGCCGCCGACCCACACGTCGATGTGCGCGGGCTCGATCGTGCGCTGCATGTTCACGTCGTAGTGCTGCAATTCCTCGCGGCCGAGCGTGAAGTCGAGATGCTTCGTCTCGCCCGGCTGCAGCGTCACGCGCTGAAAGCCCTTGAGCTCGCGCACCGGTTCCTCCACCGTCCCGCCGGTCGTGCGGATGTAAAGCTGCGCGACTTCCGTGCCCGCGACCTTGCCGACGTTTTTCAAGTCCACGCCGATGTGCACCTCTTTCGCCGGCGGGAAAAGCCGGTTGACCACGGGATGGAGCAGCTTCTGCGCGGAAATCTTGGGCTGGCTGACGGATAGCGGCCCGTAGCTGAAGGTGGTGTAGGAGAGCCCGAACCCAAAGGGATAAAGCGGCGCATTGGTTTCGTCGATGTAGCGCGAGAAATATTTCTCCGCGCCGCTTTCCGGCGGCCGCGTCAGGTCCACATCCACTGGCGGGCGCCCTGTTGGCAATTGATTGTAGAAGATCGGTTCCTGGCCCACCGCGCGCGGAAAGGTCGCGGTGATTTTCCCGCCCGGATCGGCATCGCCGAAAAGCACGTCGGCCACGGCATTGCCCGCCTCGATGCCAGGGTACCACGCCTCCACGATCGCGGGCACGTGCTCGGCCGCCCACTTGATGGCCAGCGGTCGGCCGGTGAAGAGCACGAGCACCGTCGGCTTGCCCAGCGCGACGACCTGCTCGAGCAGCGCCTCCTGGTTGCCCGGCAGATCGAGCCGCGTGACGGACGACGACTCGCCCGTCATCAGCGCGCCTGATTCGCCCAGCGCGAGCACGACCACGTCCGCCTGTCGCGCCACGGTCAGCGCCGCGTCGAAACCGTCCTGCGAATCGGTCAGGATATCCGTGCCGTGGGCGAAGAGGAGCTGCGTCTTCGCGGCCAGACAGTGGGCCCGCAAGGCGTCGCGCAGGGTCACCGCATCCTTCGCCTCGCCGGACGCCGACCAAGAGCCGAGCATGTCCACGGCCGAGTCGGCCAGCGGCCCGATCAACGCGATGTGCGGCGCGTTCTTCGCCAGCGGCAGCGTGGGCGCGGCATAGGGCAGAACCGTGCTGTTCTTCAGCAGCACCAGGCTTTCGGCGGCGGCCTGGCGGGCGAGCTTCCGCTTTTCCGCCGTGGGCGTGTAGGGCGCCGCTTTCTCGTCCGCGTAGGGATGATCGAACAAGCCGAGCGCGAATTTCACGCGCAGCACGCGCCGGGCGGCTTCGGTAATGACTGCGGGGTTGAGCGGTGGATCATCGCCCGTGGCCAGGCCAGCCAGGCGTGTGCGGTACAGGTCGCTCATCATGTCCATGTCCACGCCGGAACTCAGCGCCTTCTCCGCCGCGACCGAGCCATTTTCCGCGATGCCATGGTTCATCAACTCGTGCACCGCGCCGTAGTCGCTCACCACCAGGCCGGCAAAATTCCATTCATGCCGCAGGATGGTGGTGAGCGTGAACGGGTCGGCGCTGGCCGGCACACCGTTGAGCGGATTGAACGCGCTCATCACCGTCGCCGCGCCCGCGTCGACCGCCGCATGATACGGCGGCAGGTAAACCTGGCGGAGGCTAAGCTCCGACATGTCCACCGTGTTGTACTCGCGCCCGGCGTTCGGCGCGCCGTAGGCGGCGAAATGCTTCACGCAGGCCGCAACCGCATCGGACTTCGACAGGTCATCGCCCTGGTAACCGCGGATGTAGGCGCGCGCCAACGAGCAGCCGAGGAACGTGTCTTCGCCCGCCCCTTCCGTGATGCGACCCCAACGCGCGTCGCGCGCGATGTCGACCATGGGCGAGAAAACCCAGCGCACGCCATCCACGCATGATTCCTGCGCGGACACGTGCGCCACCTGCTGGACGAGATCGGGATCAAAGCTGGAGGAAAGCGCCAGCGGCACGGGGAAGATGGTCCGCTCGCCGTGGATCACGTCGTAACCAAAGAGCAGCGGGATGTGGTGCGGGCTCTTTTCCACCGCGATGCGCTGGTAGTAGTTGGTCTTCGCCGCGCCCACCACGTTGAAGAGCGAGCCGATCTGCCCCTGCGCAATCAACGCGTCGTAGTCGAGCTTGGGCGCGTCCGGACCGGTCAGCACGCCGGGCGTGTACTGAGTGACCTGCCCGATCTTTTCCTGCAGTGACATGGAGGCGAGCAGCTTTTCCACGCGGGCGTTCAGCGCGCGATCGACCAGCTGAGGGTTCGGGATGAGCGCGAGCGCCTCCCGCTGCCGCTCGCGTTCGTGTTGCCACGACTTGAACACGACCGCCCCGACGACCCCCAGCAGGAGCACGATCGCCCCGGCCGCAAAAACCGTTTCGCGATGCGGAAGCGGAATCGACAGCACGCGGCGTGGGCGATGGAAACCGTGCATTCCCCCAAATTGGACGAGCGAGGGGTGGGTGCAAGCCCGGTGGAGGCCTCGGGCTGGGCCCCTGCGCCGATCGCTGCCGCCGCGGTGCGGTTGGCGCGGATGCTCATTCGTGCCAGATTCCCGCGTGGAGTTCTCCCTGCGATCCCGCGAAAGCTACTGGCTTACGCGCTTCGTCATCCTGCGCCTGCTCGGGTTCGTCTACGTGATGGCCTTTCTCGCCGCGGTTAACCAGCTCGTGCCGCTGATCGGCTCGCACGGACTCACGCCCGTGCGGCTTTACCTCCCGCTGCTCGCGGATCATTTCGGCTCGAGCTTCGCCGCCTTCTGGCAGGTGCCGTCGCTCTTCTGGCTCGACTGCTCGGACACCATGCTGCGCGTCGTGCCGTGGATCGGGCTCATCCTCGCCTGCGCGGTCGCCGCCGGTTTTGGAAACTCGGTCATGCTCGCAATCTTGTGGGCACTCTATCTATCCATCGCCCATGTCGGTCAGGATTGGTATGGCTTCGGCTGGGAAATCCAACTGCCGGAGACCGGCTTTCTCGCCATCTTCCTTGTCCCGCTGCTGGACGCGCGCCCGTTTCCCGCGCGCCCGCCGCCCTACGCGGTCATCGTGCTTTTTCGCGTGCTGATCGTGAAGATCATGCTTGGTGCGGGCCTGATCAAGCTGCGCGGCGACGCCTGGTGGCACGACCTCACCGCGCTCAATTATTTCTTCGAGACGCAGCCGATCCCCAATCCGCTCAGCGTCTACTTTCATCGCCTGCCGCACGGGTTCTTGGAGTTCGGCGTGCTCTTTACCTTTTTTGTTGAGCTGGTCGTGCCTTTCTTCGCTTTTTGGCCGCGCCCGGCGCGCATTGCCGCCGGGCTGCTGATGGCGGGACTGCAGGTCATCCTCATCCTCGGCGGCAACTTCTCCTTTCTCAACTGGCTGACGATTGTCCCCGCGCTCGCGTGCTTCGACGATCGCTTCCTCGCCTGGATCTTTCGCGGGCGGCTCGCCACCGCGGCCGTTGCAGCGCAGGCCGGGCAAAAGCGTAGCCGGGCGATGGAAGGCGCCAGCTATGTCCTTGCCGCGCTCGTCGGCTGCCTGACCATCCCGGTCGTGCTCAATCTCTGCTCGCCTCAGCAGCGCATGATCGAATCCTACGAGCCCTTCGACCTTGTCAGCAGCTATGGCGTCTTCGGCACGGTGACGCAAAATCCCGGCTGGAACGACCGGCGCGGCGTGGTCTTCGAAGGCACGACCCGCGCCAATCCCGAGACCGCGACCGATTGGAAAGAGTACCGCTGGCTGGCCCAGCCGAGCGACCCGGCCCTCGCGCCGATCCAGATCGCGCCGTACCAGCCGCACCTCGACTGGCAACTGTGGTTCGCGCCCATGGGCTCGCCGGACGAATTTCCCTGGGCCGTCAGCCTTGCCGCGCATCTTCTACGCAACGATCCGCAAACGCTCAGCCTCATCGGCGCGAATCCTTTTCCGAACACGCCGCCGCGCTACATCCGGGCGGTCGAGTACAGCTACCATTTCGCCCCGCCCGGCAACCCCG
Source organism: Betaproteobacteria bacterium (assembly GCA_903970275.1). GTDB lineage: Bacteria > Verrucomicrobiota > Verrucomicrobiia > Methylacidiphilales > UBA1321 > JABDGH01. Next base: position 4,061 of record CAJCIA010000083.1, read on the forward strand.
AACACGTCTACTGGACCCGCGAGCGCCTCGGCCTTTGGATGCCTGCTTTTTCCACCGACGATCCGCGCCTGCATGAGTTCCTGCAGGAACATGGGCTGGAAGCGACGCCGTAATTCGCCGGATATAGATTGCAGCGGCGGTCCATAACGGCCGGACCCCTGGACGATGGGCGGGGTGCCCCAGCTGCATGTTGACGGTGGTCACGACTGCAAGGAATGTGCGCGACTGCTGCTCTATTTCCGCCGACGGTCACAGACCGCCGCTACAGAAGGCATCTCGTGCCGGGATCGCGGGGACCAAGCAAGGCGCCTCGGTGGTAGCCGGCGCTCTCCGAGCGCCGGAGGCGGCAGCGGCGGCCGGAAGGCAGTCGCTTGGCGGACGTGCGTTGGCTTGAGGGAGATCGTCGCCCTTCCGTTCCGCTCGCATTGCTCGCTCCGGGGATGGGGACATCGCCGGCTACCACTAAGCTTGGCTGGAGAGGCGGACGTTTTTGGAAGATATGGATAGCTGGCCATGTTGCGGCTCCGTGAACGAGCCTCACTGTAGCGGCGGTCTATGACCGCCGGGCCCAAGCGAGGATTGTTCGCCCGTGCCTCGCTATGACAATCGAGTCCAAGCGAGGATCCTTCACCAATGCGCCGGCGGTTATAGACTGTCGCTCCAGGTTGTTTGGCATCGCCTATGCTAAGGAAGAGCTCGTGATTCAAGCGAACTGTCGCGCGCAATTCACTGCGGACGACTTTTCCTTTGTCGTCCGGACGCTGGCCCGATCCCAGCGCGATGCGGTTTCGCTCGTCTCGCTCTTGAGTGATGAAGCGGAGCGCGATGCGATCCTCGATCACGAACTGGTGTATCGCTCGCTGGTCGACGAGGGCGGGTGCCTGCGCGTTTCCGCCGCCTTCTATTTCTACGTGCTGACGCGCCGCGTTTTGCGGCAGGTGGGGGTGGAGGAACGGGCGCTCTCCGATTACGTCGCAGCGGTGCTCCTGGCGTTCTCGCACACCAGCCAGCTGCGCGCGCACCCGGCCGATCCCGTCACGGCGCGCAGCTTTACCTATGTCTCCGACGTGATGGCGCAACTGGCCGTCTGCCCGCCGGAGCAGGCGTTCGTATTGCGGACGCATTTGGCCAATTATTCTCTTTTCCTGAGCGGCATGTTTGCGGAGCGGATCACGTCGCACGCGCAACGGCGCGGCGCGCCCGGTCTGAGCTTTTACGAGTCGGTGGGACAATCGGCCTACCTGCACGTGGCGCAGCATCCGCAGGCGCGGCGCACCGATCTGCACACGGTCTTCGAGCAACTTGGCAATGGCTTTCACGCCGTGCGGGTGGCATTGAATCGGCTAACCGATTCGCTGCTGCACCTGCACGGCACGCCCGCCATTTTAATCACGCCGCCATGACGCTCCTGCGCGAAATCCAGCTCCTGCTCGAGCGGACGTACGCGCCGGTTCCCATCAACCTGGAACATTGTCTCATTGGAGACAGGCGCTGTGCGGCGTTGACGCGGCTGGCCGGTCCCGGGGCGGCTGACCTGGCGCCGCACGGCCGGACCTTCCTGCGCCAGGAGGGGGATGCGCTGCGGCTGGCGATTTTCTACGCCGCGCCCATCATCGCGGAACTGGAGGCGAACGATCCGCGCCGCACGCTGAACGAGCGCAACATCGCCCCGCTCATCACCTTCGTTGAAGAAATCGCGCATGGCGTGCAGGCGGCGCTGCTCTTTCTGGAGGGAGAGCGCGCCATCGACACCGAATCCTTTGCGCGCAATCTCGAGACGCAGGCGCAGGTGGATACCTACCTCGTCCTGAGCAAGTTCGCGCAACTCCTGAGCGGGGGACTCATCCCACGTCGGGTGGGTGTCTGGTTGCGACGGCAGGTCTTCGACGACAGCCATCGGCGCTTTCAGAGCACAGCGTTGCGGTCGCGTTATCACGAGGCGCAGAAATGCGCCCGCGCCTTCGTGCGCCGGTTGCGCTTGGTTCCGGTTGAGGAAAGAACCAGCGTCCTCCGCGAGTTCCGCGCGTTGAGTTGGGAAGGCAAGCAAGCCTTCGTCCGGGGTTGATCCGTGGATATCAGCCCGGCGCCTAGCGGGCGTCAATAGTGGTGGTGCTTTGTACCACTCCAACTTGACTGTTCGGCGACCGTTGAACTGTGCCTGTAGCGCCGGGATCAGTCACTCTGGTCACGGAAGCTACTTTCATCTTGACGTATTTCGTTTTGTATCCCATAAGCAATACAAGGAGACGTTTATGAGTTACAACGAAAGCCGAATGATGGAGTTCTTACCTTGGGCCCAACGGTTCGCACGTTCGTGCGCGGCCAAGCTGCCCAGCTACTTGGACCGCGACGACCTCCAGAGTGCCGGGGTGCTCGGATTCCTGCGAGCTGCCAGCCGATACGACGGCGCGAAAGGCGCTTCCTTCCGTGGGTTTTGCGCGGTGCGTATTCGTGGAGCGGTGCTGGACGAGCTTCGGCGTTGGGACTGGGCACCCCGATCCGTGCACAAGAACTATCGCCGTATTACGCGTGTTACATCCATCCTCATCGAGCAACTTGAGCGTGAACCAACGCCGAGGGAATTGGCCGACGCCCTGCATGTGGAGATGGAGGAACTGAACGCTTTTGTGAGCATGGCGCAGCCGCGTCATGTCGTCTCCTTCGACGAAACGAACGACAACCGCTCGGGCGAGGAGGGTCTGTCCCTGGCGGAGCGGCTGGCGGATCATGCCATCCCGAGCCCCGATGCGCGCGTGCTGAACGCTGAGGGCCTGCGGCAACTGCGCGAGTGCCTGCGGAAGCTGCCCAAGACGCAGATCACGGTCATTACCCTGCACTATCTCAAGGATGTGCCGCTGCGCGATATTGCGGCCATGCTCTGCGTGACGCCGTCGCGCGTTTCCCAGCTGCATCACCAGGCGCTGGCGCGGTTGCGGCAGTCGCTTCAGCGCATGCAGTCCGACCGCGGATTCGTCACCCCTGCCGCGTAAGCGTTGCCTCATTCGCCATTGTCTGGGGCGTGATCGCGCTTAAGGTGGAGACATGAAGATTTTCATCGATAGCGGCGACACCGACGAGATCAAGGAGGCCCAATCCATGGGCCTGGTTGACGGGGTGACGACCAACCCGAGCCTTGCGGCCAAGAGCGGCAAGCGGTTCAAGGACCTGATCATGGAGATCACCGAAATCGTCGACGGCCCGATCAGTGCGGAGGTGGTGGCCATCACCGCCCCCGAGATCATCAGCGAGGGGGAGGACATCGCCTCCTGGCACAGGAACGTGGTGGTCAAGGTGCCGCTCATTGCGGAGGGGCTCAAGGCGGTCAAGGTGCTGACCAGCAAGGGCATCAAGACCAACGTCACGCTGTGCTTCAGTGCCAGCCAGGCGTTGCTCGCGGCCAAGGCGGGCGCAACCTACGTCAGCCCGTTCGTGGGCCGGCTGGACGACATTGCCGTCGAGGGCATGGACCTGATTCGCGACATCCGGCTCATCTACGACAACTACGGCATCGAGACGCAGATCCTCACCGCCAGCGCGCGGTCGCCGGTGCACTTCGTGGAGGCCGCGCGGATCGGCAGCGACGTGATTACGGCGCCGTGGTCGGTGCTGAAGATGCTCGTGCATCATCCACTGACAGATATCGGCCTGAAGAAGTTCCTGGCCGACGCGGAGAAGATCAAAAGGTGAACGCCCGTGAGGCGGCGGAGCGCCCGCCGTTTCGCGCCAAGTGCCTCAAACCGCCGCGGTACATTCCCGGCCAGGATCGCATTGTGACTCATCCTCCCATCGACGTGGTTGCCGGCGTCATTCGCCGGGATGGCCTGCTGCTCATCGCGCAGCGGCTGCCCGACGACACGCTGGGCGGCTACTGGGAATTTCCCGGCGGCAAGGTGGAACGCGACGAGGCGCTGGTCGACGCGCTGAAGCGCGAGTTGCAGGAGGAGCTGGGCGTGGAAACGCGCATTGGGGCGGAACTGCATCGCGTGGTGCACGCCTATCCCGACCGCGACGTGCGGCTCTATTTTTACGAAGCCACGATCACGGCAGGCGAGCCGCAGCCCATCGAAGCGGCCGACGTGCGCTGGGTGCGGCCGGACGAATTGCTCGACTATCAATTTCCGGAAGCGGACAAGCCGCTGCTGGAGATGTTGATGGCCGAGCGGGCCGGGTAGACCGCCGCCGAGCTGGCGTAGGAGGGCTTAGGATAGAGAAAGGGATTTCCGAGCAGCGTGAGGCCGGAGATGATGTCGCCGGCGGGATAGCCGCAGTGCATGTCGTCCTCAGCCTGCGCCTTGGCTGTAAAATAGGCTTGGCCCAGGTAATCGCCCGCCAGGAGGCGCGCGTAGAGCACTTCCTGGTCGTAGACCATGCCACTGCGCACGTTCCCGATCAGCGCTTCGCCGAGACCCAGGCCGAAGACCCAGCTCATGCCCGTGTTGATCTTTCGGTCGATGCTGGCGCTCCCAATCCAGTCGCAGGTGGAGCAGCCGTGGTTGATCGTGATGAGGGCGCCGGACTTCCATCCGGCAATTTCCTCAGCGCGCAGCGGGCCGTCCTCCATGTCCTGCCGTTCATAGGTGGAATGAACCTGGATGTAGCACATGGTGTAGGTGTGCTGAGTCAACATGCGGCGGGTGAAGTCGAGGGTCGCCGCCCGGCAAATGTCGATATTGGCGCCAAACCAGCGGCGGCCCGGATCGGCTGCGAAGTGGTCCGCACCGTTCGGCCAATCCTTGTCGGTGATGGCGAGCCCGCGATTTTCGAAACGGGTTTGCCCCGCGTAATACTCATGGGTCTTGTGAAAGAAACGGCGGAGCGTCTCGATCTCCGGATCGTTCGCGCCGACTTCTCCCCGCACGTTCGCCACCCAAAGCCGCATCATGCCCGGGCTCCAGCGATAATGGTCGTCCACGCCGTCGTGATCCCGGTCGTCGAACGCGGCGTCCGGCGCTTCGTAATAAAGCGGATCGGGCCGCGGCGCGCCGTGGATAAAGAAACGATGCATCGGCAGTGCACCAATCAGGACCGCGCCGGTGATGTGGCGGGAGTCGATCAGGCTGCGGAGGGAGGCCCGCACCTGTTCTGGAGTTGTCCAGTCGCCTGGCACCACAATCAAGCGAACCGGGCACCGCGCCTCGACGTCGGCTTGGTACTGGGCCATCTCGCTCTGCAAAGGCTGGAGCGTGGACCGCGGAACAAAGACCGCTACGGGGTCCAATGCGAACAGAGGACGGCCCGGCGCGACCAGCGCCAAAAGCACGACCCAAACGATGCGCCGGAAAATCCTCGACCTGCGGGAGCGCGACCAGTTCACGTCCGCGTCTCGTGCCGCAGCGGGTCGTCGAAACGCGTGTATTGCGCCTGAAAGAGAATGTCCACGCGATCGGTTGGGCCGTTGCGCTGCTTCGCGATGTTGAGGATGTAGGGCATGATCGCGTCGTGCGGGCGGTCATTGCCGTCGGCGTCCTTCTCCTGCTCGACGCGATGGAGCAGCAGCACCATGTCGGCGTCCTGCTCGATGGCGCCGGACTCGCGCAAATTGTGCAGCGCGGGCTCGGCCTTGGCCTCCTCGGATTTACGGTTGAGCTGGGCGAGGATGATGATCGGAATCTTGAGCTCTTTGGCCAGCGCCTTGATGCCGCGCGAGATTTCGGCCACCTCGTTCTGACGATTGTCCTTGGCCTGGGCCGATTCGGAACGCAGGAGCTGCAGGTAATCGATGATGAGCAGGTCGATGTTGCCGCGCTGCTTCATGCGCCGCGCCTTGCCGCGCAGCTGGTTGATGGTGAGGAAGGAGGAGTCGTCGAGGTAGAGCGGCCATTCCTCCATGTCACCGGCGCCGAGGCGGAGCTTCTGCAGCGCGTGCTCGTCGAGCTGGCCCTGGCGGATGCGTTGCAGGCTCTCGCTGCAGGTGGCCGCGAGCATGCGGAGCATGAGCTGCGCGTTGGTCATCTCGAGGCTGAAGATGCCGACGCCGTAGCCGGGCTTCTTCCAGGCGTCGGTCGCCTCGTCGTAGCGCTGCTCGAGCGCGCGCCGGGCGAAGGTGAGCGCGAGCGCGGTCTTGCCCTGGCCGGGGCGCGCGGCCAGCACGACCATGTCGCCGGGCTGCCAGCCGGTGGTGAGTTCGTCGAGCTTCTTGAACCCGGTGCCGATGCCCTTGAGCCGGTTTTTGTTCTTCTGGAAATTCTCGATCAGCTCGATGGCGGCGCGGATCTCGTCCTTGGCCGTCTGGGTCGAGTTGGTCAGGCCCATGTTGGTGACCTTAAAGATCTCGCTCTCCGCGTGGTCCAGCACGGTGCTGACCGCCTCCGGCTGATCGGCAATTTCCTGCACGATGGAGGAGCAGGCCGTCTGCAGGCAGCGCAGCAGGCTCTTGTCCTTCACGATGCGGATGTAGGAGCCGACATTCAGGTGCGTGGCGAAGCCCACGAGCAACTCGCCCAGGATGCCGGGGCTGCCCACCGCCTCGGCCAGCTTCCGGTCGGTGAGGTACTGGTGCACGGTCATGACGTCGATGGCCTGCGCGCTGTTGTAGAGCTCGCGCAGGGCGTCGAAGATTTCCTGGTGTGCCGGGACGAAGAAATCGGCCTTGGAGAGCGTCTCCGTGGCATCGTTGATCACCTCGTTCGGCTGCGCCATCATGCAACCAAGCACCGCCTTTTCCGCCTCCGCGCTGTAGAGCACCGTGGGGGCGAGAGCGTCCGAAGAAAGGGCAGGACGCCGCTTCTTCGTGGAGGAAGAGGGAACGGGGAGAATCATCGGGGCGCAAATTCAAGGCGCCCGTAAATCGTGGAACAACCCTCCAGGAAGGTTTTTTTGTCCATACTGCAAGTCACGGGTTTTGAACGGATTTTTGTTAGTAAGCTGTGCACAAGATGGTCGTAATTTGGCGCAGGTGCCGCTAACCACCGACCGCCGTATACTGCTTTAGGCCTTTTTTCCACAGCACGCCGCTAAGCACGTAGAAGAATCCCACCCACGCCCACTGCCAAGCAAAGCCGGCAGCGAGCGCCGCGCCGTGGATGTGGCCGATGAGGATGGCGGCGGGAAAGTAGGTTTCGTAGGCGAACGGCAGGTCGAGGCAGACCGTCTGCAGCCAGCGCGGCATGGCGTCGATGGGAAAGATGTGGCCGCCGAGCAGGAACTCGATCGAGTAGATGATGAAGGTGACGCTGCCGATATCGAGAATCCAGAAAGCGATCATCGCCAGCGTGAAACAGAAGAAGAACTGGATGAGCGCGGCACCGACGCTCGCGGCGAGCGCCAGCGGAAGCTCCGTCAGCCACGGAACGTTCGAGAAATAATGCCCGAGCCAGATCATGGCGAGCGCGAGCGGAACGACCGCAAACGCGGCGTGGACAAGGCGCGCGGCGGCATAAAGATGGAAGCGGTACAGGCGGTAATCGAGCGGCTTGAGCAGCAGCGCGTTGATGCGGCCCTCGCGGATGTCCTCGGCGATCTGGAAATCGTCCTCGTTCGGCACCGTGAGCGTATCCAGAACGATGAGCGTGATGAAGTAGGCCACCATCGCATTGAAGGTGTAGCCCGCCACGGCCTGGCGCCCGCTGAAGACGGCACCCCAAAGAAAGACGGAGCCGAGCAGCGGCACGAACCCGACCAGCACGCGAAGGAGAAAATTCCAGCGGTAGATGAGGTTGTTTTGCACGCCGAAACTGAAGATCTGGGCCTGCAGGCGCACTGACGCGTTGGTCATGGAGCAAGCATGCGCGGGCCGGGCAAGTTGTCTCGCGGAATTGCAGGGCGGTTTAAATCCACGGAACTTTCGGAAATGTTGCGCGGATGCCCGACGGTCGTGTACCGCAAGAACAAGAGGAGCTGCTGTGGCGGGGACGCTCCCTGGTAGCCGGCGATGTCCCCATCGCCGGAGCGAGCAACGCGAGCGGAACGGAAGGGCGACATTTCCTCGATACAGAAAATCACGTCCGCCAAGCGACTGCATTCCGGCCGCTGCTGCGGCCTCCGGCGCTCGGAGAGCGCCGGCTACCACCGAGGTGTCGCGCCTCGTCCAAGCAATTTGGGCACAAGGTGCCTTCTGTAGCGCCTCGCTCCCACGGCCGCCCCCCCCAGCTATCCACATCACCCAAAGACGTCCACCGCTCCAGCCAAGCTCCGAGGTAGCCGGCGATGTCCCCATCGCCGGAGCGAGCAACGCGAGCGGAACGGAAGAGCGAGGTTCTCTCGCCAGATAGGCACATCCGCCAAGCGACTGCATTCCGGCCGCAGCGCGGCCTCCGGCGCTCGGAGAGCGCCGGCTACCACCGAGGCGCCGCGCCTCATCAAGCGATTCTGGAACGAGAAACCTTCTGTAGCGACGGTCGATGACCATCGCATCTTTCGGCGCAACGCGCCGCACCTTGTGGATACGCACGTGACGTCGGGCGCGGAGGAATTGCAACCACAAGGTGCGCGCGGCGGCGCGTGATCTACGATGGTCATCGGCCGCCGCTACAGCTGGTAGCCGCCGCTCTCCCCCGCGGCAGTCGGTTGCGGATGCGTATTGTACTCGGACGCCGCTGGGGACCGCGACCGTACCATAGAGTGGATTTTGATTTCCAACGCCGCCCGCAAAAGCTTTCTTCATCGCATGCCCATTCATCCTGTCGTTGCGGTCGATGGCACCGCCGCGTCGGGCAAGAGCACGTTCTCGCGTTCGCTCGCGGAACGGCTGGGCTTTGTCTACGTGAGTACGGGCGAGATGTACCGCGGCGTGACCTGGTGCGTGCAGGAGCGCGGAATCGATCCGCAGGATGCCGCGGCGGTCGAGGCGATGATTGCAGCCACGCCGATTGAGACCACGCTGCGCGGGGGCGAGCTGGCGTTTTCCGTGGGCGGCATTGACCCGTTGCCGCACGTGCGCGAGGCGCGGGTGAACGATGGCGTGTCGCTCGTCGCGAAGGTGAGCGCCGTGCGCCGCGTGCTGGTCGCCCAGCAGCAGCGCCTGGCGGAGCTGGCGCCGCTGGTGATGGAAGGCCGCGACATCGGCAGCGTGGTTTTCCCGGCCACGCCGTTTAAATTTTACATCGACGCCGACCCCGCCGTGCGCGCCCAGCGCCGCGCCGCGCAGGGCGAGCGCGATTCCGTGCTGCAGCGCGACGTGATCGACTCGCAACGCAAGGATTCGCCCCTGCAATGCCCGCCGGACGCCATGCGGCTGGACTCCGGCGTGTACCGCGTGGATGAACTCGTCACCCAGGCGTTGGAGCATCTGCGCCAGCGCGGGTTCTCGTTTTAAGTCGCGCCAATCAGACGGCGGACAAGCTTTCTGAAAGAGTCTGCGAGACCGCCAAAGTGTTCATCTCGTCGTGAAGAAAGAGATAGCCCTTCGCGCGCAGCAAGCGGTAGATCTCGGCCAGTTGGCCGACGCCCAGAAGCTTCTTCTCAAAATTGATCGCCGCGGGCAGAGGGGCAAGGTTTAGCGCCATCTTCACGACTTCCGCGTCAAAGCCCTCCGTGTCGATCTGCAGTAAGTCGACTTCGCGGATGCCTTCCTGTTGATACAAGGTGGCGAGCGAAAGCGCGGGGACCTCGTAGGCTTGCAGGTCTTCCGCGGGAATGCCGCCGTTCACGAGGTTATTACGATTGAAGGACGCGAGCAGCATGGCATCGGGGCGCTGGAAGGAAGGACTATCGCGCTTGACGCCGTAAATCGTCACGGTGGTGTCGTGGTGAAAAACAGCGGCTTGAAGGATCGAAAGATTCGGCACGCCGGCGTAGGCCTCCTGCAGCCGCGCAAAGGTGTAAGGCATGGGTTCCAGGAGAACGGCGCGCGCCTTGCCGGTCTTAAGGAAGTCGTGGATCGGATCGCAGTGCGTCCCGTCACAGGCGCCGATCTGCACGACAACCGGCGGCCGCTCGAGCCTGAAATAATAGGCCATCAGCATCCGCACGGCATCGAAATCAGCCATCGGAAGGCGCTTGCGGATTTCGTAGCCGCGCGAGCGCAGCACAGATTGGATCAACTCCCGGGCAAAGATTTTCATGGCTCTATTTGGAATAATGGGTGGGCGTTAGGTGGGGAGAACTGTCGAGCGAAGAGACCTTTTCCGCAGGTACGCCTGCCTGCAGAAACTCGATGAGGTCCTTGAGAGGATGGATGAAGGCGGCGCCTTTTTCCCGGAGCGCGCACGCCTCGGCGGGCGAATAGATGGGGCGATAGCGCACGTTGGTGAAATCGTCGGAGAATTTGTCGAAACTCAGCAGGCGGAAGCCGCATTGGCGGGCGGCGGTTGGCACGGCCAGCTCCAGATTCGCGGCATCGAAGGCGC
>CAJCIA010000084.1 GCA_903970275.1 Betaproteobacteria bacterium
AAAACCGCCGGGCCTGGCGGCGCGGCGGTTTTCGAAAAGTCGAAATCCAAACCTAGGTCTGAGGAACGATGAAGATCTTGTTCGTGTACGGGCAGCGCACGGCGGTGCCGGGCGGATAACCACGGACGTCGACTGGCTCGGCATACTCGGCGTAGGGGCTCTTCACGAAGCCCTTCTTGCCGGGGATGACGATGCCCATCGGGTAATTGGTCGGGGGCTTGACCGCCGGCGGAGGCGAGGACTGCTGGCCGGCCATGGGCGAGGTGGAGGGTGAACCTCCGCCGCCTTGATCAGGAGAGGCGGGCGTCGTCGTGGCCGGCGTCTCGGGGCTGGTCGTGGTGGAAGTCGTCGTCGTCTGGGTTGTGGTGTCTGCCGGGCCGGTGGGCGAAACGGGCGCCATGGGCGCGGGCGCCTGCTGGGGCAGCGGCGCCGGGGCGGTCGATTCTTCCTGATCGTGGCTGCAGCCGGTGAGCACCACGCCACCCAACAGGGCGATGGCTCCCAAAAGTTTCTTCATATGCGTACTTTCATCTCACAAAAAGCTGGGGTCGACAATGGGTTTGTTTTCAGGCCGAACCCTGATTAGACAAACCAGTGTTCCGACTCGAAATCGGCCCCGGGCGCAGCCAATTCGATCGCGCCACGCTCCGGAAAACGCTCGCTTTGCAGGCCACCTTCCAAGAGCTGGAGGAAGAAGGCGAACTCATGCGAGGGCTCGATGCCCAGCACCGTTCGCGGTAGAGCCACCCGCAGCGAGCGGCCCCAGTAGACCTGCAGGTCGTTGACGAAAATGGGCGCGAAGGTCACACCATCCACACTGGTCTCGAACAGCGCGTGGGGCGCCGCGCCGTTGGCGCCGTGGCGCAGGGTGATGCGCGCCGGGTGCGGCAGGAGCACGCGGATGATGATGGCTTCAGGCGGCCGGCTGAGATCGAGGCGCAGGTAAAAGGCGCCCGGCCCGAAGCCGAAGATAAGCTTTTGCCCGATGCGATCTCCCTGAAACATCGCGGTGGCCTGGCGGGTGAGATCGAGTTCGCCCGCGCCCAGCCAGTCGAAGAAATGCTCGTTGTCGCCGGCCAGTTCCGGCGTGATGAGATTGAGCGGCTTGCTGTAGGCGAGTTCCGCGCTGGGCAGGCAGATGGGCACCTCGAGATGCGCCGGCGGCTCGACGCCGAGGAGGCGGTAGACGTTCTGCAGGTGCGTGCGGAAGAGCTCGTCGAAGAGCAGGTCGGTATCGATGGTGAAATCGGGCCCGTACCACCAGAACCAGTCGCTGCCCTCCGCGGCGTAGATTTCCCACCACGCGCGTTCCAGCGTTTCGGCCGCGACGCCGCCCTGCTTCGCGCGCTCGACCAGGAAGTGGCGCGTTTCCTTGAGCCATTCCCAGCCCTTGTTCTCCTCGGGGTCGCCAATCCAGATATCGTAATCGCTGCGAATCCACGAGCCGGAATGAAGATAGGACGTCTCAGCCTGGGCGGGAAATTCGTCGAAGTAATCCCCCATGCGGCGCATGCGCAGTTCCGGCGTGGTGGTGAGCGCCCGGTAGAAGGAGGTGAGGAACGTCTCGCCGCCGTCGGGAAAGGCCTCCCAGGCGTTCTCGCCGTCGAGGATAAGCGGCGTGACGCCCCGGCCGGTGGGGGCCGCGGTGGCGATATTCTTCAGGTGCTCGAGCAGATGATCGACCGCGCGCGAGGTCTCGTTGCGCGCGGCGTCGAAGCCGATGAAATCGGAAAGCGGCCGGTCGCGGAAAAGTGCCTGCACCGTCGCGCCGCCGGCGTGAATGCTCCAGCCTTGGAAGAGCTCCAGGTGATCGACCGACTTGTTCACCCAGGCGAGATCGTGCTTGAGGCTCTTGAAGAGGTTGCCTTCGTCAGAACCGAAATACTCGATGCCAGCCTCGGCCATGAGCGGGATGATCTCCGGCGCGATGGAGCCTTCCGACGGCCACAGCCCGCGGGCGCGGCGGCCGAAGGTTTTCTCGTGTAGCTCCTGCGCCAGCCGCAGGTGGGCGCGAACGTCGTCGGGCGCGCTGAACTGCGAGGGCAGCGGCGAGGTGGGCTGGCAGCGCCGCGCAATGTTGGTGTCGTAGACCAGCGGCATGATGGGATGGAAATAGGGCGTGGTCGTCAGCTCAATCTGCCCCCGGTCCTGCGCCGCGCGGTACTCGCCCAGGACCATGGCGAGAATCTCGCGATGGATGTCGAGCACGGTGAGCTTGTCCTGCTCCGTGAAGTCGCGGCCTCGCGCCCGAATCTCGCCCAGTGCGGGATAGCGGCGGTAGGCGGAGAAGCCGCACCATTGCAGGTTGTAAAGAAGCTGCAGGTCGCGGAAGTCGGCTTCGGAAAAGGACTGAGCGATGAGGTCGACGCGGTCGCTGGAATAGCTGGCGCCGCGCTTGGCCAGCAGCTCAGCGTAACGTGGCACGGGACGCACCAGGGTGTCCCAGTTGATCTTGAAGAAGTTCTCGACCAGGTGGCGCTTGTCCAGATCGTCCAGGTTGGCGGCCGGCTTGCGGCTGAGCGTTTCCCATTCGTCCTCGACCTCGCCGCTGACCAATTCCTGGATTTGCCGAATGAGCACGGGCGTGAAGTTGAACGTGACGCGCACCTCGGGATTCGCAGTGACGAGATCGATCATGTCGAGGTAGCCCTTGACCGCGTGCAGGCGCACCCACGGCATCTTCGCCTTCTTCGTCAATGGATTGACGTAGTATGGCTGGTGCATGTGCCAGAGGAGGACGACGTTCATTCCTTGGCCTCCCCGCGCAGATAGCGCGCCGCTTCCTCGGGGAAGACGGTGTTGATGAACGAGCCGAGGCCGACTTCGAATCCGGCGAGCGGATTGAACCGCGGCGTAATTTCCAGGTGCCAGCAATAGTCGTCGCGCGTACTGGCGAAATTTTCCGTCGAGCGCCGGCGCAAGGGCGCGGTATGCAAGAGCAGGTTGTAGCCGGGTTTTTGCAGCACACTGGAAAGGCGCTGCAAGGCGAAGCGCAGGACCTCGGCCAGGTCCTGCAGCTCCGGCGCGGCGCAGGAGGCGTAGTCGGGATGGTGGCGCTTGGGGAAGATCGCGAGCTCGAAGGGAAAGCGGCTGGCGTAGGGGCAGAAGAGAAGAAAGCTGTCGTTTTCCGCCACGAGCCGCGAGCCATCCTCGCGCTCGGTGTGGAGGATGTCGGCAAAGAGGCTGCGCTGCTTCGCCTGATAATGGGCCCGGGCGCGCAGCAGCTTGCCCTCGACCAGCGGCGGGATGATCGGCAGCGCGACGATCTGCGAGTGGGCGTGGCCGAGTGACGCGCCCGCGGTGGGCCCAACGTTCTTGAAGATGTAGATGTGCTGGAAGCGCAGGTCGCGATCGAGATCGTTGATGCGCTCCCGCCACGCGACGAGCACATCGGCGATGGCGGGCACCGGCAGTTCCTCCAGCTCCCGGTCGCCATCGGGTGTTTCGATCACCACCTCGTGGGCACCGATGCCGGAAAGATGGTCGTAGGGTCCAACCGGCTTGCTCGCGAGCGGTCCCTCGATCTCCATGGCCGGGTAGCGGTTGGGCACCACGCGCACGCGCCAGCCCGCTTCGTTGGGACGCGACGGGTCCTCACGCAGGGCGAAGACTTCATAGGGCGTAAGTCGCTCGTTGCCGGCGGCGAAGGGATCAAGCGGGCCGGCGCCGGGCATGGCCGGGGCGCCGAATTCCTGCGGGCGCCGCTGGCGTTTGGGCGCGAAGACGACCCACGTGTGGTGCAGGGGATCGCGGCGGAATTCAGGCGTCATGAGGGCGGCAGTAAATCAGGAACTCAAGCGGGCTGAAAGTGTTTGTTGCCTCGCTTGGGAGATCGGGGAAGGGGATGCGGCTCGGCACGTGAGCCGGAGCAGGGTTCAATCACGATCCTAGCAACTGACATGCCGCCTCGGCGCTGGCGGGACGTTCCGCCGGCTCACGCGCGAGCAGGCGCATGATGGCCGTGCTGACGTGCGTCGGGAGGTTAGGCGCAAGCGGCGCGAGCGGTTCCGGCGCGAAACGCAGGCGGCCAATGGCGATGTCGGCCTCGTTGCCTTCGCCATGCGGATAGCGGCCGGACGCCGCATAATAAAAGAGGCAGCCGAGCGCAAAGAGATCGGATCGTGCGTCGGGGGCACAGCCTTCAATTTGCTCGGGCGCCAGCGTGTAAATGCTGCCGAAGAGCGGGGAGCGGTTCGCCGGTGGCGGATCGCGATGAAACGGAAGTTCCAGCAGCTTCCAGGTGGCGTTCGCGTGGAAAAAAAAGTTGGCCGCGTTGAGATCGCCGTGCACCCATCCGGCTGCGTGCAATGCTCCCACGGCGTCGAGCGCCTGGCGGTTGAAGATCTCGAGCGCGGCCGGATGAAGCGGGCCGCGCGCGACGCTTGCCGCCAATGTCTCGCCCTGCAGCAATTCGAAGACGACGAACGATCCGTGCTCCGGATCGATGCCGCAATCAAGCAACTGGACCCAGCCAGAATGTGGCGGCGGCGCGATCTGGCGCGTTGAGTTTTCCCTTGGGGCGGGGCTGAGCCGCAATGCGACGTCGCATGAGCCGCCACGGTCATGTGCACGATAGACCCGCGCTTCGCCCCCGGCGCCAAGCAGTTCGCCGAGTTCGTAACGGCCGGCAACAATCATGCGTCCAGTCTTCCGCGCGTCGCGTCCGCGGCAAGTTCTTCTGCAGGCACCGGTCGAGAGCTAGAATTCCGATTCAACTTTCAGCAGGTCGGCGCGGATGGGATTGGGGCGGTTTGGATCGCCCTGCGCCCGATCGAGCTCCTGGGCCGTCTGAAAATAGGAGCGGAAGGGCGACGCGGTGGACGGCAGGTTCTGCGTGACTTCGAACCAGTTGGTGTAGTCGACCAGCTTGGCGTGCAGGTCCATTTCCGCCGCGCGGCGGACGTGCGCCTGGTGAATATAATCGGCTGCCCGCTTCGGATCGTTGTCACGCGCCAGCGCGGCGAGTCCGAACCGGTAAAGCTCGACGATTGGCTGCCAGCTCGGATGCACGCGGAATTGGAGGGAGGTCAGCTCGGCAATCTTTTGGTTGATGACCGCGTCGACCGTCTTGGTGAGCGGCACCTTGTCGATGGTTTCCAGGGTGCAGAGGCGCACGTCGTCGTGTCCTTTTTCCTTGGGCAAGGCGAGAGTTTCCGCGGCCGTGAGCGCGGCGGCTGATTCATCCCAGCTGTAAATCCAACTTTTGCTGCGGCTGCTCGCCTCGCGCAGTTCGCGCTGCCAACCCATTTCCGTGGGAAAAAGGAGCATCGCGGATGAGGGATTCGCGCTTGTGGCGGAGTTGAGCCAGCCCTGGAAATTGGCCAGGCGGTTCTGCGGATGAGTGAGCGACTCGACCAGGTAATAGCAGAACGCGCTTTGCCAGAGGCCGAGCAGACGGTCGCGGCTCAGGTCCTTCCAGCCCGTGACCTCGGCCAGCGTGGGTGCGCGATTGGCCAGGGCGGCGCGCTTGACGATTTCCTCGCGGTTGCGGTCTGGATCGTCATTAAGCGATTCACGCAGGCCCTCGACCAGCCAGAGCGGCACGGCGTCGAGCCGCGTTTGCGCGGTGAAGGTGACGTCGGGCTTGAAGAATTTTTCCCAGAGCAGCGCGTTGACGAACTGGCGCTGGATAAAGGCGCGCGCGAGCGGGTCGTTCGAGGGGAGCGCCGCTTCCACGCGCAGGGTCTTGCCATCGGTGCTTGCGCTGACGGCTTCGCGCGGCGGCTTCTGGCCCGGAACGGGATCGACAAGCGTGATGTGGACGGGATAACGCCAGACGGGCCCCAGCTTGAGGATCGAGCTGAGCCCATCGCGCGTGTCGTTGGCCAACTGGACCACGTCGGCCACGGCCTGTGCGTTAGTGCCGGTGCAACTGACCTGGGGGTACGTGCTGGACGCAAGCGTGGAAGGATCATTCGACGTGGGCGAGGTGATGCCGTCATCGTCCTGCCCCCAGGCCCACGGCGCGAGCAAGGCACAGGCGGCGAGTGGGAGGAAAAGGCGCCCGCGCATGGAGGTCAGTCGGCCTTGGCCGGCTTGGCGGCGGGTTTGCTCTCGCTCTTTGAGTCCGCCTTCGGCGCCTCCGGCTTCGGCGCGGCATCGCTCTTCGATTTCTTGTAGCCTTCGCTGCGGTAATCGGTGATGTAGAAACCAGAGCCCTTGAAGAGGAAACCGGCGCCCGCACCGACCTTGCGTTTGACCGTGCCCTTGCCCCAGGTCTTCATCCGGCATTTCTCCTTCGGACAGATGGTGAGCGCGTCGTCCTTCATCGACTGGAAAAGCTCGAAATCCTTTTTGCACTTGGTGCACGCATACTCGTAAGTCGGCATAAGCAGAGATCATAGCAAATCGGCGCTTGAATCCAACGGGGAGTTTTGCGCTGATCGCGGGATGCTTGGCGGGAAACACATCATCATGGGCGTGCCGGGCGTGGAGCTCGACGCGCGCACGGCGGCGATCATCCGCGAGGTGCAGCCCGCCGGATTCATTCTCTTCGGGCGTAATATCAAGGCTCCCGCCCAGCTGCGGAGGCTAATCGACGATCTTCGCGGCGAAGTCAGGCACGAGCCGGTGATGACCATTGACCAGGAAGGCGGCCGTGTTTCGCGCCTGAAGGAATGCGGCACGGAACCGCCCAGCGCCAAGCAACTGCGCGAGAAGGGCGACCCGGCCTTGATCGAGCGCCATGGCCGGCTGACCGGCAAGATCCTGCGGCTCTTCGGCTTCAATCTGGATTTGTGCCCGGTGCTAGACGTCTCGTTTGGAGACGATTTGGACAACTCGCTGAAGAACCGCACGTGGGGCGTGACCGCAGAGGAAGTCATTACGAACGCGGGCCTCTTCACGCGGGCGATGCGTGGACAGGGAATCCTCAGTTGCGGGAAGCATTTTCCCGGCTACTCTCGCGCGGCGATCGATCCGCATCATGAACTGCCCATCATCGCGCGCACGCGGGAGGAGCTGGAGGGCGACGAGTGGAAGCCGTTCCGCGCGCTGCTCAGCGAGATGGACGCGATGATGGTGGGCCACGCGAATTATCCAGCGCTCGATGACAGCGGGTATCCTTCTTCACTTTCCCAGCGGATTATTCGCGGCCTGCTACGCGAGGAATGGGGCTACGGCGGCACGGTGATCAGCGATGACCTCGACATGGGCGCGATCGTCGGCCATTACGGCCTGGCGGAATCGGTCACGCGCGCGGTCGAGGCGGGCAACGACCTGTTATTGCTTTGCCACCGGCCGGAGCTGATTCCCGAGGCGGCCAAGGCGCTCGAAAACATCTCTGCGGCACGTGCAGCGGAGGCGGGCCAGCAGGTGGAAACCTTCCTCGCACGACTGCAGCCGCCGCATACATTTTCCCTCGAGAAACACGCGGCGGTCGACGCAGAAATCATGCGCCTGCGCATCGACACGCTGGGCGCGGAAGCGGCGGCGCAACGCTCCGCGGACGACGGCAAGCGATCGCCGGTCGAAACTTTTTAAGTCATGCCTGCAACCGCCCGGCGCCTTGCCATCTTCCAGGAATCGGTCATCCGCGAAATGACGCGTCTGGCGAACCAGCATGGCTCGATCAACCTGGCGCAGGGCTTCCCTGACTTCGATCCGCCAGCGGAATTGATCGAGGCGCTAGAACGCAGCGCACGCGGCCCGTTTCATCAATACGCCATCACGTGGGGCGCGCCGCGCTTCCGACAGGCGCTGGCAGCGAAGATCGCGCGGTTCGGCGGCCCGCAACTCGACCCCGACCGGAATCTCGTGGTCACCTGCGGCAGTACCGAGGCGATGATGGTCGCGATGATGACGGCCTGTGAACCGGGCGACAAAGTGGTCGTCTTCTCGCCCTTCTACGAGAACTACGCCGCCGACGCGATCCTGAGCGGCGCGGAGCCGATTTATGTCGCGCTGCGTCCGCCGCATTTCGATTTTGATCCCGAGGAGTTGCGCCGCGCCTTCGCGCAAAAGCCAAAGGCGCTCGTGCTTTGCAATCCGTCCAATCCGTGCGGGAAGGTTTTCACGCGCGAGGAACTGCTCTTCCTCCTCGACCTGGCGCGCGAGCATGACGCTTTCGTGCTCACCGACGAGGTCTACGAGCACATCGTCTACGCGCCGCACCGGCACATCCCATTCGCCACGCTCCCCGGTGCGGAGGAACGGACACTAACCTGCGGTTCGCTTTCGAAGACCTATTCGATCACCGGCTGGCGGCTCGGTTATGTCGCCGCCTCGGAAAGAATCATCGCGCAGGCGAAGAAGGTGCATGACTTCCTGACCGTCGGCGCAGCCGCACCATTGCAGGAAGCGGCGGTGACAGCGCTCGAGTTTCCGGACTCCTATTACGATCAGCTGCTCGCCGACTACACCCGCAAGCGCGACCTCCTGCTCGGCTATCTTGCGCAGACCGGCCTCGACTACACCATTCCGCAGGGGGCCTATTATACGCTGGTGGACATCTCACCGCTTGGCTTTGCAGACGACCGAACCGCGGCGGAGGAAATCACCCGAACAATCGGCGTCACGGGCGTCCCGGGGTCCAGCTTCTTCCGCGAACCGGTGCATCGCTATTTGCGGCTGCACTTCGCCAAGAAGGACGAGACGCTGCACCGCGCGGGCGAGCGGCTGGCCGCGAAATTGCGCCGGTAACTAGCGGCCGCAATTGCCGCGGGCGTTCTCCGCGTCGCGCTCCTGCAGGAAGAGGTGAGCCTTGCGGTAACTTTTCTGGTGCAGGTAATGGCGCAATTGCGGATGAAGGTCGGGACCCAGTTCACGCTCGAAGGCATCGAGTCGTGCGAAGATGGCCAGCAGATCCGGCGGGCCCGGCTCGCGCTGGCGCGGCACCGCGGCCAGGTATTCGTCAAGCGTGGCGGCCAGAGCGGCCAGTTTTTCTTCAGCCGCAGTCACGCTTTCTCCGCGTGAACGGCCGCCTTCTTTTCCTCCCAGTCGGAGTGCAGGCGGCGCACCTCGCGGCCGAGCTGGTCCTGCAATTGCGCGACCGCGGCGAGGTCGCCCTTTGCTTTTTCCTTCACGATTTCGCCCTGCAGGAAGGTTTCCTTCTCCGCGATTTTGGCGCCGTAAAGCGAGTTGATCTCGGCGATGCGGGTCTTCTGTTCCTCGGTCAGTTTTTGGGTGGGCGCGGCTTTTTCCAGCCGTTCCATCGCGAGTTCGTAGGCTGATTTCATGATGCGTCTTTCTCCAGGTTGATCCAAATCGTCCCGTCGCGTTCCTCGACCGGGTAAGTGGTGATCTGCACCTTGGGTACGTTGAGGCAGGCGCCGTCGCTGAGCCGGAAATCCCATTGGTGCCACGGGCAGGTGACCGCGCCGTTGTGGACGAAGCCATCATGCAGCGGCGCGCCGCGATGCGGGCAGAGATTATCGATGGCGAAGAGACCCTCGGCGGTGCGAAAGAGACCGACCTGCGCGGCGCCAATCTTCACGCAGAAGCTGCCGTTGGAAGGCAGCGCCGTCGAGGCGAGCTCCGTGTTGAGGAAGGCCATGACGCAAGTTTAGGTTGGTGCCGCAGAGCGGCAAGGGCAATGTCGGGCATGCCGGACTTCGCCCCGTGGCTTGGTGTGTTCGAAACGCTCCGCGTCGTCAACGGCGTCCCGCTTTTCCTTGAGGAGCACCGCGCGGAACTGCAGCGCGCCGCCACGGCGGTTGGGCTGAATGTCGCGCTCGATCTCGGTGCCAGCCAGCGCGAGCTGAAGGACCGGAGCGGACGCTGGCGGTGGATCGTCGAGCCCGCCGGCACGCGCACGCTCTTCACCGATGAGGAAGCGCCCACGTTGGAAACAGCTGCGCTCTCGATCTCCACGCTGCGCGTCGGTTCGCAAAACTGGGATGCGCGCTTCAAGACCTTTAGCTACCTGACCCACGCGCAGGCGCTGGCGGTCAGCGCGACCAAGGAGGCGGTCCTGCTCAACGAACACGGCGAGGTGGCCAGTGCGGCGCGGGCGAATATCTTCTGGCGAAAAGGCGCGCGGCTGTACACCCCGCAGCACGAGGTCGGCTGCCGGTGCGGCGTCGTTCGCGCCTTCGTGCTCGGCCTGGGCCCGGTCGAGGTTGGCGGGTTCACCTTGGATGAACTGGTCGGCGCGGAGGAAATCTTTCTGACCAACAGCATGCGCGGGATTGTTTCGGTCGATGCATTGGAGGGCGCGGCGCTGACCGACTTCTCCTTCGCCGACGAAGCCCGGCGGCAATACGAACGCGCAATCAAACACATGCTCGATCCGACGGTACGCCGCTAAGGGAGGCCACGCCGGCCCTTGTCTATTTGCGTCCAGCGGCCAAGCTGACGTCGTGGGCCTTCTTTCCTGGTTCGGATTTACGGCGGACGGCAAGCCGCTCGAGGTCGGTGAGCGCGCACCCGACGCGTTGGTCTTCGACGTGCATGGATCGGAGCTCCACCTCGCCCGCTTCTATTGGGACGGCTTCACGCTGATCTACTTTTATCCAAAGGCCGGTACGCCAGGCTGCACCAAGCAGGCGTGCGGCCTGGGCGACAAGTTCGACGAGCTCAAGGCCCGCAACGTCGATGTGATCGGCATCAGCTCCGACCCGCCCGGCGGGGTAAAACGTTTTCAGGAAAAGTACAAGCTGCCGTTCGTCCTGCTGGCCGATCCCGAGTTCCACGCGGCACAGGCGTTCGGTGTGCCGCTGCTCGTGGGGATGACGAGGCGGCAGTCGTTTCTCATCCGCGGCGGCAAGGTGGTGTGGCGGGACCTGGCGCCCTCGACTGGCCGGCATGCCGCTGATGTCCTGAAGACAGTGGAGAAGCTCGCGCCAGCAACGGCGGCGTAAAGCTTCCGCCAGCTTCAACGCGCCGAGGCCGCCACGCGCGAGCGCCGGAAACAGAACGCCACCGCGTAGGTGATGATCGTTCCGAACATCACGCGCCAGGGGAATTCGATTTGCACCAGCCAGTCGGGCGCTTGCACGTACCCGCCCTTGAAGACGAGTAGTCCGGCATGCGCCAGTCCCACAATTTGTGGCCCGATGTCCGAGCTCTGCCCGCGCACGGCGTTGATGAGGTCCCACGGCAGCCCGCTGAGGATCGCGACGCCGACGAAGCCCGCCAGCATGCCGACCAGATTGCCAAAGTCGTTGCCGCGATTCCGCGTCGTCAGCCCGAGCAGGAACACGCCAAGCAGCGAGCCGTAGGTATAACCAAACACGCCCAGCACCACTGGAATAATGCGCGCGTGCGGTGAGTAAACCACGATCGCCGCCGTGGCCGTTCCCACCGCCGCCAGCAGCAGCGCGAAGACGATTGTGCTGCCCCGCACCGCGCGAACGATATGCGCCTGGTCGCGCGCCTTGGCGAAGTAGGGCACCCAGAAATCCTCCGTGAAGCTGGTAGCCAGCGCGTTCAACGCGGTACTGAGTGAACCCATGGCGGTGGCCAGCACGCCGGCAATCAGCAGGCCACGCGCGCCGGCGGGCAGTTGATGCAGGATGTAATAGGCGAAAATTTCCGGATTCTTCGCCGGCAGATGCGGATCAGGATGCAGCTGGTAGAAGACCGCTAGCAGGACGCCGATGAAGAGGAACCCAAACGCGATCGGCACGTCGGCCAGGCCGGAGGAGATGAGCGCCAGGCGGCTGCGCGCCTTGTCCTTCGCCGTCAGCATGCGCTGCACCATGTCCTGGTCCGTGCCGTGCGTGGCCATGGTGGTGAAGGTCGAGCCGAGAATGGCGGCCCAGATGGTGTACTCGTTGCCGAGGATGCCGTAGACCTGCGCGAGGAAGGTGTGGCCGCGGGCCTCCATCTGCGCGCTGGCATCGGTGCTGCCAACGAAATGCGCGCCGTTGTCGAAGATGCGCAGATCGTCCGGCTGCGTCAGCACGCTGTGAGCGCCGGTCCAGCCGCCGACGCCCTGCCAGAGCGAGGCCAGCGCGTAGATCA
>CAJCIA010000085.1 GCA_903970275.1 Betaproteobacteria bacterium
GTCATACCTCGGTTTCGTGCGTCGCGCGGTAGCTGTTGAAATGGTTGATCAGCGCGTTGGTCGAGCTGTCGTGGTTGGAGACCGCTCCGTCGCCTTCCAGCTGCGGCAGGATGGCCTTGGCCAGCTGCTTGCCCAACTCCACGCCCCACTGGTCAAACGAGTTGATGTCCCAGATGATGCCTTGGGTGAAAATCTTGTGCTCATAGAGCGCGATGAGCATCCCCAGCGTACGCGGGTCGAGCACGGGAAAGAGAATCGAGTTGGTCGGCCGGTTGCCGGTGAAGACCTTGTGCGGAATCAGCTTCTCCAGCTTTTCGCCGCTCAGGCCGTCCTTGACCAATTCGGCGCGGACTTCCTCGGCCGTCTTGCCGCGCATCAGCGCCTCCGTCTGCGCGAAGAAATTGGAGAGCAGGATGAGATGATGCTCTCCCAGCGGATTGTGCGACTCCATCGGCGCGAGGAAGTCGGCCGGCACGATCTGCGTGCCTTGGTGGATAAGCTGGTAGAACGCATGCTGGCCGTTCGTGCCCGGCTCGCCCCAGATGACCGGCCCGGTCGAGTAATCGGTGATCCGCTCGCCCTCGCGCGTGACTCCCTTGCCGTTGCTTTCCATGTCGCCCTGCTGAAAGTAGGCCGGGAAGCGGTGCATGTACTGGTCGTACGGCAGGATCGCGACCGTGCGCGCGCCGAAGAAATCGTTGTACCAAAGCCCGATCAGCCCGAGCGTCATGGGCAGGTTCTGCTCCGGCGGCGCATTGAGGAAATGCTGGTCCATGGCGTGCGCGCCTTCAAGAAGCTGAACGAAGTTGTCGTAGCCGATGTCCAGGCAGATCGAGAGCCCGATGGCGCTCCAGAGCGAGTAGCGCCCGCCCACCCAGTCCCAGAACGCGAACATGTTGGCTGTGTCGATGCCGAACTTGGTCACTTCCTTCTCATTGGTAGAAAGCGCGACGAAATGTTTGGCCACTGCGGCCTCGTCCTTCGCCTCGGCCATCAGCCAGTCGCGCGCGCTGTGCGCGTTGGTCAGCGTCTCCTGCGTGGTAAACGTCTTCGACGCGACAATGAAGAGCGTGGTCTCGGTGGACAGATTGCTCAGCGTTTCGGCAATGTGCGTGCCGTCAACGTTGGAAACGAAGTGCGCGCGCGGTCCCTTGCCGCGATAGGGCTTCAGCGCCTCGGTCACCATCACCGGCCCGAGGTCCGAGCCGCCGATGCCAATGTTCACGACGTCGGTGATCGCCTTGCCGGTGTGGCCCTTCCACGCGCCGGAACGGACAGCGTCGGAAAACTCCTTCATGTGCGCCAGTACGGCATTGACCTCCGGCATCACGTCCTTGCCGTCGACGTAGATCGGCGTGTTGGACCGGTTGCGCAGGGCGATGTGCAGCACCGCGCGATCCTCCGTGATGTTGATCTTCTCGCCCGAGAACATCTTTCTCGCCATGCCCGGCACGTCGCGTTCCACCGCCAGCGCGCGCAGCAGCTTCATCGTCTCGCCGATGATCCGGTTCTTGGAGAAGTCGAAGTAGAGCCCCTCGAACTCCAGCGTGAATTTCTTCGCCCGGTCCGCATCCATCGTGAACAGGTCGCGCATCTTCAGCGACTGCGCCGTCTGGTAATGCTTCGTCAGGTTCTGCCAGGCGGGAGAGGAGGTGAGGGTGCTCATAGGCCCGAAAAGTATGGCAGAAAGCAGGCCAAGAGTGAGCGGAAAGTTGGAACGCCCGCCGCGCTCCGCGCCTGTCCCGGCAAATCAGACTGATGGCGATTGCCCGGCCAGCCGTTTGCGAAAATAGTGGAAAAGCACGTCAATCGAGTTGCGAATCGCGTTTTTGGAAACGCGGGGCGAGGGAGCGCGATAGTGAATCGGCACCTCCATCCAGCGCGTCTTGCGCAGGAGATGCCGCACCTCCGTCTGGTAAAAATGAGCGCGCGACAGAAGCGGATACGCCGCCAGCCTCGCCAGGATGTCGCGGTGAAATCCCTGGAAGCCGGACGTCATGTCCGCCATCCGCGCGCCGAGGAGCCATTGCGCCGCCAGCGTTCCGCCCTTCGACAGGATGCGGCGGCCCAGCGGCGAATCGGACATCGACCCGCCATTCATATAGCGGCTGCCAAACGCACACTCGTTGCCCTCGGTCAGCACCCGCAGGAACATTGGGATCGCGCGGGGATCGTGGGAAAGACCTGCATCGATCTCGATGATGTAGTCATGCCCGTTGGCCAGGGCCTCCCGAAAGCCTCGCATGTAGGCATCGACCACATTCCGATTCTCCGGCGCCCAGATCATCACATAACGCGCATCCATCTTGGAGAGCGCGGTGCAGAGTTCCAGCGTGCGGTCCTTGGAGACAGTATCGACTACCAGATAGACGCGCCCGCTTCCGACGAAGTCGAGTACACCGCTGAAGACGCGGATGAAGTCCGCGAAATCAGCTTCCTCGTTTGCAACTGGCACCACCGCGCACCAGTCGAAGCTTTGATAAGTTTGCAAGTTGAGTTCCGGAAGAGGGGACACCTTACAAGCCGAAGACCGGCTTCCAATCCAATAATCGCGTCGCCCCAGCAAGGATGCGTTCACGGTTCGAAAATCCCTATGGACAGCGCTGCGTCATTGCTCTCTAATCCTTCTGTGCGCAACGCTTTGTCTTTCCGACTTAGTCTGCTTCTCCTGGGCCTTT
The DNA here is from genome assembly GCA_903970275.1 of Betaproteobacteria bacterium. Taxonomy (GTDB): domain Bacteria; phylum Verrucomicrobiota; class Verrucomicrobiia; order Methylacidiphilales; family UBA1321; genus JABDGH01. The sequence continues at coordinate 2,679 of CAJCIA010000085.1, forward strand.
CGGGCCGGGGCGAGGCGGCGTAGCGTTGCGCTGATTCATCCCCACCCTGCCGGCCCGCCTGAATGGCGCGCCCTGCGGGGTCTCTGCTTGTAAGGCGGGTCGTCTTTTAACCCTGAGACGACAACCCGAACCAAAGTCGAAGCGTGCACGCTGCTGCGGACGCGCTAAGAAGAAGTGCGACGCTCCTGGAGCCG
>CAJCIA010000086.1 GCA_903970275.1 Betaproteobacteria bacterium
CTCGGAATCAGCCATGCGTTCCAAAGCTGCCGGGAAGTTCCTGCATGGCAAGCTAAAGTCTACCGAACGGTAGGTAGCGCTTACTAAATGAGGCTTTTATTTAAGTCAAAAGTGCTATCCCCTTGAAAATAAATGATCAACAAACGCAAATTTTGGTTGCCTCGTGGATATTGCAGTGGTTTAATCCGTCATTCTTATGGAACTGCTCAAGCGGCTTTCGCTCATCTCTCTTGTCACGGCGGCGCTGGCGACCCCTTCACTGGCTGCGACTCCCATGGTGGTGGGTCAGACCTACAACACCGGTTTTAACTCGCTCACCAACGCTCCGCTGGCCCCGGGTTCGAGTGATCTTTATTTCAACCTCTATTCCTACGCGGGCAACACGCCTGTCGTGGCCCATCCCGACTTCCCCGCTTGGGTGCAGACCGCCAGTGCGCAGTGGATTGCTCCGGTGGAAAATGAGAGTGGCGCTCCCGGCTCCGGTGCCCCAGCAGGCGTTTATGACTATAATAGCTTCTTGGCCACCGATTTCCTGGTGCCGACGTCGGTCACCGTTACCGGTTCCTTTGCGGCTGATGACGGAAGCACGTTCTACGTCAACGGCACCTTCGCGGCCAGCATCTCCCCGGAGGCTTCTCTCGCGCTTACGCCCTTTAGCTACACCTTCACGCTCGGTGCTGGCCCGAGCATGGTCCCGATCGATTTCTTCGTGAATAATCTCAACACCGGCGGTTCGCAGTCCACCAACCCGACGGGCCTGCTGGTCACCAACCTGAAGTTCACCGCGAGTGGCTCGGCCCCCGAGCCTAGCACGTGGGCGTTGCTCCTCGCTGGCGGATGCGCCGTGCTGCTGGTTCGTCGCGCTCGCGGCGTGAACGTTTCCTGATCCGCCTCGCGCGAGATCGAAAAGGCATCGACCTTCGGGTCGATGCCTTTTCTGTTTAGGCCCGGAAGCCCTGCGCGATGGGCACCCGGCGTCCCATGCCGAACGCGCGGGAGGAGACCCGGAGGCCGGGCGCGGCCTGGCGGCGCTTGTACTCGCTGGAGACAATCTTGTTGAGCACGTCGCGCACGGTGGCTTCGGGGATGCCCTCGCCTACCAGGCGCGCGGGCGAGGCCTCGTCCACCACGTAAGCGCTCAGGATGCGGTCGAGCACGGGGTAGGGGGGCAGGCTGTCCTCGTCCTTCTGGTCGGGGCGCAACTCGGCGCTGGGCGGCTTCTCGATCGTGGCCCAGGGGATGATTTCCTCGCGGCGATTGACCCAGCGGGCGAGATCGAAGACCTCGGTCTTGAGCACATCGGCGATCACCGCCAGCGCACCGCACATGTCGCCGTAGAGCGTGCAATAGCCGACCGCGAGCTCCGACTTGTTGCCGGTGGTGAGCACGAGCGGTCCGAACTTGTTGGAAAGGGCCATGAGCAGCACCCCGCGCAGGCGCGATTGAATATTCTCCTCCGTCAGATCCGGCACGCGGCCGGAGAAAAGCGTCTCCAGGCTTTTTTCGACCTCGAGCACCGGCGCTTCGATCGGGACGCTGCTGTAGCGGATACCGAGATTCTTCGCCAATGCGGCGGCGTCATCGCGGCTGCCGGCGCTGGAGTAACGCGAGGGCATGGACACGCCCCAGACGCGGTCCGCGCCGAGCGCCTCCCTGGCGATGACGGCCACCAGCGCCGAGTCAATGCCGCCAGAAAGGCCGAGCACGACGGACTGGAAACGGCACTTCCGCACGTAGTCGCGCAAGCCAAGCACAAGCGCGCGAAAAAGCTGCTCGTCCTGATCCGTGGTCAGTGCGACCGGCTGGGCCGGGGCGGCCGCGGAGACATCCGCGACGAAGACGTCTTCCGCAAACGCCGCACCCAACGCGAGCAGTTCGCCGCGCGCATTGAGCGCCACGCTGTGCCCGTCGAAGATCAGCTCGTCGTTGCCGCCGACCTGGTTCACCTGCACCAGCGGCACCCGCTCGTCGCGCGCGACGCGCTGCAGCATGGCCAGCCGCCGCGCCTCCTTGCCGCGCTCCCACGGCGAGGCGGAAATATTGATGATGAGCTCCGCACCGGCGGCCACCAGGTTGTGCACCGGATCGCACCGGTAGCGCTGCTCGGGCCAGAAATCGGCGTCGTTCCAGATATCCTCGCAGATGGTCAGCGCGATCCGGCGACCTGCGATCTCCACGGGCGCGGTGTCCATGGCCGGCTCAAAGTAGCGATCCTCATCAAAGACGTCGTAGGTCGGCAGAAGTGACTTGCGCACCCGGTGCGTCACCCGGCCGTTCTGGAGGACGGCCGCTGCGTTGGAGAGCGGCCGGCCGGGCCGGTGCGTGCTGCGCTCCACGCAGCCGGTGATGAGCGGCACGGTGCCGACGATCTTCGCGAGCGTCTCCAAGCAATCAAGTCCGCGCTGGATGAAATCCTCGCGCAGCAAGAGATCGCGCGGCGGATAGCCGCAGAGAAAGAGTTCCGGCGCCACGACCAGCTCCGCGCCTTCTGCGATAGCCCGCGCGTACCCCGCCTCCACCTTCGCGCGATTTTCGTCGTACGCGCCAATGGTGGCATTGAGTTGAAGCAGGCCGATCCGCATGAGCGAGATTACCGCGCCGCGCCGCACGAGCCAAACCTGCTTTCGGCTCAATTGTA
>CAJCIA010000087.1 GCA_903970275.1 Betaproteobacteria bacterium
GGCGGTCATAGACCGCCGCTACAATGAAGATACGTTGTCAGTGCCCTGTTGTTGCGGGGCCATATGCCGCAGACGATGGTCGCTGCATTAAGGAATGCGCTCCGCGCCGAGGGCGATATAGTGGGGTCTTCGCGTCATGAGATTTCCTACTTGCGCCTTTTCGCTACTGCTCCTTTTCAGCGTCCAGGCGCCTGCTCAAACTCCCGCGCAGCCGGCGGATCCGAACACACCGATCCCGGCGGTACCGGTGCAGGCTCCGCCGGTAGCTCAACCCGTGGCGCCGGCGACGGCCTCGCCGCCGGTTGCGGGTGCGGGCGCAGCCGCCGGCCCGCAGTTGACCATCATCGCTGACGGCAGCCTCAAGGCGGTGCTGTCTGAGTTGGCGCAGACGTGGGCCGACCAGCAGAACACCAGTCCGCAAATGCCGATCACGCTGACCAACGCCGGCACGATGCGCGCGAAGATCGAATCGGGCGGCGTGTGGGATCTGGCGCTTGACGGGGACGTGGCCGACGTCAAGGCACTGACGGACCAGGGCTACCTGCTCGCCGACGGGCAGCGATCACTCGCACGCAACACGCTGGTCGTCTACGGCCGGGCGCCGCTGGTGAAGGACGACGATCTCGACTGGTTTGATCTGATCGGCACGGAGTGGAAGAAGGTGGCCATGGGCAACCCAAGCCTGGTGGTTTCCGGCCGGCTGGCGCAACGCGCGCTGGGCAAGCACGACCTGCTCGACGACGAGCACCGCAACAACCTCGCCAGCGTGGCCAACGAAATGGCGGGACTGCAGGCCATCCAGCGCGAGCAGGTGGACGCGGCGTTTCTCTTCAAGACCGACCTGAGCGCGGCGAACGTCCCAGGCTTCCAGTCCTTTCCGGTCAAGACGGAGGATGCGCCGCCGATCTTTTACACCGGCGCGCTCTTTCGGATGGCAAAGAACGGTCCGCTGGCGCGCGCGTTTCTCGACTTCATCAGCAGCCCGGCGGCACGGCCGATCTGGATGAAGTACGGCTTCGAGACCGACTAGGCCACCGCTCATGCCGCGCGCTTATTCCTCATTGCCGAAGCCGCGCGAGATTCCGTGGATTGGCAGCGTGCATCGCCGGTTCCGCTCGCCGCTGAACTTTTTCGTCGAGCTGCGGCGGGAGTTTGGCGACGCGGCGCGCTTCCGCATTTTCAACGAGCGCTTCCTGCTCCTGAACGATCCTGCGGCCGTGGGCGAGGTGCTGGTGACGAAGCAGGATTCCTTTCGCAAGGGCCGGGCGTTGGAAGGGGCGCGCCTGTTTCTAGGCGACAGCCTGCTGGTGAGCGAAGGCCCGGAGCACACGCGCCAGCGGCGGCTGATTCAGCCAGCGTTTCATCGCGGGCGGATCGCAGGCTACGCGCAGGTGATGGCGGAAAAGGCCGCGGCGTGGCGCGACGCGCGTCAGGCGGGCGAGGAGATCGATGCCGCGCAGGAGATGAATCATCTCACACTGGACGTGGTGGGCGAGACGCTCTTCGGCTCGCAGGTCGGTGGCCAGGCCCAAGAGATCGCGGCTGCGCTCTCAGAGATCGTGGAGAACTTCGGGCGCATGCTGCTGCCCTTTTGGAAACTGATGCGGCATCTGCCAACGCCGAGAAACCGGCGCCTGGCGCAGGCGCAGCGCCGTCTGGATGGGATCATCCTCAATCTGATCGCGCAGCGCCGCGCGGAAAATCGCGACCGAGGCGACCTGCTTTCCATGCTGCTGGCGGCGGAGGATGCGGAGCATCCGGAGAAGCGGCTGACGGATCGCGAAATCCGCGACCAGGCGCTGACGCTTTTCCTGGCCGGTCACGAGACGACGGCCAACGCGCTGGCCTGGACCTGGCATGTGCTTGCTCAGCATGAACCGGCGCGGCAGCGCATGAAGAAGGAGCTCGACGAGGTGCTGGGCGACGGGCGCCTGCCCGGCCTGGAGGACATGCCGCGGCTGCGCTACACCACGGCTGTGCTGTCGGAAGCGATGCGTCTGTTTCCGCCGGTCTGGGTGGTCGGCCGGCGGGCGGTGGAGGATGTGACCATCGGCGGCATCGCGGTGCCGCGCCGCACCATCGTGATCATGAGTCAGTACGTCATCCACCGTGACGCGCGGTTTTGGCCGGAGGCGGAGCGGTTCCTGCCGGAACGCTGGCTGACCGACGCTCCGGAGCGGCCGAAGTTCGCCTACTTTCCCTTCGGCGGCGGCGGGCGCGTGTGCATCGGCGAATCCTTCGCGTGGGCGGAAGGCGTGCTGATGCTGGCGGTGATGGCGCGTCGCTGGCGACTGGAGCCGGTCGCGGGTCATCCCGTTGAATTCAATCCCACGGTGACGCTGCGTCCGAAGCGTGGATTGCGGATGATCGTGCGCGACGCCTAGCGAACAATCGCGTACCCCGTACTGGCCAAACCGGGGGAGCCGTTCTAAGTTGTCGCCGACGCGATGAGTGTTGCACTGGCGGACGTACTGGGTCGGCTTGGATCGATTTTGCTGGGAAAAGATCGTGAGGTGCGCCTTGCGTTCTGCTGCCTGCTGGCGCGCGGGCATCTGCTGATCGAGGACATTCCCGGCGTGGGCAAGACGACGCTGGCGCATGCGTTGGCCAAGGTCTTCGGCCTCGATTTTCACCGCGTGCAATTCACCAGCGATCTGCTGCCGGCGGATGTGCTGGGAAACTCGATCTTCGATCCCGCCTCGCGCCAATTTGTTTTTCATCCCGGGCCGATCTTCGCGCAGATGGTGCTGGCTGACGAAGTGAACCGCGCCACACCCAAGGCGCAGAGCGCGCTGCTCGAGGCGATGGAGGAGGGGCAGACGACGATCGACGGCCAGACGTACCCACTGCCCACGCCGTTCTTCGTCATAGCGACGCAAAATCCACAGCGGCACATCGGCACCTATCCGCTGCCGGAATCGCAGCTGGACCGCTTTCTCATGCGCATCGAACTCGGCTTTCCCGGTCGGCTGGCGGAAAAGGAAATGCTGAGCGGCCGCGATCGCCGCGAGTTGATCCGGGACCTGCCGCCGATGATCGCAGTGGAGCAACTGGTCGGCTGGCAGGACGAAGTGCGCCTGGTGCACGTGGCCGAGTCGGTGCGCGATTACGTGCTCGATTTGCTGGAGAAAAGCCGGCAGCTCGACGGGCTGGGCACGGGGCTCTCCCCGCGCGCGGGCCTTGCGCTGCAGCGCTGCAGCCAGGCGTGGGCGTTCATCGCCGGGCGCGAGATGGTGATTCCCGAGGACGTGCAGGCGGTGGCGCCGAGCGTGATGGCGCACCGGCTCGGCTCGTCCGCCAGCGGCACCGAACATAGCGGGCTCGCGCTGACCGAGCAGATCGTCCGCGCCGTGGCCGTGCGATGACCCG
>CAJCIA010000088.1 GCA_903970275.1 Betaproteobacteria bacterium
TTCGGTGCGCAGGACGTTGAAGCGGGTGGTGCGCCCGGCGTCGAAGAGATCCTTCTGGCGCGAGCCCTCCTGCCGGAGCAGATCGATGGTTTGCTTTTGCGCCTCGAGTTGCGCCTCGTCGATGACAACACCATAGACCGCGGTCTTGACCTGCTGGAGCACCCCGTCGATCACCGCCTGCAGCTGGATGAGAGCGGCCTCGTGCGAGAGCTTGGCGATGGCGATATTCTGCCGGTTGACGCCGCCGGAATAGAGGCTCTGCGCAACCTGCAACTGGACGATCCAGAAATCGCGGAAGCGCTGCGCGGTCGGGTCAGTGCCCTGGTTGAACAGGTCGTCGTTGCGCTCCTCGATGCGGCCGCTGACGTCGACCTGCGGGTAGAGTGTGGATTTGGCCTGGATGACGAGCCCCTGCGTCCGCTCGATTTCGTGCTGGGCCTTGAGGATGTCCGGATTGCGGTCGAGCGCGAGCTGGAGGCAATCGCCCAGCGAATAGGTGGGGGCGGGCTGGCCGTTTTGCGGCAGGGCCGGCGTAGCGGAGGCGCGGGAAGCCAGCAGAAGGAAGAGCAGGCCGGTAATCCCGGCGGCGCGCCGCCTGATCCGTAAAGTCGGAAGGGCCGCGCCGGTCGAAGGCACTTTCGCCAGAAAAGATGGCGCGGTGGGTACGGGGTTATGGTACAAAGGCCCTAATTCCAGATACCGCGTGATTTTACCGTCGTTCCTGTCGGCTTCCAAGCCTCTTTTGGATCGTTATAGCTCCGATGTCGGAACGAAGCTGCGGCTGAAGTACCAGCCCTACTATCATACCGTCGAGGCGCGCGAAGGCGTGTGGGTGACGGTGAAGGGTCGCCGCCTGCTCATGATGAGCAGCAACGAATACCTCGGGCTGAGCCGGCATCCCCGCGTCGTGCGTGCCGCGCGCGACGCGATCGAGACGTGGGGCACGAGCCCCTGCGGCTCGCGGCTGGCCAACGGCAGCCGGGCGATCCACGTCGCACTGGAGGAGCAACTGGCGGAATTCCTCGGCGTGGAGGCCTGTCATGTTCTCTCGGCCGGCTACCTCGCCTGCATGGGTTCGCTCAGCACGCTGATCCGGCGCGGCGATGCGCTGCTGGTCGACAAGAGCATCCACTCCGCGCTCTGGGATGGCGCGCTGCTGAGCGGCGCCACCCTGGAACGTTTCAATCACGAGGACATGGCCGACCTGGAGCGGCTGCTCCTCGCCCTGCCCGCGGCGCAGGGGAAAGCCATCGCGGTGGACGGCGTTTACTCAATGGAAGGCCACATTGCGTCGCTGCCTCGGCTCGTGGAACTGGCGGAGAAGCATCGCGCCATCACCATCGTGGACGACGCGCACGGGCTGGGCGTATTGGGCCGCGATGGCCGCGGAACGGTGGATCATCACGGCCTGACCGGGCGGGTGGAGGTGATGGCCGGCAGCTTCTCGAAATCGCTGGCGAGCACCGGCGGCTTTCTGGCCGGCAGTCGCGGGCTGATCGAGTATCTGCGCTCCACCTGCCGGCAGATCATTTTCAGCGCGGGGCTGCCGGCGTCGCAGGCCGCGGCAGCATCCGAGGCGCTGCGCGTGATGGTGGAGGAGCCGGAACATCGCGCACGGCTGCTGGCCAATGCGGATCACTACCGGGCCGGACTGCGCGATTTGGGCGTCGATTTCTGGGACAGCCCCACGCCCGGCCTGCCGATCGTGCTCGGCGACAAGGAAAAGTGCTACCGAGTCTGGCAGGCGCTTTGGGAGGAAGGCTATTTCACCGTCATGGCCGTGGCGCCGGGAGTGCCCGCGGGGCGCGATCTGATCCGCACCTCGGTGACGGCGGAACACACCACCGAGCAGATCGACACTTTCCTGCTCACGCTGCGCCGCACGCTTGACAAGCTCGGCTACCGGCGCGGTCGTTTGCATTGAAGCCGGTAACCTCGCGCTGCGTCCAAGCGTCTGGCTTATGTTGTCTTCGGTGCGGCGAAGGCACACGCGAAGTTTACATTGGCCGGAAACTTCGCTTGGCTGTGCGACAGACCGCCTGACAAAGCTATACTAACAAATGGATACTGTTTCTCTCACGCCCGAGCAGGAAGCCAAGCTGCGCGAATCATTCAAGCGCTGCAGTCCGGAGACGGTGGCGGCCATCCTGCGCTTCCGCAACCAGCAGGACATAGGCGCCGTGATCGAGGTGGTGAACGGGGTGATTGAGCGCTACCTGAAGCTCGCGCCCGGCGAGACGCTGGCCACCAAGTCGGATTGCACCAAGCTGGGCGAGGACCTCGGGATCGATTCGCTGACCATGCTGGAGATCGTGATGGCCATCGAGGAGGCACTCGATTTTCGCATCGAGGATTCCGAGGCGCGGGCCATCCGGACGCTGGGCGATGTGCGCCACTATGTGGATGACCGCGTGCACGGCCGGCCGGTGTCGCTCGCCACGGTGGAGACTTACGAGCGCGACCGCATTTGCCTCGTCCTGCCGCAACAGCCGCCCTTCCTTTTTCTCGACCACGCCGAGATTCGCGGCAACCACGTCAAGGGCGCCTATCTTTTCCGCGGCGACGAATCGTTCTTCGCGGGCCACTTCCGCGACGAGCCCATCGTGCCGGCGTCCATCGTGTACGAGGCGCTGGGTCAGGCCGGCTGCCTGTGGGTACTCGAGCAGGTGCCAAAGCGGCTGGGGGTGGAACTGCCCGCCAACCACGTGCTTTTTGTCGGCATGGACGAGGCCCGTTTTTCGCGCCGCGCGCGTCCGGGCGACGAGATCGTGCTCGAGCTGGAGAACACGCGCCTGCGCGCCCCGCTGGTCGTCTTCAATGGCCGCGTAACCGTGGGCGGCCAGTTGCTGGCGCGAGTGGAGGGATTGACCTTGGCCTTCGGCGACCTGCATGAGGCGGAAAGCGCCGGGCGCACGGCCGAGCCGGCCGCCACGCTTGAAGCGACGGCGGGAACAAACGGCCATTACGCGCCGGCGCGCTCCACCTTGGATCCGGAGACGGTCGCCAGCTTCTGAAGGGGGCCTGCTTCGGCCGGCGCTTCTCTTTCGGGATGAAAAAACGCGTCGTCATCACCGGGCTGGGCTTCATCACCAGCATTGGGAACAGCCGGGCGGCCGTGCTCGACAGCTTGCGCCGCGCGCGCTCCGGCATTGAGATCTTTCCCGATCTGCCGCAGGAGCCGGCATCCCCGCGCGTGGCCGGAACGGTGAAGGGATTCACGTTTCCCGGCATGGCCTTCGATGACTGGACGTGGCCGGCGGAGTATACCATCGAGCGGAACGACCTGCGCTCCATGGCGCCCCACGTGGTCTACGCCTACTGCGCCATGGTGCAGGCGATTGCACAGGCAGGGCTGCGGCCGGAGCAGGTTTCCCATCCGCGCACCGGCGCGATGTGCGCATCCGGCGGCTCCATGTGGATGATCTACGAGCACCTCCACAAGATGATGCGCGAGGGCATCCACAAGTGCTACCCGCTGGCGCTGCCCGCGGCGATTCCCGGCACGCTCAACTCGAACCTCGCCGCGGCGTTTCATCTTAAGGGTGCGGTGCTCGGTTTCGCCAGCGCGTGTGCCTCCTCGGCCCATGCGCTCGGTTACGCCTACGACCTGATCAGCCAGGATCGGCAGGACGTGAGCTTCGTGGTCGGCGCGGAGGATTGTACCGTCTACAACATCCTGCCCTTCGCCGGCGTGCGCGCGCTGAGCGTGGTGAGCGATCCGGAAAAGACTCCCGCACCGTTTGATGCGAAGCGCGACGGATTTGTCGGCACCGGCGGCGCGGCCGTGGTGGTGCTGGAAGCGCTCGAATCGGCGCAGGCGCGGGGCGCGTCCATCGTGGCCGAGGTGCTCGGCTGGGGCGAGGCGGCCGACGGTCACAACGTGATGGCGCCAGAGCCGGACGGCGAGGGGCTGGCGCGGGCGATGACGTCGGCCCTGGAGCAAAGCGGCGTTACGCCGGGCGAGGTCGACTACCTCAACGCGCACGCGACCGGCACGGGTGCGGGCGATCTGTCGGAGATTCGCGCGATCCGGCGGGTCTTCGCCGGTGGGCGCGTGCCCTTCGTGAGCAGCACCAAGGCACTGACTGGTCACGGGCTGTGCCTGGCCGGCGCGATGGAGGCGGCCTTCACCGCGCTGGCGCTGCAGGAGGGCTTCATGCCGGTGAGCGCGAAGATCAATCAGCTCGACCCGGCCTGCGCCGGCGTCCCGGTGCTGACCAAGCCAGTGGATGCCGCGCCCCAAGTGGCGCTGAGCAATTCGAGCGGATTTGGCGGGGCCAACGTTTCGCTGGTGCTGCGGAAGTGGTGAGGTGGACGACATTCGAATTTTCCAGTCGGCTCAACGCGCCTGGTGCTAGCTGGCGAAATCCGGAGGGAGCGCAGCGACCGGAAGGCCTCCCGGCAAAGTGGATTCATCGCAAGAGGCTCGAGCAAAGACTCAGACTGTAGCGGCGGTCTATGACCGCCGGCTCTTGTGCGCAAAATCCTTCTCCGTGCGCCAACGGTCCTAGCCCCCCGCTACAATCCAAGCAGCTTCTCGAGCGCGGCTTGCGGCGTCGTCCCATCGCGCAGCCGGGTCATGCGCTCGCGGACCGCCGACCATTCGGCGGGCCGTTCCAGCCAGTGGACAACACGGTCACGCACGCCCGCGGCGCTGAAGGCGGCAACACCCGCGCCATGGGCGCGGAACCAGCGCCAGGTAGGAAGTTCCTGGGGCATCATCCCGCCGAGCCCGTTGAAGATGACCGGGCATCGGCCGAGCAACGCCTCACCTGCCGTGGTCGCCCCCGCCCGCGCAACCACCGCCGAGGCGAGGCGCAGAAGCGTGGGCATCCGGTCCGTGAAGCCAAGGCAGCGGACGGAGAGCGGGCTGGAGCGCGCGATCCACGCTTCCAGTTCCGCCCGCGCGGCGGCGTCGCGCCCGCAGAGCGCGATCACCTGCAGCCGCGCATGGAGCGGTGCAAGCGCCCGCAGCAGCGCGCGATGATTCTGCGCGCCTGAACCACCGGTGGAGAGCAGGAGCGTGAATCGCTTCGGGTCGAGCTGGAGCTCCGTGCGCATGCACTCGGTCTCCCCGTCGTTGTCGTCGTAAAACGGTGGCGGCGCCCAGTGGCCGGCAACAAGGGCGTTTGTTGCGCCGCGGCGCTGGGCCTCGCGCACGGTCTCCTCCGTGCGGGCGAAATAGAAATCGCCGCGCGGGTTGACCCAGTTGCGGCTGAAGCCGTAGCCGCCTTGAAATTCCGGGCAATAGGTGGCGCAGATGACGCCGGGCAGGACCTCGCGCGCGAGTTCGAAGTAGCCGCGGTTGAGGCAATCGTGGACGCTAAGAATCGCGTTGGGCCGCACCTTTTGCAGGAGTTGGATGTACCAGGAACGGCCGAGGCCGACAGTCCCGGGATTCAACGCGTCGAGCAGCTCGATGGTGTTGTAGTAGACGTGATGGAACCATGGCGCATGGCGCTGGATCAGGTTGTAGAAGCCGACCGCGCCGCGATAAAAAGCGTGCGAATCCTCCAGCGCATGGGCGACGGTGACCTGCACGCCATCGTCGAAGCGACCGAAGATGCGCGCACACCAGGCGGCGGTGGCGAGCGCATGGGTGTCGTGCCCGGCGCCGGTGGCGGAGGTGAGGACGAGGAGCCGCTTCACGGACGCGCCTCGCGATCCACGCGGTCGAGGTGATAGTAGCGGCGGATGGAGTCGAGCAACCGGGCGCGCGAAAGCAGTCGTACGCCGAGGGCGCCGAGCCGGGCCTGGAAGAACGTGCCGCAACGCGCGAGTGCACGCGGCCGCTCGATGACGTCGAGAATCGCGCGCGCGGCCAAATCAGGACCCGGCGCGCCATCCATCAGCGCGTTGGTTTCCCGCCACGCCGCAGCTGTCCACGGCGCGTAGGGTGAATCAGTGGGATGGGCGGGAATGATCCGCTCGTTGAAGGCGGTGCGGATGTCGCCGGGACGCAGGTCCACCACCCGCACGCTGAAGGGCTTGAGCTCCATTTCCAACCCGCCGAGCAGCGCGCTCAAGGCGGCCTTGCCTGCGCTGTAGTGCGCGGCAAAAGGCAGCGGCATTTCCGCAGCGAGCGAGCTGACTCCGATGATGGTGCCGGCGCGTCGCGGCCGCATGTGCGCGGCGGCCAGGCGCAGGAGCTGCATCGGGCCGGCGACGAGAATCTGCCACTGGCGGGCGGCTTCTTCCGGCGCTACGTCCTCGATGGCGCCGAAGATGCCGGCGCCGGCGTTCTGGACGAGGATGTCGAGGTGGCCTGCCTCGGCGACGGCCTGCCGCCACGCCGCGTCGATGGAGGCGCGGTCCTCCAGATCGAGCGCGAGCGGGTGCACGCGGGCGTGGGATGGCAGCCGGGCGGGATCGCGCGCGGTGGCCCAAACGTCGAAACCGCGCTCGGCGAGGAGCTCCGTCGCGGCACGGCCGATGCCGGAGCTGGCGCCAGTGAGAAAGACGTTCCGGGCCATGGCCGAGCATTTGCGCGCGCGGCGGGTTTGACAAGCTTGGGCGGTCATCGACCGCCCTGACACGGCCTACTTCACCATGCTCTCGAGATCGTGCCAGTAGGCCGCCCAGTCACGATAAGCACGCGCCTGCGTCTGGAGGTAAAGCGTCTCGTAATGCGCCTCGTCGGTAAGCAGGCGGCGGATTTCGGTGGCGAGGCTCTCGACGTTCTCCGTGTCGGCTATCGCGCAGCCGCCGCCCTCGGCGATTTCGCCGAGCGCGCCGTTGCCGCCGCAAACCACCGGCCGGCCATGCCAGAGGCTCTCGATGATGGGAAGGCCGAAGCCTTCAAGGAGCGAGGGAAAAACGGTAAAGGAAGATTCGGCGTAGGCGTCGTGCAGCGCGACATCCGGGACGTGTGCTTCCCAACGGACGGGCCGGCCCTTGACCTGGAGAGTTCGCAGCTTTCCCGTCACGCGAAAGGCGTGGTCGGGATAGGCCTTGCAGCCGATGAGGCGCAGCCGGAAGTCGAGGCCCTCGCTCCAAAGCTTTTCGCAGGCATCGAGCAGGCGCAGGTGATTCTTGTGCGGCTCGAGGCGCGCGACGTAGAGCAATTGGCGCGCGTGAAAATTAGGGAAGAGGCTGGGTCGCGGCCCGGCAAACGGCACCGGCCAAGGCACAACGAACGTCGCGGCGGGCGGCAGGCGGAAGCGATGCCAGAAGCGGATCAGGTCCTCCTCCGCCTCGTGGGAGATGCAGACGACGGCATCGAGCTCGGCCAGCGCGCGCACGCCGCGCTCGCAAAGATAACGGTCGATGCGCGACTGCTCCGGCCGGCGCAGCGCGATCGCGTCATGAAAAATGCCCACCCGATGCACGCCCACTTCCCAGAGTCGCGCCACGACGGCGGCGCGGTTGTCCCAGAGCAGATCGGGGAGCAGCAGCATGTCGACCGGCCGGCCCTCGTCGAAGAGATCGATCAGGTGAAAGCCGTCGCCGATGGCGCGAAGCCAGTCGGAGATCATGCCGGGCGCGAAAAAATCGAAGAGCTGAAGGCCACGCGCCGGGCGCGTTTGCTCGAGGTTGCGATAGTCGGCGCGGCCGAGCATGCGATACGCCTGCCAGGCGGATTGCCAGCAAACCGGCAGGTAGTTGTCGCGGGGCTTGAGCCATTGGTGCAGGCCGCGCTGCATGCGCTTCACCCCGGTGTTAAGCGGCGAGTGGCAGGCGCTGGTGACGTCGAGGTAAATCATGAGGCAAGGAGCGGTTCGAGGTCGTGCCAGTAATCGTCCCACGATCGCAACGGACGTGAGTAAGCTTCGCGCCCGAGTTGCTCACAGGCGGTCGGGTCGTCCAGCAGCGGGCGCATGGCCGCCGCGAATTCCTCGGGCCGGCTCGTATCGACGTGCCGTGCGCCGGGCCCGCGCGACACTTCACCCGTGGCGCCGTCGCCGCCGCAGATCACGCCGCGACCGTGCCAGAAACTTTCCAGGATGGGCAGGCCGAACCCCTCCTGTCGCGAGGCAAAAACGGTGAACGAAGCGGCGCGATAGGCGGCATGCAGCGCATCCTCCGAAACCTGCGCGTGCCAGGTAATGGCGCGGCCCTGTCGAGCAAGGCGGCGAATTTCGCGGAGGATCGCGGCCGACTCCCGCGCCTCATCCTCGCAGCCGATGAGGGTGAGTGCGAACACGCGGCCTTCCTGCCAGAGCGCTTCGCAGGCGGCGAGCAGCGCGAGATGATTTTTCACGTCCTTGAGACGCGAGACATAGAGAATGGTTTTTGGTTCGGAGGTTGGCGGGGTGAAGGGCGGACGATCCGCGTCGAACGAGACGGGCCATGGCACGGCGACCACATGCGGCGTGGCCAGACCGTGAGCGGCCGCGAGCGCCAGCAAATCTTCTCGCGAGGTCTCGCTGACCGCGATGACGAGATCGAATCCGGCAAGGAGCCGCAGGGCCCGCAGGTGGCATTCGCGTTCCCAAGCCGGCACGTTGGGATCGCGCAGCGGGATGGCGTCGTGGAAAAACGCGATGCGGCGGCCCGGCGCTTGAGTCAGCTTTTCGAGATAGCCGAGGCGGTTGTCGGGGAAGAGTGAGGTCAGGATCAGGGTATCGTCCTGGCGGAACGTCCGGCGAAGCGGTACGGCGGCGGGCCACGCGGGGACGTCGCGCAAGGCGGCAAGCATGATGGGCCACGTGGTGTCGCGGGGCGGGCGGCGCGGCGTGACGCGGTTCTCGAGCACGGCAGTGGCACGCCGACTCAGGCGCGTGTAGGTGCTGCGAAAAGGCTGCCAGCGCACAGGCAGGACGTCGGGCCGCTTTCCGATGAGCCGATGCAGCTCGCGCGTGGTGCGCGGGATGCCGCTTTGCAGGGGCAGCGTGCAGCCGCCGGTGACGTCGAGATAGAGCATGAGCGGCTAGGAAGCAAAGCCGAGAACCCGGTCGAGGTCGCGACCGTAATCGTCCCACGTGCGGAACGTGCGCGCGCGAATCTCGTCGTAAAGGCGCAGGTAAAGCGCCTGGTCCTTTAGCAACGACTCGATGGCGCCCGCCAGCGCTTCTGGACTATTCTGGTCGACGAGCAGGCAGCCACCGCCGGCCGCCACCTCCCCGATCGCGCCATTGGAGCCGCAAATGACCGGGCGACCGTGCCAAAGGCTTTCGATTATGGGCAGGCCGAAGCCCTCCAGGCGCGAGGGGAAAACGGTGAAGGCGCAGGTGCGATACGCCTCGGCCAATTCGGAGTCGCTGATGTGGCGCCGCCAGCGCACCGGCCGGCCGTCACGTTCCAGGGCGCGCAAGCGGCCGAGGATGCGGCGCGTATCGCTCCACGCGTCGGCGATTCCGATAAGATCAAGCGAGAAGGTCTCGCCGCGACGCCACAGCGCCTCGCAGGCGTCGAGCAACACGAGGTGGTTCTTGCGCAGCTTGAGCCGCGAGACGTAGATGAGGCGTCGGGCACCGAAGTTGGAAGCGGTTTGCGGCCGCGCCTCGTCAAAGGGTACCGGCCAGGACAGCACGCAGGTGGGCTTTGCCGGGCAGCCAAATTCCTGCCAGTACCGGCGCAGGTCGTCCTCCACTTCGCGCGAGATGCAGATGACCAGGTCGAGCTCCGCCAGCGCGCGTACGTACTCGGCAAAAAGCGCGTCGTGGCTGTCGGCCTGGCCGCGAATGCGCAACGGCATCGCATCGTGAAAAATCGCGACCCGGCGTCCCGGCTGTCCGTTGAAGCCGGCCCAGGCGTGGATGCGCGGATCCCAGCACAAGTCTGGAATAAGCAGCGTGCTTTCGTCGCGAAAGAGTTCCTCTGCGGGAACGCGGCGCCTGTGCCGCGAGCGGTTGTCGCGCCAGGCGCCGAACCAGTGGCGGACGTCGCGCTGGCCCGGCGTGGCGGCGGCCTCGCGATAGGTGGCAAAGGGCGAGCAGAGATTGGTTTCTTCCCGTGCGGAGAGGCGGGCGTAGCAGCGGCCCGAAAAATCCCAGGTTAACGGCGTCACCGGATGACGCGCGGCGAGGTGCGTGTGCAGGCCACGAATCGTGCGATGAACCCCCATGTTCACGGGCGAGGCCGCCGCGCTGGTTGCGTCCAGATAGATCATGACGCCGGAGATGCCCGCATCCGGGGAGGGTAGGAAGGGCGGAGGGCGAGGCAATGAAAATGAGCCCGCCTCCGCGGCGTCGATTCGATTGAGAGCCGCGACTTAATCCACCATGCGGCCGTCCTGCATGGTGAAGATGAAATCCGAGGCGTAGGCGACCTGCGTGTTGTGGGTGACGATGAGTAGCGCGAGCCCGGTCTCGCGCGCCACCGTTTGCAGCACGTCGAAGATGCGTTCCGAGTTGGCCGTGTCGAGGTTGCCCGTCGGCTCGTCGGCCAAGAGAAGGCGCGGGCTGTTGGCCAGCGCGCGGGCAATGGCCACGCGCTGCTGCTCGCCGCCGGAAAGATGGTGCGCCGCGCGATCGATCTTGTCGCCCAGGCCCACGAGCTCGAGCAGATGGTCGGCCCGCTCCTGCATGTCCGCGCGGCTCATCACGCCCGAGCGGCGCATGGGAATCTGCACGTTTTCCGAGGCGGTGAATTCCCGGAGCAGGAAGTGGAACTGGAAGACGAAACCAATCTCGCGGTTGCGAATAACCGAGAGTTGCTGGTCGTCGAGGCCCGAGACCTCCTGTCCGCCGAGGCGAATGGCGCCGCTGTCCGGCCGGTCGAGCAGGCCGAGGAGATAAAGCAGCGTGCTCTTGCCGCAACCGGATGGCCCCATGATCGAGTAGACGTAACCGGCGTGCAGGTCGAAGGAGACGCCGTCGAGCACGTGCACGCGGTTTTCATCCTCGCCGAGGAAGCGGTGCAGGTCCTCGCATTCGAGGACAACCTCAGCTTCTTCGGTGCTCACGCCGTCCACGCTCCCGCCGGCGGCGCGCAAGCTCAAGCGAAAACGGTCAGCGCCGCAGGGCGAGCGCGACGCTGATGTCATCGCCGCTGCCGTCGCGCGAGGAATCGTGCAGCCACGCGCCGAGGTGCACGGCGAGAAACCCGCGCCCGCGCTCCTTCGCATAGTGGAGCAGGTCGCTGCCGACCTTGAAGAAACCCTCGTCGTTGCCGAAGCAGTTCGCGTAGCCGTCGGTGGAGAGCATGACGAGCGCGGGATGGTGCACGCGCCGGGCCAGCACCGCGACCTGAAACTCCTGGGCGGCGCCGTGGGTGCAGAGCGACGAACTTTGTTCCTGGTAAAATTCGTGGTGGCGCTCCAACGGCCGCCGAACTTCGCCCGCGTTCGTTACGGTGAGAATGTCGCCGTCGCCGAGCTGGGCGAGAATGACGTGGTGACGGGTGAGTGCGACAACGAGTAGCGTGGCGCCGTAGGCGAGGTAGGCGCTGAACGGCCATTCGCCGGTGGGTGGCGTGGCGGGAACCGGCTCGGGGAACGCGGCAAAGTCGAGGGGCGAGAAGGGGTGGGCAA
>CAJCIA010000089.1 GCA_903970275.1 Betaproteobacteria bacterium
TCCGGCGCCCGGAGGTCGCCGGCTACCACTAAGCTCTCATCTTTCTGCGCGCAAATGCGGACAACAAGAACGGCTCACAGACCGCCGTTAACAGCGGAGCGAGCTTGCGCCCCCGCAAAATAAATTATCTCGATCGGACGCCCTTCCGCTAACGTCCAACCTCGATGCAGGAAAGCACCGCCTTCTTTCGCACCGACGACGCGTGGGATTTCCTTCGCGCCGATTCCCTGCCGCCCGTCGTCGACGTCAGCGCGGAAGCCAAGTCCCTCCGCTTCATCACCACGTCGAAAAAAATCGAGGACTTCCAGGCGAAGTACGCGCCGCGCTTCCGGCCGTTCACGCTCTTCGGTTCGGGCGATTTCCATCACCTGAGCGCGGTTTGGACGCGGCAATTCGACGAGCCCTTCCTGCTCCTCTCCTTCGATAATCATCCCGACTGGGTGGTCACCGGCCCACGCTGGTCGTGCGGGGCGTGGATCAATCGCGCGGTGGAAAACCGGCAGGTGCGCGGCGTCAGCATCTGGGGTTGCGGCAGCGAGGATTGCGATCCCAGCGAGCGCGGCCGCGGCGCCCGCAAGGCGGCGGAAGCCGGCAAGCTGGCCGTGCATCCATGGCGAAAAGCGAAGCATGCCTATCCCCACTGGCTGCTGCCCACCACGCCCGAGACCTGGCGCGCCGAGCTCACCGACTGGGTCGCGCGCCACGCGACGGAGAAGATCTACATCACCATCGACCTCGACTGCCTCACCGCTGCCGACGCCGTCACCAACTGGGATGCGGGGCGCTTCACCACCGCCGACATCGTCTGGGCGCTCGGTTTGTTGCGCGAGCGGATGAACATCATCGGCGGCGATCTTTGCGGCGCCCACGCCAAGCCATCCTTCGCCGGCGCCTTCCAGCGCTTCGCCAGTTGGTGGGACCATCCCAAGTCGCGGATCGACACCAGCCGCCGCACCGAGATCAATGGAGAGGCCTACCGCCGGATCTGGCCGGCACTGATCGGCCAAGGCTAAAGAATCTTCGGTATCGTAGCGGCGGTCTATGACCGCCGCATTTACCGGCGCAACGCGCCGCCACCCTGTGCGTTCGCACGGCCGTGTCTTCCGCAAAGCGGCAGCAAGGAGGGTTTCGGTCCGCTCAGGCCGTAAGGCATTCCGGTCGCTACGCTCCCTCCGGCGCTCGGAGATCGCCGGCTACCACTGAGGATGATCGCTGGCTTGAGCTGTAGCGGCGGTCTATGACCGCGAGTCGCGCGGACCCTCGATTGTATCGACGCACGTCATAGACCGTCGGCCGCTCTGTAGAAATCCTGGTCACCCTCGGCCCGGGCGCTTCGTCGGCCAGGCGAAAACCCTCCGAAGTAGCCGGCGACCTCCGGGCGCCGGAGCGAGCGCAGACAACCGGAATGCCTTGCTCCCTGCGCGATCATGTACAGAACACCGCCGCGACAACACCGACCTACATCTTCCGCCACCCGCCCAACGCCAGGTAAAGCAGCCCCGCATTTACCGGAGCGCCCACCACCATCGGCAGGTACACCAGCCGGCCCTGGAAATATCCGCTCAGCCAGCTCCAGGGCAGCGTCAGCATGTACGCGTACATCGGCACCGACGACGCCGGATGATCCGGATCGACCCGCGTGGACGAGAGCGTGACCGCCTGAAAGGCAGTGAACACGATGACGAGGTAAACCGTCGGCAGAATCCAGGCCAGGCGCCGCATGCCTGAGCTTCGCGCCGCCCCGCCGACTTTACAACTTGTCCCATCGCCTCTAATTTCCACCCGAATGCGTTTCCATCATAAAAAGCACGGAAAGTTCTGGGCCTACACGCCCTGGGACTTCTTTCCCGCCCTCAGCGGCGTCCTGAACTTCGCCTTCGTCATCTGCTTTTACCTCGCTTTTGCGCAGTGGCATTTCCCTTGGTGGGCGCTGGTCTGCATGGGCTTCACCTACTCCGTCAGCATCGGGTGGAACATCAACAGCGTCTGCCACAACTTCGTCCATAATCCGTTTTTCACTTCCAACCTGCTGAACCGGCTCTTCAGCTTGATGCAGTCCTTTGCGCTCGGCTTCTCGCAGGTCTGCTACGACGCGGTTCATTCGCGCCACCATCGCGGCAACAGCGATAAACCGGGCGACGACGGCGACACCATCGATTGGGCCTCCATTTACCGGCACGGCGAGGACCATGAGGCGGAGAGCGTCTGGACCTACACCTTCTTCAGCTACGTGCGCGATGATCCGTGGGCCATCCTGCGCGAGTTGCGCACCCGCAGCGCCTCCGAGGCCCGCTGGGGCGCGGCTGAGATCATCGGCTTCATGGCGCTCTATATCGGCATGTTTTTCGTGAACTGGAAGTTCATGCTCTTCTTCATCCCGTTCTACTACTTCGGCCACTGCCTCTCCTATCTCAACGGCTACTACCTCCACTACGGCGCCGATCCCGACCAGCCCATCGCCTGGGGCGTAAGCAGCTACCACAAGCTCTACAACTGGATTTGGTTCAACAACGGCTATCACGCCGAGCACCACTTCCGGCCCAAGATGCATTGGACCAAGATGAAGGAATTCCAGAAACAGATCGCCGCCGACCAGGAAGCCGCCGGGGTGCGCGTGATCACCCCACCGCACGCGCTCGGATTTCTCGACCGCAGCCTGCCGGAAAAGAGCCGCAGCGTTCTAGCCGAGCGCGCAATCAAGATCGCCAAGCAGCTCGAAACCCAGCAGGCCTGATCTGCTTCTTTTGCTGTAGCGGCGGTCTATGACCGCCGGCCGGTAATCCGTTTACCATGCCGGGCAGAAACCTTTTTGGCGCGGCGCTTCTTGTGGCATAATCTCCCGATGGACAAGCTGGCTGAAATCAACGCAAGCAAGGAGGCCGAGATCCGCCTTCTCGCGCCGCGCGCCGCGGAACTGCGCCGGCTCGCGCTCCTGCGCAATGATTTCCGTCCCTTCCGCGCCGGGCTGCACCGCGGCGGGGAGATCGGCGTCATCGCCGAGGTGAAGAAAGCCTCGCCCTCCGCCGGCATCATCGCGGCCGATTTCAACCCGCTTTCCCAGGCGCGCGAGTATGCCCGCGGCGGCGCGCATGCGCTGAGCATCCTCACGGACCGGACCTATTTCCACGGCGACCTCGCCTACCTGCGCCAGGTGCGCGAGCAGGTGGAACTGCCCATCCTCCGCAAGGATTTCATCGTCGATGAGCTGCAGATTTACGAGAGCGTGGTGGCTGGCGCCGACGCGATCCTGCTCATCGTCGCTAGCCTCGACGACGAGAAGCTGCACGCGCTCTACGACACGGCCAAGACCTGCCAGCTCGACGTGCTGGTGGAAGTCCACGACCTGCGCGAGATGGACCGCGCGCTGGAACTCGGCGCGGATTTGATCGGAATCAACAATCGCAACCTCAAGACCTTCCAAGTCGATCTCGCCGTCACCGAAGAGCTCGCGGAGGAGATTCCCAACGACACCGTCGGCGTAAGCGAAAGCGGCATCCGCACCGCCGAGGATGTGCGCCGGGTGCGCGCGGCCGGCATCAACGCCATCCTGGTGGGCGAGACGCTCATGCGCGCCAAGAACGTGCCCGAAAAGCTGCGCGAGCTGATGCTCAAGGTCGATGATCCCCTGTAACGGCGGTCTATGACC
>CAJCIA010000090.1 GCA_903970275.1 Betaproteobacteria bacterium
TCATCCTCGATCTGGCGCCGCGGGAGACGTTTAAGGTGAAGGTTTGAGATGGATCGGGAGGTCATTCTGGGACTGAAAGGGTGCTAGCCCGTCGAGGGACGCGGAGACGCCTTGCACGGGCTCGGCGGTCATAGACCGCCGCTACAGACTGCCGGTTACCCAGCTTTGGCCCGACTCGAGCACTTTGCCTCAGCTGGCGGACTTCCGGCGGTCGCTGCCTTTTTCCTTGTCGCTTTCCCTGGGAGACGGGCGGAGAGGCAGGGGGCCGGTGAGCTCGAAAGTGGCTTTGCTTTTCTCGACGCGGCGGCTGGCGGCCTGGCGGGCAAGGTTGCGAAAGGTGAGCTGGGCCTGCGAGTTCTTGCCGCGCTCGCAGGTGGCGCGGCGGTAGATGCCGTCGGCCCCGAGCACGCGGGCCTTCACGCAATCGGCCAGGTAGGCGGGCAGGATCTCGTCGGTCACGCGCTTGCGCAGGTTGGGATCACGGACGGGGAAGACAACTTCGACCCGGCGGAACAGATTGCGCGGCATCCAATCGGCGCTGCCGAGGTAGACCTTGGGCTTGCCGCCGTTGCCGAAACAATAAATGCGGCTGTGCTCGAGGAAGCGGCCGACGATACTGGTGACGCGGATGTTCTCGCTCACGCCGGCCACGCCAGGGCGCAGGCAGCAGATCCCGCGGATGATCAGATCGATCTTCACGCCGGCCTGCGAGGCCTCGTAGAGCGCGAGGATGATCGTCTCCTCCACGAGCGAGTTGAGCTTCACGATGATGCGGCCTTCCTTGCCCTGCCGGGCGAGGTCGCGCTCATGCTGGATGAGCTTGATGAACGCGTCGTGCATCTGGAAGGGTGCGACGATGAGCTGCCGCACCCCGGTGAATTCCGACAGGCCGGTGAGCGTGTTGAAGAGGACGGAGACTTCCTCGCCCAATTCCGGGTTGGCGGTGAGCACGCTCAGGTCGGTGTAGAAGCGGGCGGTGCTGGGGTGATAGTTGCCGGTGCCGAGGTGCAGGTACTGGCGCAGCCGGTCCTCGTCGCGGCGGACGACCATGAGCACCTTGCAGTGGGTCTTGAGGCCGACGAGCCCATAGACGACGTGCACGCCCGCGTCCTCGAGTTGCCGGGCCCAGTTGATGTTGTTGGCCTCGTCGAAACGGGCGCGCAGCTCGATCAGGGCGGTGACCTGCTTGCCCTCCTCCGCCGCGCGGATGAGCGAGCGCACGATGGGCGAATCGCCGCTGGTGCGGTAGAGCGTCATCTTGATCGCGAGCACGTGCGGGTCGGCCGCGGCGTTCTCCAGGAAATCGACGACGGTGCTGAAGCTCTCGTACGGATGGTGCAGCATGACGTCCTGCTGCCGCACGATCTCGAAGATGTTGCTGCCGGCCGGCACGGAGGGCGAGATGACGGGCACGTAGGGCTTGTCGCGCAGGGCGGAAAGCGAATCGATGGACGCCAGCGGCATGAGGTGCAGGAAATTGAGCGGGCCGTTGACGAAGTAGACGTCCTCCTCCGTGAGCTTGAAAATGCTGAGCAGCACGGAGCACATGTCGGGCGGGCAGCCATGCTCAATCTCCAGCCGGACGGCGTTGCCGCGGGCGCGCTTGCGCAGCTCATCCTCGATCGTGCGCAGGAGGTTCTCCGCCTCCTCGTCGTCGATGTAGAGATCGCTATTGCGCGTGAGGCGGAAGCCATAGACCTGCTCGACTTCCAAGCCGGGAAAGAGATCGCGGACGTGGGCTTGGATGAGGTTTTGGATCAGGACGTAGTGGAACTCGCCTTCCTTGGAGGAGGGCAGCTGGACGAGGCGCGGGAAGACGCGCGGGATCTGGACCACGGCGTGGAGCGATTCGCTGCGGTGTTCCGGCCGCTGCAAGCGCAGGAAGAGATTGTGGCTTTTATTCTGCAGGTGCGGGAAGGGATGGCTGGCGTCGACGGCCAGCGGCGTGAGCACGGGGAAGACCTCGTTGCGGAAGTAGGCGGTGGCCCACTCGCGGTCCTTGTCGGTCATGCCCTTGAAGTCGTGCAGCTGGATGCCGTGCTCGGCCAGGGCGGGGCGCAGCTCGTGGTGCCAGAGCTGATATTTGTCGTCGATGAACTGGAGCACCTCCTGCCGGATGGCGGCAAAAGTCTGGCGCGGCGACATGCCGTCCGGGCCGCCGTCGTTGGATTCATGCTCGATCTGCTGCTTGATGCCCGCAACACGGACCTCAAAGAACTCGTCGAGGTTGGACGCCGTTATCCCGAGAAAGCGCAGGCGCTCGAGCAGCGGCTGGCTCTCGTCCTGCGCCTCTTCCAGCACGCGCCGGTTAAAGGCCAGCCAGCTCAGTTCCCGGTTGATGAAAAGCTTGGGATCGTCAAGGGCAGGAGGCGTCATGGGGCAACGGGTAGTGTAGAACGGAGGGGACCCTCCAGCAACGCGCGAATTGTGACGATTGCCAGGTCAGCAGCGGGAGCGGGGGCCTAGCCGACCACAAAGTGCTCGGGTGAGGCAGAGTGAGGTTTTGGCTGGGAGCTTGCCCTGGGCATTGCGCGAGGGGGCTGGGTGAGGCACAGTCCTTCGGATATGCATTGGCCCCAAGTTGTTCTCTATATCTACGGAATCCTGCTCATCGTGGGAGGCTTTACCGGCTATGCAAAGGCCCGCAGCGTGCCCTCACTGTGGGCGGGGCTGATCTGTGGGTTGATCGCGCTGTTTTTGGGGTACGACTACATCTGGCACTACGCGCCGATCTGCGCGCTGATTTTGGCTCTGGTGCTGATCGTCCTGATGGGGCGGCGCTACCTGCGGACGCGCAAGCCGATGCCGTCGCTCATGATCGTGATCCTCAGCGTGATTGTCGTGATCGTGCAGATTTATGTCATGTCGGTCGACGGGCTTGGCAACGCGCCGCTTTAAATCGGTCACCTGCGATGAACATCCTGCGCCCGGACCATCTCACTTTTCCGGATCACCACGCAGCCAATCGTGACGGCCTTCTTGCGCTCGGCGGCGACTTGTCCGCGCCGCGCCTTTTGCTCGCCTACCGCAGCGGGATATTTCCATGGACGGATGATCCCCTCACCTGGTGGTCGCCGGACCCGCGTGCGGTGTTCGAGCTGGACAAGTTCCGCCCGCCGCGGCGGCTGGAAAGCAAGCTGCGGCATCATCCCTACACGCTGACCTTCGACCGCGACTTTGAGGCGGTGATCCATGCTTGCGCGGAGCCGGCCGAGGGGCGCGAATCGACCTGGATCAGCCCGCGCTTCATCGCCGCCTACGTGAACCTGCACCGGCAGGGGCATGCGCACAGCGTGGAGGTGTGGAACGAGGACAAGCTGGTGGGCGGGATGTACGGGATCGCGATCGCGGGGTTCTTCGCGGGGGAATCGATGTTTCACCGCGAGACGGACACGTCGAAGATCGCGCTCTGCCGACTGATCGATCATTTGCGCGAGCGGCAGTTCGAGCTTTTTGACACGCAGGTGTTGTCGCCGCTGACAGCGCGGCTGGGGGCGATTGAGATTCGGCGCGCAGATTACCTGGCGCGGCTGGAGAGTGCGCTGCGCAGTCCGGCGCAATGGTAAACGGCTGGCGGTAAGGTCGTTACGCGTTTCAAAACAGGGGCGTGAGGCGGCGGCCGTAGCCATTGACTTACAGGCAACGGACGCTCGAGAGTCAGCATATCCGTGGGTTGTCCGTCGCCCCGAAAGTCAGCGGCTGCCTTCAATGTCGGTGTGGGCGGCCCGTCTCGGCTGCTGCTGCATCTGGGACTCATAATGTCCGGTTCGTTTCCGATATATGGGGAGACGGGTCACCAAACCGGACAGCGACCTGTCACCAAAACCGACGCCCCCTCCCCGCGCCTTTCCCAGCCTTATCCCATCCACTTCATGAGCGACAAACCTCTCATCGCCATCATCGATGACGAACGCAACATCCAGGCGACGCTCATTGCCATTTTGGAGCGGCGCGGCTACGCGGCCGTTTCCGCCTACACGGCCAAGCAGGGCCTGCAGGTGATTGCGGAGGAGAAACCGGACGTGGTGCTGATGGACCTCGGGCTGCCGGATAGCGAGGGGCTTGATTTGCTGAAGGAAATCCGCGGCGCCAACCCGGTGCTGCCGATCATCGTGATCACGGCGAACGACTCGCTCAACAACGCCATTGCGTCGATCAAGGAAGGCGCGTTCCATTTCATCGCCAAGCCCTACGTGCCGGAGGAATTGCTGAGCCTGGTGGGCAAGGCGCTCGAGCAAAAGGGGCTGCGGCAGGAAACGATCCAGCTGCGCGAGGAGACGGAGCGGCTGAAGAAGCGCGTGCAGCGCGCCGAGGCCCAGCTGCAGCCGGTTTACAAGAATGTGCGCATGCGCGAGATGTTCGAGTTGATCGAGCAGATCGCGCCGAGTGACGCGAACGTGCTCATCGTGGGCGAGAGCGGCGTGGGCAAGGAGATCTTTGCCAACCGCATCCACGAGCAGAGCCACCGTTCCGGCGGTCCGCTGATCAAGCTGAACTGCGCGGCGTTCCCCGCCAACATGATCGAGGGCGAGCTCTTCGGTTACAAGAAGGGTGCCTTCACCGGTGCGAGCCAGGACTTCCCGGGCATGCTGAGCGCGGCGAGCGGCGGCACGCTTTTCCTCGACGAGATTTCCGAGATGCCGATCGATTTGCAAACCCGCTTCCTGCGCGTGCTGCAGGAACGCGAGTTCCGCCCGCTGGGCAGCACGCAGAGCCTGAAGGCCGATTTCCGGCTCGTGGCCGCGAGCAATCGCCGGCCGGAGGACGCCATCCGCCAGGGGCGCATCCGCGAGGATCTTTACTACCGGCTGAACACGTTCACGCTGGCGATCCCGCCGCTGCGCGACCGCACGGAGGATATCCCCGAGCTGGCGCAGCTGTTCCTGCAGCGTTTCTGCGCGAAAATGAACAAGCCGGTGATGACCATCCAGTCGGAGGCGTACGACGCGCTGCTGCGCTACACGTGGCCCGGCAACGTCCGGCAATTGCAGAACGTCATTGAGCGCGCGGTGGTGCTCACGCAGGGCAGCATGATCACGCCGCGCAGCCTGCCGCAGGAAGTGCTGCACAACGTCCCGCACGAGGTGCCGACGCCGGTCACCGGCGGCTCGCTGCCGAGCTTCTCGATTGCCGCGGTCGATCCCTCCATGCCGCGCCCGCTCGTGACGCACAGCCAATCGCTGAACCTGGCCGACCGCGAGAAGGCGGCGCTCCTGGCCGCGCTCGAGCAAAGCCGCGGCAACAAGAAGAAGGCGGCGGAGCTGCTGGGGATTCATCGCCCGACGCTTTATACGAAGTTGAAGAAGTTTGGGTTGGAAGTGTAGCCGTTTGCTTCTGGGTAGCCGCCGTCGGCCCGACGGCGGTCGCGGCCGCAAGATTGGGCATCGCGGAAAAACCTCCGCCCGCGATCCCCAGCACGCCCAAGGCCTCTCGATGCGCCCTCGTGAGGCACACTTAAGGTGCAACTTACACAGCGCAAGCACCGCCGTCGGGCCGACGACGGCTACCCACTCGGTCTCGCCCTTCCGCGCTCACCCTCGACAATTCCACTCCCTTCGCCTCATCATTCTTCCGCATGAAAATCGCGTTTCTTGGCGCTGGGAAGATGGCGCGGGCGCTGGCGGGCGGGCTGGTTCGCGCGGGCGTGGTGGCGGCGGGCGACATCACGTGCTCGTCGCGCAGCATGGAGTCGTCGCGCTCGTTCGTGGACTTCGTGCCGGGCGCGCGATGGATCGGCGAGAACGCGGAGCTGTTTCGCACGGCCGATGTCGTCATCCTCGCGCTCAAGCCGCAGCACATGGCCACCGCGCTGCCGCAGCTGCGCGATGCGAGCGCGGGGCGGCTGATCCTTTCACTGGCCGCGGGTGTGCCGCTCGTGCGGCTGGCGGACTGGTTTGCACCGAGCGCACGGCTGGTGCGGGCCATGCCGAACACGCCCATGCAGATCGGCCTGGGCGCCTCGGTCTATGCGCCCGGCCGCACGGCCACGAGCGCGGACCTGGCGCTAGTCGAGAGCATCCTGGCCTCGGCAGGAAAAGCGTGGCGCGTGGATGAGGCGCAGATCGATACGATCACGGCGCTGTCCGGCAGCGGGCCGGCCTATGTTTTCCATTTCCTTGATGCGCTGGTGCGCGGCGCGAGCGCGCTCGGGCTGGACGAGAACCTGGCGCGCGAGTTGTCGCTGCAGACGGTGCTTGGATCGGCCACGCTGGCGGCGCGGTCGCACCTGGCGCCGATGGAATTGGCCGCGCAGGTGAAGAGTCCGGGTGGCACCACGCTGGCGGGGTGCGCGGTGCTGGAGGAGAATGACGCGCTGAACCAGCTGATGGCGCGGTGTCTGGCCGCGGCCAAGGCGCGGGCGCAGGAAATGGCGCGGGAAAGCTAGTCGGGGCTCGCTGATTCCGTGTTTTGGCGAGGAAGCAGCGCGCTTTCGTGCTTGAGCCCGTCGTCCGGAGGTCGATGGCTACCGGGTTGGCGCTCGGTCGACCATGGTCATGGATGGCCGCTGTAACCGAGGCTCGTTTTCGCGTGACGGAGCCGCTTAAGCGGCGGATGCATGGTTTCGTTCCCCAATGCATCTTGGGAACGAGCCGGGACGGAGGCGTGTCTCGGGCGATTAGCCGGCGAGCGGCGCCCTCACTTGTTTAGACGACGGTCGCGACTGACGAAGGTAGCCGGCGTCGGCCCGACGCCGGTCGCGCGGGAAGGATCTGGATCGCAAATGGAAGCTGTCGGCGCGCGATCATTGAGCGGCGTGGGGCGCCCGTGCCTTCGGAGATGCGCCCGCGGAGCGTTTGCGCTTGGGCGGACTTTGTTGGAGCGCCGGCATCGGGCCGACGCCGGCTACTTTGGCGCTGGCGAAGGTCGTGCGTGGCTGGCTCTCAGCGGCGTCGGCACGCAGGACGAGAGTGGCCTTCCCTCGTTTCCCAATCCTCATTTGCCAAACACGCGGACGGACCGCAGACTCTCTCCTCTATGACCGCTTTTCGTCGGCCGGCGCTGATTGTCCTGGTGCTCCTTCTCGTGGCGGTGGCGGGCGCGGCCTGGTATTTCTTCGGCTCGAACGGGCGGCCGGCGGCGGAACTGGTGCCGGGCGACACGGTGGCCTTTGCGCTGATTCCCAACGGCGCGTCCATCGGTGCGAGCTACGCGACCTCCAAGCTCCGCACGCTGGTCGACGCGCCGGAAGCGAAGCCGCTGCTGGACTCGATCTCGCACCTGGTTGGCGACAAGAACCTGGGCCTGCTGCGCGTACTGGCGCCGGACCTGAGCGGGCAATCGTTCCTGGCGCTGACGCACATCGACCCGGCGCATCCGGGCGAGACGGGGTTCATTGCGGGGATGCGGCCGAAGATGGGCACGGACCATTTCGACGAATTCATCCAGCAGGTGAATGCGGCGTATCCCGATCTCGCCCACGAGACGAAGACTGGCCACGACACGCTGCTGGGCGTCGATTACCAATGGATCGAGGGCGCGCGCGAGCCCGGCCGGCTCTGCGTCGCGCGTTATCGCGGCTGGATCGTGACCAGCTGGGGCGAGGCCGCGCTGCAGGATTGGCTCGAGCGCATGCAGGGCAAGTCGGCCACGCCGAGCCTGGCCGCGAATCCGGATTACACGAAGTCGCTCGGCCGCGTGGGCGACGGGCAGGCGCTGCTTTACGTCAGCTACGCCCATCTCTTTGACCTGCTCGCGCCGAGTCTGGCGATCAGCAATCCCGGGCTGGTGGACAATTTCCGGAAGCAAATGGCGGGCTTCGGCGGCGGCGCGATTGCGTCGAGCTTCAAGGATGGCGATATCACGGACCGCTTCTCGCTGCTCGATCCGAAGCAGGCGCAGCTTGATCACGGCATGTCGGCGCAGCCCTGCCCCTTCGACACGCTGAAGTTCACCGGGCCGGACACGCGCCTGTACATCGGCGCGAGCCTGAACTGGCCGCAAATCTGGAAGAACGTGCAGGCGCAGGCGCCCTTCAACCCGGCCCTGCAAAACATCGTGAACCGGCTGACCTCTTTGGCGCAGGCAGGGAACATCGACATCGAAAAGAACGTGGTCGATGCGCTCGGCGCCGAGTATTCCATCCAGCTGGAGTGGCCGGCGGATTCGCTCTATCCCGATCTCGGCATCTTCGTGAAGGTGGACAAGGAGGCCGACTTCAAGCCGACGGTCGCGGCGCTGATCGAGTACGCGCGCAGCCAGTTTTCCACCAGCGCGGTGATCAACGAGATGCAGGCCGACGGCCGGACTTTCGCCACGCTGAAGATGGTACAGCCGATGCCAGTGAGCCCGACGATCACGGAGGACGGTCCATACTTCGGCTTCTTCCTCAATGAGACGCACGCCGTGCGGGCGCTGGCGCGGGACGAATCGCGCGGCCTGCTGCACAACGACGACTTCAACCGGCAGATCGGCGCGCAGCGCGATGGCGCGAGCCAGCTCGTCTTCCTGGATACGCCGAAGCTGCTCGACCAGGCTTACCGCACGGCGCTGCCCTACGTTTCGCTCGGCGCGATGATGAACCCCCAGCTCGCCGCGCTGGTGCAGGGCAACCAGCTTCCGGCCAACCTGGCGTGGATGGCGCCGATGGGCACCTGGTCCCTTCTTGTGCGCAGCGACGACGACGGCGTGACCGGCTATTCGGTTTCCGGGATCGGCAACCAGGGCATCCTCGCCACCGGCGTGTTGGGAGGCTCGTTGATGCTACTGGAAGAGAGCGGCATGCTGCCCCACGCGCCGGATGCTTCCGCGCCGCTTCCGAATGCGGGGGGCGCTCCCACTCGGGGAGGCATGGCGCCGACGCTTCCGCCCGCGCCGGCTCCCGCCCAGGCACCTGTGCCGCTCACACCGCCTGTCCCGCCCGCACCGGCGGTGCCTCCGACTCCTCCCGATGCCACGACGCCTCCCTCGCCTCCCGGCAGCACGCATTAGGCTCGCGCTCGGGCTGGTGCTGCTCGGCCCGGCGTGGTTGCACGCGGCCGCGCCGGCCGCCGCGCCTGCGCCGAAGCCCAGCTTTGAGGAGTGGTCCCTGTTCTTCCTCGAGGGAAAACCGTGCGGCTATGGCAGCACCATCACGACGCCGATCACCACGCCGCACGGCACCGAGTACCGCACGGAGCTGCAGCAGCAGTTCGTGGTCAAGAGGCTCGGCGTCGCGCTGAAGATGACGGAGGTCTCGCACGTGACGGAGCGCGCGGATGGCGCGGTGCTGGCCTTCGACCAGCTCTCCTCCGGCATGGGCTCGAGCATCGAGATGCGCGGCGTGCGCCAGGGCGACGACCTGGTGGTGAGCAGCCGCGGCCAGGTGCAGCGTTATCACCTGCCCACGCTGGCTGCGCTCGGGCCCGAGGCGATTCGCCGGCAGGTTGACGCCCTGCCGCTCAAGGCGGGCACGCCCTTTACGCTGAACACGTTTACCACCGATTATCCGCGCGCCGTGGTGGTGGAAAGCGGCACGGTGGCGGGGCTGGAGGATCACACCGTGCGCGGCGTGACGCGCAAGCTGTGGAAGATTTCCAGCGAAACGCCGGTGATGCCCGGCATTCTTTCCGTCACGTGGGTCGATCCCCAGAACAACGACGTGGAGACCGATGTGGATATTCCCGGGCTCGGGCGCATGGCGCAGATCGTGGCCACGCGCGCGGAATGCATGAAGCAGCCGGAAGGCGCGGAGATCTTCGCGGGCTCGCTGATTGCGCCGCAGCGCGCGCTGACCGATCTGCCGAATCAGGCGCAGGCCGTCTATCGCCTTACTACCAGCGCGGGGAGTCCGAAGCTCGAGCTTTGGAACGAGGGCGAACAGCACGTCCTGAAATCCGAGCCGGGCCTGAGCGAGGTGGAAGTGACCGTGCCGACCTGGACGGCGCAGGACGCGACCTACACGCTGCCGCATGCGGTCACGCGGGAGCTCCGTCCTTACCTGCGGCCGTCCGCGTACCTGGAATCGGGCTCGCCGATCATCCGGCGGCTGGCGCGGCAGGCGGTCGGCGGCGAGACGAACCCGGTGCGCGCGGCGCAACGCATCGAGCGATTCGTCGAGTTCTACATCACGAAGAAGGATCTCAACATCGGCTTTGCCTCCGCGGAGGAGACGGCGCGCTCGCGTGAGGGCGATTGCACGGAGCACGCTGTGCTGTGCGCGGCGATCGGGCGCGCGGCCGGCCTGCCCACGCGCTGCGTACTGGGCCTCGGCTACATTCCTCCGGGCGAAACCCGGCCGGTGATCTCCAATGCGGTCGACGCGCGCACCGGGATCTTCGGCTTCCACATGTGGGCCGAGGCGATGGTCGGGCCCGACCGCTGGGTGCCGATGGACGCGGCGCTCGGCGGCTTCGACATCGGCCACATCGCGATCCTCAAATCCGCGCTGGCGGACATCGATCCGATGGTTGACCTCAACCTGCCCATTCTGCAACTGATGGAAAACTTGCACGTCACGGTGCTTAAGACGGTGCGGCGGCAGGAGCTCGCGCCCGCGGCGCGGCCAACCGACGCGCCCACGCCGCTGCTGCAGGCGCCAGCCACCCTGCCCGCCGTCACCGCGCCGCCTTCACCGCCGCCGCATCCGCCCGCGCCGGCTTCGTCGGAGATCGACTGATGAACGTCGCGATCGATGTGCGCGAGCTGACCAAGGCGTACCGCACCTATCAGAAGGAGCCGGGATTTCTCGGTGCCATTCGCGGGCTGGCGCACCGGCGCTACAAGGAGACGCTTGCCGCCCGCGCGGTCAGCCTGCAGGTGAACGAGGGCGAGCTGGTCGGCTTTCTCGGCCCCAACGGCGCGGGCAAGACGACCGTGCTGAAGATGCTTTCCGGCCTGCTTTATCCGACGAGCGGCCAGGCGCGCGTGCTCGGGTATGTGCCGTGGAAGCGTCAGAATGAATTCAAGCGCCAGTTCGCGCTCGTGCTCGGGCAAAAGAACCAGCTCTGGTGGGACCTGCCCGCGGCGGAGTCGCTGGAGCTCAACCGCGTGATCTACGGGCTCGACCGCGCCTCGTCGCAAAAGACGATCGACGAGCTGACCGAGCTGCTCGACGTGCGCGACAAGCTCGACACCATGGTGCGCGAACTTTCGCTCGGCGAGCGGATGAAGATGGAGCTGATCGCCGCGCTGCTCCACCGGCCGAAGGTGCTTTTCCTCGATGAGCCGACCATCGGGCTGGACGTGCTCTCGCAGAAGAAGGTGCGCGAGTTCCTGCGCGAATACACCGCGCGCCATCGGATCACCACCCTGCTCACCTCGCACTACATGCAGGACATCGAGGAGCTGTGCGAGCGGGTGATCATCATCGATCACGGGCAGGTCTTCTTCGACGGCGCGCTACAGGACATCATCGACCGGTTGGCCACCCACAAGATCGTGACGCTCACGCGCCGCAAGGGCCTCGGACCTTGCGACCTCGCTGCCTTCGGCCAGATTCTCGAGCAAACGCCCACCGAAGTGCGCCTCAAAATCCCGCGCGACCGCATCGTCGCCGCCAGCCGCGACCTCATCTCCGCCCTCGAAGTCGACGACTTCACCGTGGAGGACGTTCCCATCGAAGATATCATCCGGTCGGTGTTTTCGGAGCGGCAGGAAGAGATGCGAGCGAAGTAATTCTGTAGCGGCGGTCTGTAACCGTCGCATTTGCCGCGCCGACGGCGCGGAGCGGCAGATTCGCGCTTGAGCTCGCGTTCGTGAGCACAAGGTGGCGGCGCGTTGCGCCGATGGATGCGACGGTCATAGACCGCCGCTACAGGGGTGGAGGATTACTCTCCCTTCTTGGGGAAGATCTCGCGGACAATTCGCTGCATCTCGGCGGTGGTCATCTGGCAGCGCTCGGAGGCGGTCTGCACGCTCGTGGCGAATTTCTTCAGGCGCTCGTCGTTTTGCAGCTCGTTGGCGAGCAGGAAGGCGTAGCCCATTAGCGGGGTGAGATGATTGTTCATGTCGTGGAGATGCTTCCGCAACAACGCGCCGCCCGGCGAATCGGTCATGTCGCCCTGAAGGAAGGCCTCCGCCACCTTCCAGTCGATCGGCGTCGTGACCTTCAGGTTGATGCCGTGATAAAGGACAATGCGGACGGGATGCCCCATGGCCTCGACCACTGCGGTGTCGTCGGTGAAGATCGCGCCCGTGGACAGCGCACCCTGATAGGCGTCGCGCAAAAGCTGGGTGCGGAAAATCTGCGGCGTCTGCACGGTCCAGAGGCGGGAGCGATCCACGGTCTGCTTCACCAGGCCGTCCTCGCCCACTTCCTTGAGGCTGTCGCTGCAGGGGGAGCCGCAGACGGCCGCGTTGGATAACTTGGCCGCGGCCAGCACGGTGTCGATCAGCTCCTTGGTGACGAAGGGCCGCGCGGCGTCGTGCACCATGACGAATTCCGATTCCGGCGAGACGGCGTGCAGCCCGTTCCAGACCGAGTCCTGCCGCTGCGCGCCGCCGGGCACCAGCCGGATCGAGTTGCTGCGGCCGAGCGGGGCGATGATCTGCTGCATCTCCATCTCGCTGCCGGGGCGGACGACGAGCACGATCTCGCGCGGCGCCTCGGTGCGGAAGAGCCGGTCCAGCGTGTGAAGCAGCAGCGGCTTGCCCGCGAGAGGAGTAAGCAGCTTGTCGAAGCCCATGCGCTGGCTTCGGCCTGCCGCCACCACCACTGCGCTGAGGGATTCGCTCATGAAGGTTCTCTCCGGATGTCGCTACTTTTTCTTATCGGACGAGCTGCTGTCGTTTGAATAGAAAAGAACGCCGTGCTCCTTCAAATTGCGGCTCAGGTCCTGCAAGTTTTTCAGCGTCGCCTTTAGCCGCTCGGCGGAGTCACGGTCGTTGATGGCGAGCCCGAGCGGTCCCTTGCTCTGCTTCACGTCGATGAGCACGTCGTTGGCATTCTTGAGCATCTCGTTGCCGGTATCGGCCAGCGTGTTGCCCTTCTTCACCAGGCTGCGCAGGTCGATGATGGCCTCCTTGATGTCCTCCGTGCTCGTGCCGGAAAGAACGTCGGTGTTCAGCTTCGTGATCATGTCGTTGAGCTGGTCGGCGATCTGGTTGGCCTTGATGATGAGCGGCTGGGCGCTGTTGGTCAGGCTCTCGATGCTGGCCTGCGCCGTGCCCTGCAGCTTCTGGCCGTCAGTGACGAACTTGCCCTTCTTGTCGTCGGGCGTCTCCTGGCCATAGGTCTGGGGCGTGATCTCCACGTAGCGATCGCCCAGCAACCCGGCGCTGCCGATGGTGAATTGCGCGTCATCGCGGATGTGCACGTGCTGATCGATCTTGAGGCTCACCTGTACCTCCTGCGAATCGGGGATGGGCTGCGGGTCGGTCGTCACCTTGCCCACTTCCGCGCCGGAGAGATAGACCTCCGAGCCCTTGAGCAGACCGCTCGCGTCGGGGAACTTCAGCGTCAGGCTGTAGGTCGGCTTGAAGAGATCGCCCACCGCGCCGAAGCAGATGATCAGCGTGCAGATGACGGCGATGCCGAACATGAGGAAGAGCCCCACTTTGGTTTCGAGATTTTGTTTCATGGCTGGTTTCCTTAGAAGGTGACGTCGGTCGGGTCGGAGATGCCGTTGACGAACTTGTGCACGATGGGGTCGGTCGAGGCGAGGACGACGTCCGGCCGCTCGACGCAGTAGATGCGCCCCTCGTTGAGAAAGGCGATGCGGTCGCCCACTTCCCGGGCGCTCACCATGTCGTGCGTCACGATAACCGAGGTCATTTGCAGTTCTTCGCCCAGCCGCACCATCAGCTTGTTGATGGAATCGGCCACCACGGGGTCGAGCCCCGCCGTGGGTTCATCATAGAGCATGAGGGCCGGTTTGGCGATGGCCGCGCGGGCTAGGGCCACGCGCTTGCGCATGCCGCCGCTGAGCTCGGAGGGCCATTTGCTCTCCTGCCCCGGCAGGTCGACGATCTTCATGGCGCGCGCGACCTCATCGCGGATCATCTTCTCGTCCTTCTGCCCGCGCTCGCGCAGGGGGAAGGCCACGTTCTCGCCCACGCTGAGCGAGTCGAAAAGCGCGCCGTTCTGGAAAAGCATGCCGGTCTCCTTGCGCAGCGGCGCCAGCTGCTCATCGCTCAGTTTGGCCAGGTCGATGTCGCGGAACCAGACCTGGCCGGCATCCGGGCGCATGAGGCCGATGATGTGCTTGAGCAGGACGCTCTTTCCGCCGCCGGAACGGCCGATGATGATCATGCGCTCGCCCTTGTCGATCTGCAGGTCGACCCCGCGCAGGATCTTCTGCCGGCCGAGCTTCTTCTCCACGCCGACGAGGCGCAGGAGCGGTTGAGATGAGGCGGCGTCGGTCACAGGAGCGCGTTGAGCAGGAAGGTGAAGAAGAAGTTCGCGATGAGCACAATGATGAAGGAATCGACCACCGCCTCGGTGGTGGCCAGGCCGACGCCCTCCGCGCCCTGGGACGATTCGAGCCCCTTGTTGCAGCCCACGAGCAGGATGATGACGCCGAAGAAGAAGCCCTTTACCAAGCCGATCCAGATGTCCTTGTCGTGGGTATAGAGAACGGTGTTGTGCCAGTAGTAGACGCCCGGCACATCGAGCGCGTGCACCGCCACGTAGTAGCCCGCGCCGATGCCGCAGAGGATGGCCAGCCCGACCAGCAGCGGCATGGAAATGAGCATGGCGAGGAACCGCGGCACAATGAGGTACTCTGTGGGGTAGACGGCGAGCGAGCGTAGCGCGTCGATCTGCTCGGTGATCTTCATCGTGGCCAACTCCGCCGCCATGGCGGAGCCAACGCGGCCGGCGATCATAAGCGCGCAGAGCACCGGGCCGAGCTCGCGGCACATGGCGATGGCGACCACCGGCCCAACGCCGGATGCCAGGCCGAGGCTACGGAACTGGAACTCGGTCTGCGCGGCGAAGACGGCGCCGATGAAGCTGCCGGTGATGATCACCACGGGCAGCGACTTGCCGCCGATGAAGTCAAGCTGCTGGACGAGCAGCTTCATCCGGATGGGGTACCGGAAGAGACATCGCATGATGTCGAGAAAGAGGAAAACGATCTGCCCCGCCATCTGCAGCATCCGCAGGACGCGCGTACCCATCCTGTTGGCATAACGGAACATGAATGCGAATCTAGCTGAAGGTGGAGGCCTGACAAGGTGGGAGCGCTTCGCTTGCCGCTATCCTGGCTGGGGGAGCCAGGCCCAGGGGTTAGAACGACTGCACGTTACTGCATCTGCAATGGATAGGATTAATACGATTAATGTGATGGGGGAGGAAACGGAGAGTTTCTTTATCCCCTTCCCCATCTTATTAATCGTCTGAATCCTATCTAAAAAGCTCCCCCTTACCGCCGCACAGGAATGGCGTGCTCGGCGAGATAATCCTTCACCTGGCCGATGGTGAATTTGCCGAAATGGAAGACGCTGGCGGCCAGCACGGCATCCGCCCGGCCCTGGTCGACGACGGCGGCAAAGTGGGCCAACTCGCCCGCGCCGCCACTGGCCACAACGGGAACCGGCACTGCCTCGCTGATCATGCGGGTAATTTCCAGATCATATCCGGTGGACATGCCGTCGGAGTCGATGCTGTTGAGCACGATCTCGCCCGCGCCGAGCTCAACCGCCCGCGTGGCCCAGGCGCGCGCCTCCCACTTGGTTTGCTCCCGGCCGCCCCGGGCGAAGACGGACCACTCGTTGGGACCGGTCTTCTTTGCGTCGATGGAGACGACCATGCACTGCGCGCCGAAGGCGGCGGAGCCTTCCGAGATGATCTCCGGCCGGGCGAGCGCCGCGGAGTTGAGGCTGATCTTGTCCGCGCCGGCGCGCAGCAGAGCGCGCATGTCGTCCGTGGTGCGCACGCCGCCGCCGACGGTGAGCGGCATGAAGCAGCAGTCGGCCGTGCGCTCAATCACGTCGAGGATCGACTTCCGGCCCTCGGAAGAGGCGGTGATGTCGAAGAAGACCAGTTCGTCGGCACCCTGCTCGTTGTAGCGCAGCGCAAGCTCGACCGGGTCGCCGACGTTGCGCAGGCCGTTTTCCTCCGCGCGGCCGAATTGCTGGCCACGGGTGACCCGGCCCGCATGGACGTCGAGACAGGGGATGACCCGTTTGGCGAGCATGATGGAAGATAGCTACGGATTGGGCAGCGCGCTAATCAGGCGGGCGACCTGCTCGTCCTCGGTCTCGCGCTTGATCGCGCGGTCCATGGTGAGCGCTGAACTCGCATACGGCAGCAGGTTGAGCAGGTCGATCTTCCAGCCGCCGTCCTCGTGCTGGAAATGAATCTGCAGCGTGGTGCCGTCGCCGTGCCAGAACGCCTCCGCCTGCGCACGCTCGCCGCTTGCCTCCACCGACACGGCGCCGAGCGTGAGCGGCTCCAGGTCGCGCGGATTCAAGACGCCCTGGTCGAGCAGCCGCTGCAGCGGCGCGGCCAGGGTGAATCCCGGCCCCACGCCGCCGGGCGTGAGCTTTTCCGCCGCGCGCCGGATGAGCAGGTCGGCCGTCGGCTCGGTGGACGAGGGCGGCCGGGTGGCGGCGGCCTGCAGGTAATCGAGCGTGGCGCGGTCCAGATAGGCGAGGGCCAACCCGGCATGGCCGAGCGCGACTTGATCCTTCAACCCGTCAAAGGCCTGTTTGACCTGCGCCTGCTCCTCGACGGGCGTGGGCTGCGAGCAGCCGCCAAGGGCCACCGCGCCGGCAGCCAGGGCGCAGAGGAAAAGGAGACGGACGTTCATGCCGCACACTCCGGCCATACAGCGGCCCGGATTAAAATATGGTGCGCGGAACCGTGATCTGGTCGCCGGGATAAACGAGCACGTCGCCGCCCGGTGTAGTCGTCGCCTTCTGCGCGTCGACCACGAAGAGCTGCGCGCCGCGCACGATGCGGACGTGGTGCTTGTCGGCGTACTCATCGAAGCCGCCGGCGGCACTGATGACGCCGAGCAGGGTCAAGTCCGGCGTGTAAACCACGCGCAGCGGGGAGCGGACGTCGCCCGAGACGTTCACAAACCGGTCTTCCGGGATGACGGTGACGTTCGGATTGGTGTAGATGTGCGAGCTGCGGTAAGCCGAGGTGATCTCATTGGCCAGTTCACCCGGGCGAACGCCAAGGGCGCGGAAGTTCTGCGTCAGATTGGGCACGGTGACATCGCCGGATTCGGGAATCTGATACTCGTGCACGTACTCCTCGCCTTGCGGCACACCGGCCAGCGTGATGGTAATCTTGTCACCCGCGCGCATGGCGTCGGAGGGCGCCGTGCTGGCGTCAGGCAGAGGCGTGGTCGCGGCGCCGCCACCACCCATGCAACCGGAAAGCAGGAAGGAGCCCAGGAGAATCCCAAGCAGGGGCAGCGCTTTCACTAGGCTAAAATTCCTCGGTGTCGTTCGGGCCGACCCGCAGGGCATGGTCGTCAGGCCCGGTGCCATTGACGGCCTCTGGTCCCTTCTTTTTCCTGCGCCGCTTCTTGGTTCCATCCTTTTGATAGTAGCTGCCATAACTGCTGTAATAATAATAGGAATCATCGCTCTTGACCGCGACGGCGTTGAGGACCATGCCGACACAGTTGCCGTGCACCTCTTCCACCGCGCGCTTCGCCCGCAGCGAAATCTCGCGCGGATAGCGCCGATGCTGCACGACGAGGATGACATAGTCCACCTCGCGCGCGATGACCGAGCCATCGCTGATGCCGAGCACGGGCGGGGAATCGATGAGCACGAGATCGTAGCGCTGCTTGAGCTCGTCCATCATCTGCCGGATCTTGTCGGCGGAAAAGTTGCCGATCTCGGCAATGGGCGTCTCGCCCGCGGTGAGCACGTGCAGCTTCGGCAGCGAGGTCTGCTGGATGAACTCAAGGCAATCGCCCTCCCCGCGCAGGAAGCTGCTCACGCCCTTGTCGTTCGGTACGTCGAGCAGGTCATGCAGCGTCGGCCGGCGCAAGTCGCAATCGACGAGGATGACCGACTGCCCGGCCTGCGCGCAGACGATGGCC
This sequence comes from Betaproteobacteria bacterium, assembly GCA_903970275.1. Lineage (GTDB taxonomy): Bacteria > Verrucomicrobiota > Verrucomicrobiia > Methylacidiphilales > UBA1321 > JABDGH01. The sequence goes on from CAJCIA010000090.1 coordinate 17,925, forward strand.
AGGTTGTAAATGGTCGTCGATTTCCCCTCGCCCGGGCCCCCGCTGAGCATCGTGACGCAGGGCCCGAGGCCGTTCTGGACGCGGAGGTTTAGCTTGGCGCGCAGGATACGGTAGCCCTCAGCGTGCGGCAGGCGCGCGGTCTGCTGGGTGAGCGGCATGGGGCCGCCCTTGTTGGGGATGATGGTGAGCACCGGCAGGCCGAGGAGCTGCTCCGCGTCGGCCATGGTCTTCACGCTGGTGTCGAGATACTCGATAAGGAACGCGACGATGATGCCGCAAAAGAGGCCCGCGCCGGCGCTAAGCGCGATGTTCAGGTTGACGTTGGGCGAGGAGGGAAAGTCGGGCACGTCCGCACTGGAGATGATCTTCACCGGGCTTTCCAGCAGCGGCGCGCCGCTGAGGGTCTCCTTGAGCCGGATGTTAAGCGTGTCGAGCAGCGTCTGCTGGCGCTTGTACTCGCGGTCGGCATCGACGAACGGTCCAATGGCCCCGGTCTGGTCCCTCGCCACCTGCGTCTCCAGGTCGTTCACCTTTTGTTGAAGATCCTTCACCCCCGCGTCCGCCATGAGCGAGGCAATCATCAAGGCGCGGCGGGCACCGGCAATGAGGGTTGCATACTGAGTGCGCTCCTGCGCCAGCTGGGCCTGCACAGCCAACACCCGCTGCGCATCGGAACCAAAGCCCTGCTGCAGCAGGTTCTTGATCGTGCTCTCCTGGTTCAGAATGTCGGTCTGCAGGGAGGTCAGGTTCGCCGGCGCCTGCTGCATCCCCTCGAGGGTCGCGACAAACTCCGCATCCGGAAGATCCTTCGTGCTTTCGTAGAGCACGCGGCGGTGATCGGCTTCCTGCTGGGCGTCGAGCAGATCATGCTGGCGCGAGGTAAGCTCCTGCTGGCGCGTGTTCTCCAGGCTGCCGTCCTCCTCCGTACCCTGATTAAGCACGATGCCCTTGTCCCGCAAACCATCCCGCAGCTTGTCGCGGGTGGCCTTGTCCTGGTCGACGACTTTCTGCTGGTCGGCAATCTGCTCGCGCAGTGTGTCCGCGCCGGTGGAGCTGCGGCCGGACTGCTCGCCGTCGCGCAGACGCTTGTAGGATTCCACCACGCCGTTGGCGATGGCGGCCGCTTCCGCCGGGACCTCGCTGCGGGCGGCGACCTCCACGAGGCTGGTGCCGTGATGGAAGTTGACCGCCAGCACGCTCTTCATGTACGAGCGGGCGTCCTGCATCGGCAGTTTGTCCGTGGTGGACTTGTAGACCCGCTTGGCCCAGACCTTGTCCAGCCCGAGCTCGGTGATCACCGGATCAAGAACGGCCGGGGAGTTGATGCGCTCGTACTCCGTCTGGAATTCCTGCGAGTCGATGGGCCGCTCGAACGATTGATCCGACCCCAAGGTCGGCGCCATGGTGGTCTGTGCGTTCTGGATCTTGATCTGCGCGGTCGCCGTATACGCCCTGGGCAAGACCTGCTCCGTGACGTAGATGCCCGTCACAAGCGTGAGCGCGAAAATAGTAAAGATCACCCACAGCCGATTGCGGATGATCCGAAAATACTCGTTAAAATGGAGAGAGGTCTCGGGCTGGGCCATACGGAATCTACCGGCAGGAAACGCGCGCGCTCAGGCTATCTTAGCACTTGCCGAACCAACTTCAATAAGTGCCACGGACGCCGATGTAGACTTGGTTTCGCGTGTAATCACGAAACTGTTCCTGCGAATCGACGATGCTGAAAATGTAGCCCAACTCGAAATCGAGGTACTGGTTGTAGTGATACGTGACACCCGTATCAAACGCCGCGACATTCTCGCTGAAGCTGTCGACCGTGCCCGCCGACGGGTCCAGATCCTCGCTGCTATACTCCGCGTGCGTGTAACTCCCCTCAAAGTGGGTGGTGATGTCGGGAGTGATGTTATAGAGAAAGTTGCCCGTGACGCGGTCCGAGGTCTGCGCATCGGCCTGGGCAAAGTCGGTCGGGGTGACGGTGTGGACGTAGGAGGCGATGAACCGGCTCCGCTCGCCCAACTGCCAGTTCAGGTTGGCGCTGGCGTAGGGGTCCTCCTCCGTGCCGCCCTGCTGCAGCGTGGCCACCGATCCGCCGACCCGGAAGCCGAGCGACAGGCTGGGCAGTGCCTGCCAGTCGAAACCCGTATCCGCCGTGTAGTTGGTGTAGCCGCGATCCGTGTAGAAATAGTCGATGTTGTCGAAGATCACGCCCGCGGCGAAGGTGACCGTCGGCCAGAAGGCGAAGCGGAAATCCTGCGTGATGGTGTTCTCGTCGCTGTCCTCGAACGTGCCGATATCGCCGTTCTCATAGGTGATAAAGCTGTTCGAGTAGCTCGTCACCGTGCCAAAAAGCGGCGTCCACTGCGCGGTGAATTCCGCGGTGGCAATATTGTCGTAGTAGGCACCGTCGCGGTTCACCGTGCCGATATCCTGCAGCAACGCCGGGTCGACGTGATAACCGCCGTCGTCGCGCACGTCGAGGTTGAAGCGGTCGGAAAACGAGTGGTTGTAGCGCAACACGATGTCGTGGTCCTGGTCCACATGCTGGCCGCTGGGCGAATGGTTATAATAGGTGAACCCGGCCGTGTAGCGCGCATCGAGCGTGCTGTTCTCCATCGGGTAGCTGAAAAGGATGGAGGGCGAAATCTCCTCCTTCAGGCTGGAGACCTTGTTCGTGTTCGAGGTGTAGATGTTATCGTCGTATTCCTCACGCACGTCAGCCGTCACCGTGAAAAAACGTTTCAGGTCGGTCAAGGTATCGGCGAAGGAACCCGTGCCAGCCGGAGCGGTGGTGACCGTCGCGGCCGTTGCGGTTGCTCCACCCGTGGCAACAGGCGTCACCGGTGCGGCCGAATCCGGCCCGGCCGTTTGCGTGCGCGAGACATCGAGACCGTGGGCCAGGCCCGCCAGGGCAAATCCAAGCGAAACGGTAAGGACGAAGCTCCGCAACATATCGCGCCCATCAAAGCCATTTTTTCAGTTGTGGCAAGGTTCTTTTCTCTTTTTATAGTTCACGCGTGAAAGCTCTTGCATGTTGGAACGTCACAGGCTTAGGACTAAACTTGTGCGTCACTTTGCACCATCCGACCCGTCGTTATGATCAACTCCTTTGTTTTTAACGATGGTAAATTGGTTGGATCGGATTTGGATGCCGACGCGCTCCGTCTTGTCCGGTCCGACAAGGGCCTCCTCATCTGGGTCGATCTCGCCCAGCCGACCCCGGAGGAGAGCAAGCGCATCCTGGAAGACGTCTTCCAGTTTCATCCCCTCGCCATCGAGGACGCTATGTCGGAAAGCATGTATCCGAAGATCGAGGACTATGAGGATTACCTCTACATGGTCATGCACGCGGTCGCATTCAGCCGCGCCGATCAGTTCCGCACCAGCGAGCTCGATTTCTTCCTGGGCAAGACGTTCCTGGTCACCCACCACACCGAGCCGCTTTCCATGGTCACCACCACGATCGAGCGGGTGAAGAAGAATCCCGCCGCCATCACGCGCGGCATGGACCGGCTGGCCCATTTCCTCCTCGATACGATGGTGGACGCCTATCAGCCCGTCCTCAACGACCTGACCCAGGAGATTCACGCCCTAGAGGACACCGTGTTCGTGGCCAAGCATTCCGAGCCGACCGTGATCAAGGAATTCCGCGCCCGCAAGGCGGAGGTGCAGCACCTCCAGGAGATCGTCCGGCCGCAGCGCGACATGGTCAACCGGATCGCCCGCGGCGAGTTCAAGCTCATCCGCCCCGTGCTCCTGCCCTATTTCCGCGACCTACAGTCCAATCTCAACCGCATCGACGCGACAGCCGCAAGCCTGAGCGACCAGCTTTACCTCACGCTCGACGTGTTCCTCAACAAGGCCTCCTACGAGACCAACGAGATCATCAAGGTACTCACCCTCATGACGGCGATCACCACGCCCACGCTGCTCATCGGCACCTGGTACGGCATGAACTTCGCGGACATGCCGGAGCTGCACCTGCCCTACGCTTATCCCGTGGCCAGCGCCATCACCATCGTCAGCACGATCTTGCTGATCGTCTGGCTGCGCAAGCGGCATTGGCTTTAGGATGAACGGATGGATCGAGGGGGCTTGCTCGCCGTGGCTTGACCCCTTGCCGCCGTCCGCCGGACCCTCGTGAAAAACACCTTCCTCGACAAGCTCCTGACCCGGCTCGACCGCGTCGGGCAGGCCGACCTGCAGGCCTACCTCCAGCGCCTGAGCAAGGAGAAGGGATTCTTCGAGACCATCTTCAACACGCTGCAGGAGGGCATCGTGGTCGTCGACGCGCGCGGCCGCATCCAGTACCTCAACCATGCCGTGACCGGGCTCCTCGGACTCGACCCGGCCAAGGTTCTCGGCACCTCCATGGCGCAGCATTTGAAGGAGCTCGACTGGCCATCGCTCCTGGCCGCGGGACGGGTGGTCAACCGCGAGCTGGAGGTCTTCTACCCGCAGCAGCGCTACCTCAATTTCTACCTCGTGCCGCTGGGCGACGATGAGCAGGACCTGCTGGGCTACGCCATCATCTTCCACGACCAGACGGCGCGCCGCGAACAGGCGCGCGAGGTGCTGGAATCCGAGCGGCTGAACGCCGTCACCCTGCTCGCCGCCGGCGTGGCCCACGAGCTGGGCAACCCGCTTAACTCACTCAACATCCACCTGCAGTTGCTCGAGCGCGACCTGCGCCGGCGCGGCGACGGGCCGGAGTCGGCCGACCTCCTCGAATCGGTGCGCGTGGCGCGGGCGGAGGTCGCGCGGCTGGACACGATCATCAGCCAGTTTCTCGGCGCGGTCCGGCCGGCCCACGCCATCAGGTCGATGGTCGGCATCAACGATGTCGTGCGCGAGTCGCTGCGCTTCCTCGAACCGGAGATTGCGGACCGCGACGTCATCGTGCAGGAGGAGCTGGCGGAGGGCCTGCCGCCCGTGCCCGCCAACCCGGACCAGCTCAAGCAGGCGTTCTACAACCTGATTAAAAATGCCGTGCAAGCGCTCAACCACGGCGGCATCCTCCGGGTGGCCACCTCGCGTTCCGACACGCAGCTGGAAATCTCCTTCGAAGACAGCGGCACCGGCATCTCCAGCGAGGACATGGCGCACATCACCGAGCCTTACTTCACGCGCAAGAAGGCCGGCTCCGGCCTCGGGCTCTTCATCGTGCAGCGCATCATCCACGAGCACGGCGGGCATCTCGAGCTCTTGAGCCAGCCCGGCCGCGGCACGACCGCGCGCATTTTCCTGCCCCTGGCCGAGCGGCGCGTCCGCCTGCTCGGCAGCGGCGACGAACCCGCCCCCCAGCCGTGAGCGAACTGACGGACAACCTGCCCGTCCTCCTCGTGGTCGAGGACGAGAAGAACACGCGCGACGGCCTGCGCCGCTACTTCGACGGCAAGTACGACATCTACCTCGCGCCCGATACGGACAGCGCCTTCAACCTGCTCGAATCCCAGCCGGTCGATCTCCTCCTCACCGACCTGCGCCTCACCGGCGGCACCGAGGGCCTCGACCTGATCAAGCGCGCGCAGGCCCTCCCCCACGCGCCGGTCTGCGTGCTCATGACCGCCTACGGCTCGGAGAAGGTGGCCGTCGAGGCCATGAAGCGCGGCGCCTACGATTACATCACGAAGCCACTCGACCTCGAAAAGCTCGAGGTCGTGCTTAATCGCGCGCTGCGCTCCCGCAAGGTCGAGACCGAGAACCGGCACCTGCGCCAGGAGCTGGACAAGAAGTTCGGCCTGGAAAAGCTGATCGGCAATTCGCCCGCGATGGTGGATATCTACGACCGCGTGCGCCAGGTCGCGCCCACCCACGCGGCCGTCCTCGTCGAGGGCGAAAGCGGCACCGGCAAGGAACTGATCGCCCAGTCGCTGCACCGCCTGAGCACGCGCGCGCAGGGCCGCTTCGTGCCGGTGCATTGCGCCGCGCTTTCGCCGCAGTTGCTGGAAAGCGAGCTCTTCGGCCACGAGAAGGGCTCCTTTACCGGGGCGACGGAGCGCCGCGTCGGCCGCTTCGAGGAGGCCAACCACGGCACGCTCTTCCTCGACGAGATTGGCGAGATCGATCCCGCCATCCAGGTGAAGCTGCTGCGGGCGCTGGGCGAGCGCACCGTTCAGCGCGTCGGCAGCAACCACTCCATCCAGGTGGACGTGCGCGTCGTCGCCGCCACGAACAAAGACCTGGAGGGGCTCGTGCGCGAGGGCAAGTTCCGCGACGATCTCTTCTATCGCCTGGACGTGGTGCGCATCGACCTGCCGCCCCTGCGCGCGCGCCGGGAGGATATTCCGCTTTTGACCAACGCCTTCCTCACCGAGTTTGCGCGGCAGAACAATCGCAAGATCGTGGGCCTCACGCCCGACGCGCAGGAAGCGCTGGCCCGGTACGACTGGCCGGGCAACGTCCGCGAGCTGCGCGCGGCCATCGAGCACGGCGTCGCCCTCTGCCGCGGGGAGCGTATCGGCGTGCGCGATCTTCCGCCGCGGATCACGGGACAGTCGTCCAATTCCTCGACCTCGCACCCGTCGGGCGCGGGCGGGACGCGTGGCAGCCTCAACCTGGAAGAGATGGAGCGCACCTTCATCCAGGCCTCGCTGCAGCAGACCGAGGGCAACATCACCGAGGCGGCCAAATTGCTCGGCATCAGCCGGCGGACCCTGCATCGTAAACTCAAGACCTATCGGCTTTCCGCCTGAACGGTCCTTCCCCGACGAGCGTTCATGGACAAAATTCTGGCGGCCATTTTCTATAGTGTCGAGGTGGGCGCCGCGCGTCCGCTGGTTCGGCTCATCCCGCTGCTCATCGTCTTCGCCGGGCTGGCCGGCGTTTACAATTTCAAGATCTACAAGGGGCTGGGCGACGCGCAGTCGATGGACAACGCGCAGTTCGCGCGGCAGATCGCCCGCTCCCACACCTTCGACACCTTCTTCATCCGGCCCTTCGCGCTGACGCAGATCCAGGAGTACAAGGCCAAGCACGGCCAGGGCGAGCTTTTCCCGGGGGAGACCTACCCGCCGGGCTACGTCCGCACCATTCCCGACACCTACAACTCCCCCGGCTATCCGCTGCTGCTCGCCGGCCTCTTCGACCTCGAGCACGTCAACTTCGAGGACACGATCGCCGACAGTCACATGTTTTCCGGAGACCGCTGGCTCCCGCTCTTCAACTGCGTCTTCATCCTGCTCACCGCCGTGGTCATGTTCATCCTCGCGCGCCGGCTGTTTGATCTCCGGGTGGCGTGGATGGCGCCCTGCGCCTTCATCTTCTCTGACTTCGTCTGGAAATTCTCGCTTCAGGCCACGCCGATTGACCTGCTCTTCCTGCTCGTCACTGCCTTTGTCTGGGGCCTGGTGGAGCTTTACCGCGTGGCGGAGGAGCCATTTGGCCATGCGCCGCTACCCTTCGTCCGCACCTGGCTCATCCTGCCGGTGATCGCGATCCTCTTCGGCATCGCCTGCCTCTTCTGCCTGCCGCTCCTCGCGCTTGTGCTGCCCGTGCTGATCTTCCTGGGCCTGCTGCAGCGCCGGAACTGGTTCTTCCTGCCGATCTTCGCCGCCCTTGCTGCGCTCATCACGCTGCCGTGGTTTTATCACTGGTACCGTGCCTGCGGAAATCCGCTCGGGTCGAACTTCACCTGGGGCCTCTACGGCGAGGGCGAATACAGCGGCAACCAGATCTTCTGTAATTCCACCATCCCCAGCTACGCCTCGGTCTTCGGGGACAGCCTGTCGAAGGAATGCTCCGGCTTTCTCTGGTACTTCCAGCGCGGCTGGGACCTGCTCGGCTCCAACCCGCTGGTCCTGCTTTTTGCCGCGTCCATCCTGCACGAGTTTCGCCGCCCGCGCGTGCAGGCCTTCCGCTGGTTCGTGGTCGGTGGCGCGGTCGCACTCGTCGCCATGAGCAGCCTGGCCGATGCCAAGCCGGAGCCGCTCGGGTCCTGGAACCTCGCCGTCGTGCTCCTGCCCTCGATGATCATCATCGGCACGGCCTTCTTCTTCACGCTGCTGGACCGGCTCATCACCCAGTTGCCGCTCCTCACCGTGACGATTGTCGTGGCCATGCTCGCGCTCTGCCTTGCGCCCATGCTGCTCACCATCACGGCGGTCAATTACGCCTATTACAACTATCCGCCCTACCTCCCGCCCTACATCTCCTTCGTCAGCCGCCTGGCCAATCCCACCCAGTGGGTCGCGACCGACATGCCCTGGGCCACCGCGTGGTATGGCGACCGCGTCTCGCTCTGGCTGCCGGAAACCCCGGCCGACTTCACGCAGATCAACGACAACATCAACGAGTCAGCCTTCGTCTTCTTCAGCCCCGTGACCCTCTCGAAGCCCGCCACCAACCTGACCTCCGGCGAAATGAAGGAGTGGATGACCCTCGTCTACGGCACCAACCTTCCCGATACCTTCCCCTTCCACCGCTACGCCAAGCTCCCCGCCGGCGGGCCGGAGTACATCGTCATCAGCAACAACCTCGGCAAGCCGACGAAGTAGCCGTCACGAGCCGGCAGACAGGCCGTCGACCAATCTTGAGGACCCACGCGCCGGAACCTACGTCGAGTATTGCCAAGCGATAAGCCAGGTAGCCGGCGTCGGCCCGACGCCGGTCGCGCGAAAAAGAGGCCGTCCAACAAAACCGCTTCCACCGCGCGATCGTCGCCCCCAATCCGACCGACATCCACGCTGACAACGTCGTGTAGCTCAGGCCAAACCCGAACAGGAAGAGCGGCTTGTTATCGTCGTTGCGTCGCCAAACGAATCAGGCCCAGGAGCAGGACCGTGCAGAAGCGTTGTCACTTCATTGGCAAGCGCTCGACTTTATTCGACGGAAACCTGCTGCAGCGAGCCGACGCTGCCGCCGAGGAAGCGTTCCGCCAGGCGGGTGAACTGGGCGGGCACGTCGGTCGTGCAGATGGTCACCATGCCGGCGGTTCCGCTAGGCGCTGCTTCCAGGCCGCGCTCGACCAGCACGCGAGCCAGCGCCGCGGCGGCGTTCTGCGCGGAATCCACCA
>CAJCIA010000091.1 GCA_903970275.1 Betaproteobacteria bacterium
CGAGTGCCGGACTGCGCGCCAGGCGCACGCCCCGCCCCATCACCGCGCGGATAAGATTGACGCATCCCGATGCGTGGATGTAATGGGGCATGTCCTTTCGCGCCTTGTGGCAGACGCTGCATGACCCGACGCGCCTCCGCATCCTCGCCCTGCTCGAAAAGGAGGAGCTCTCCGTCGCCGAACTGCAGGAGATTCTCCACCTCGGCCAGTCGCGCATCTCCACCCATCTGGCCCACCTGCGCCGCGCGGGTCTGGTTGAGCCCCGCCGCGAGGGCAAGCGCACCTACTACTCGCTCGTGGCCAGGATGACGGCGGAGACGCGCCACATCCTCGAAGCCGCGTGGACCACCCTGCGCGAAGTCCCGGCCGCGCGCGGCGATGCCGCCGGACTGAAGCTCATCCTGGAAAAGCGTCGCACCGTCGCGCGCGATTACTTCAACCGCGTGGCTGGCCGTCTCGGCAAAAGCTTCTGCCCCGGCCGGACATGGGCGGAGATCGGGCCGCTGCTGGCGCAACTGGTTCCGCGCGTGGTCGTGGCCGATCTCGGCGCGGGCGAAGGCTGGCTTTCGCAGTTGCTCGCGCGCCGGGCGGAGAGGGTCATCGCCGTCGACAACTCGCCCAAGATGGTCGCGTTCGGCCGCGCCGAGGCGAAGAAGAAGGGCATCGCCAATCTTGAGTACCGGCTGGGCGACCTGGCCGAGCCGCCCATCCCACCGCGCAGTGTCGACCTCGTCATCCTTAGCCAGGCGCTCCACCACGCCGTGAATCCTCAGGCCGCGCTCGCCGCTGCCGCGCATCTGCTGCGCAAGGGCGGCCGCCTCGTCGTGCTCGATCTCAACCAGCACCACTTCGACCCGGCGCGCGAGCTCTACGGCGACCATTGGCTCGGCTTCAGCGAAGCCGATCTCCACGCCTGGCTCACCGCCGCCGGCCTCAAGGACATCGACGTCACCCTGCTTACGCCGGAGCCCGAGCCGCCGCACTTCCAGCCCACGCTGGCGTCAGGAATTGCGAGCTGATCGAGTCCTGATTCCAGCGCACCTTTCGGTAGCCGCCGACCGCCGGGCGGCGGAGCGCGCCACGCGCGCGGATTGCAGTTATCCGACACGGGGTAGCGCGGTTCAAGCCAGACTCCGGTCGCTGCGCTCCCTCCGCCGCCCGGCGGTCGGCGGCTACCGAATCCTTTGAATCACTCGCCGTGACGCTCCATCGTTTTACACCGAATGGTGAAGCTTCCCCTCGCAGAAATAGCGACAACCTAAATGAAACGTAGGAAAACGAAGGCGCGCCGTGGTCTATTCCCTACAACGGCGTTTTGACAAACGGTCTAGACGAGATCCGGGAAACTCTGGAACTGGTCGAGGATGTCGTTTGTGAACGACTCGTAGTCGTACTCGCGATTGCCGCGGGCCTCGAACATGTTCTTGGTCGAGGGCAGCTCCTCCCACGGACGCGGGTCGAGCAGCGAGTTGCCGCTGTAGCCGATGCCGATCTGCTTCACCAGGTGGTTGGTGGAAATGAGCGCGTTGTTCAGGACGGAGCGCCGGTGCACGCGCTCCGGACGCTCGTGCACCGCCACCGCGTCGACTAGCAGGGCGGGCAGTTCATGGCGCTTCATCCACAGCGCGCCGATTTCCGCATGGTCGATGCCAAAGATCTCCCGCTCGCACTCCACCAGCGCAAGCTCCTCCTGCATGGAGCGGTTCATCGTCGTGAAATAGGCAAAGGGATAGAGCTCCGCGAGCACGAGCTTGCCGATGTCGTGGAAGGTGCCGGCGATGAACTCGTACCCGCTGCGGCGCAGGTTCAGCGCGTCGTAGAGAAAATCGATGACCACGCCGGCGGCCAGCTGGTGGCGCCAAAGCGGCGTCCAGTCGAAGTTCGGATGCTTCGGCAGCTCAAAGTTTAGCGCAAAGAAGGTCAGCGCGAGGTTGCGCGAGCGTTCCAGCCCCACGGTCTCCAGCACCTCCATTGGCTTCAGGTTGGCCGCGCGCTCGTCGCCCTCGCCCGGGTTCATCATGAAGTCGGCCAGCGCACGCAAGGCGGGATCGAAGCCTGGCACCCGTTCCAGCGTTTCCTCCAGCGCCTCCGGTTCCTCCTCCGTTGGGCGGCACAGATCGCGGATGGTCGGCACCAACCCGTCCACCTTGAGCGGCTCGGCGCGGTGCTCCATCGCGTCGATCACCTGCTTGCGTCCGAGGCGGATGACGTTGTTGACCTTCGCCTCCAGCACGTCCCAGTTCGCCTTGCCCATGGCCCGCAGGCCGTGAAGCATCTGCGGATTCTGCCCCGTGCGCGGCTTGGAGAGCGGCTTGGGCGGCAGCGGCGCCTCGATTGGCCCGGTCTCGTACCGGAAGCTGTTTACGTTCTCCAGCGCGGTGCGCAACTCGCGGTAATCGGCGAAGCGGTCGTCGGGCGAGCGCTCCATCATTTTCTTGAGCAGGTGAATCCAGCCAATCGGCACGTTCGCCTCCTGCGCGACCTCCACGGGGAACGGCTTTTCCAGGTGCGCCCAAACGATGTCCTCCACCGTCGCGCCGCTGAAGGGCGGGTGGCCGGTCATGAGATGGAACAGCGTGGCGCCGAGCGAATAGATGTCCGTGCGCTGGTCCGTCGGGCTGCGCGTGATCTGCTCCGGCGAGACGTAGGCCGGCGTGCCGAAGGCCTCGCGCTGCGCGTTTTCGCCGACATCCTTGACGATCTTTTCGGCCAGGCCGAAATCGGTCAGCATGATATTGTTGCCCCGGTCGATCAGGAAATTGGCGGGCTTGATGTCGAGGTGGACGATGTTGGCCTTGTGCGCGGAATGAAGCGCCGCGATGGCGTGGCTAAGGAACCACTTGGCGTGCTCCACGTCGAACCAGCGCTTGGATTCGATGTAGTCGTCGAAGGTCTCGCCTTCGATGTAGGCCATGCTGAAGAAGACCACATCGCCTTCCTGGCCGATGTAGAAGATCGGCACGATGTTGGGATGCCGCAGCGCCGCGACGGCGCGCGCCTCCTCCTGGAAATACTGGACGTAATTCGGATTCGAGGCGTATTCCGGCCGCAGGACCTTGATGGCCACGTACCGTTCCAGCGCAGGTTCCGTGGCGCGAAAAACCGTGCCCATTCCGCCTTGTGCGATCCGCTCGGAAATGACGTAATGCCCTAGGCGCGTGCCCTCGACCAAATCGGCGAGCTGCAAGGAGGATGGCATGTCCCGGGGTTTGCCCCGACGTTCATTCAACACGTCGAGTCAGCGTATGGGGCATCTAACCCAAACAACAGTGCAAAGTTTTAAAAAAGTGAGTCGAAGTCGCTTTATATAAGGAAGTTTTATTCCTCAGTCACAAGCTTGGGGACTACTTGGCCACCGGTGCGCCCGCAATGTTCATGGGCTTGGCGTACGCCTTGACCAGCCCCTGCGCCACGCAGCCCGCATACTCCCGGAAGATGCTGGCGTAGAGCTTGCCGTTGAACGTCCGCTGGCCATCGTAATCTCCCGCCAGCAGCCGCTGGTAGGTGACGCGGTTGTTCATGAAGTACGGCTCGGTGCAAACAACCGGGCCGTCGTACTCGCGATTGGCCGCCAGGTTGCGCGCGACCACGTAGAGATTCCCCGGCAGCACCTGCCGCGTGGTGGCGGAGTCGCCGTACTTCACCGGACCGAGATGGGTCTTGTCCGCAAAGGTCAGCGCGATGTCGGAAGCCACTTCGGCCTCGATCGCGCTGCCGCCCTCCAGCATCTTATAGACGCAGCGGCGCTGCATCTCCGCGTCGCACATTTCCGCGCGCGTGTAGGCGCCGTGGACAAAGAAGATGTTCGCGTTCGCGTCGGTGAGATGCCCGCGGCCGCTGCCGGGTGTCGCGTCGATGTAGAGCGTCACCGTGATATCAGGCACGAAGTTGTTCCGGATGCGATTGCCCCGTTCCACGATTTCCGAGCAGCGGAAGAAAAGGAAATCGGCCAGCTCGTTGAGCCGGTAGCCGAGGAGGAAGTTCAGCTTGTCGGGCGGAAAGGCGCGCAGCCGCGTCGCATTGGCCGAACGGTTCACCAGCATCTCGCGCGCCTCGGGCAGGAAGTCGTGCGGGCGGTAGGGCGTGACGGGGTCGGTCGAGTCACGCACGACAAAGACATTCGCTCCCAGGTCGGTCAGCTGCTGCTTCAGGATGCGGCTGGTGATCAGGTTCAGGTCGCCCTCACGCACCGGCGCGCTGCCGTGATAACGCGTGCTGCGCTCCTCGAGATCGGCCCAGACCCCGCCGATGTGCCCCGGATCAATCGCCACGCGCAGGCCATCGAGCGGACGGTTAAGCGGGCGCGACTCGGCGCGAAACTCCTCGGGCGTGCGAAACCAGCGCGGCGTGACCGGCGCGGAGGTGGCCGGCGTGGTCGGCGCCGGCGCGAAGTTGAGCACAAACTGAGGCACCCGGCGATCCTTGGCCGAGGGGTAGAAGACCACGCGCTGGTCGTTGATGTCGTAGAAGGCAGGGAAGGCGCCGAACGGATCGTAAAGTTCGTGCAGCTGCTTCTCGAAAGTCGCGCGCGTGATCGTGCCCTGGTAGGGCTCGAGCACGTACCACGGGTTGGGTGTGGGCCAGACCGGCGCGCCCGTGGCCGTGTTGAACTGGCGGAGGCTGACGAGGTTGGGCGCGTTGAGCGTTTGTTCTGGGCGCAACGGGCCGGACGACGCTGGCGCGGGTTCCCGACCCGCGGACCAGGCAGGGAGCGTTGCCGCCATGATCATTCCGATCATGGGTGCCGAGCCGATGCGCCTCATACCCGCAAAAAACATGGCCGATAAGCTGTCAGCGCCTCCCCTAAAACGCAAGGGCTCAAATAGCCGCAACCGCGAGGCGGAATGGGCAAGCTCCGTCCACTGTAGCGGCGGTCTATGACCGTTGCATTCATCGGCGCAACGCGCCGCCACCTTGTTGGCCGGTCGAAGACGCTTAACAGAGACGTTCTCGTCGGAGCCGGAGAAGCCCGCATCATAGCGCGCTCATGGATCCGTTGCAGCTAAGCACAGGCGCGGGAAGGCATTCCGGTCGCTGCGCTCCATCTGGCGCTCGAGGATCGCCGGCTACCTCCGAGGCTGGCTCCGCAAGCGGCCTCCCGGACGGTCTCTCGGTCGCCGTCGAGCTCCGGGCGACGGACGATGAGCAAGGCGTTCCATCACGATTCCCTTACCCGGAGGTCAACGGCTATCCGCCCACCCTCCCAGCCTTGCCAATCTCCTTCTCCTTTCTACGCTCAGCCCGTGCTCGATTTCTCGCGATCCTTCGACCGGGCATGGGAACGGATGGTGGCCATCCTCTTCCGCCCCTTTGATCTCGGCAAATGGTGCGTCATCGGGTTCAGCGCCTTTCTCGCCGGCCTGGTTTCGGGCGGCAACGGCGGGCTCAATCTCAACAACATCCCCTCCCGCAACGGTTTTTCACCCCAGCAGCAGCAACAGCAGCTTCACGCGCAGTTCGGTCACTTCACCTCCGCACTCGGCGCGCTGCAGCTCGGCACCATCATCCTGATCGCTTGCCTCGTGTTTGTTTTCGTGATCGCACTGAGCACCCTCCTGGCCTGGCTGGGGGCACGCGGCGAATTTCTCTTTCTCGACAACATCGTGCGCAACCGCGGCGCCATCGCCGAGCCTTGGCGGTACTATGCGCGGCCCGCGAACCACGTCTTTGTTTTCCACCTCATCTGCCTCGCGGTGAGCTTCGGCGTGCTGGTGCTTTTGGGCCTCCCCGCCGTGCTGCTGGTCGTCTCTGCGTTCTTCCGACAGATCACGGCATTTCCGCTGCTGCCCGCATTCCCGGCCATGATCGGTCTGATCTCTCTTGGCCTTATTTACCTGGTGGTTGCGATCGCGTTCACCCTCTTCCTCTTTCTCTTTCGCGAATGGGGTGTGGCGCTGATGTTCCGCCACCCGATCACGGTCCGCGAGGCGCTTATGCAAACCTGGGTGCTTGTCCGCAGCCGTCCGGGCTCGGTCACCGTGTTCATCCTGCTGCGGATCGCGCTCGCCATCGGCCTGATCGTGGTGGCGCTGCTTTCCTGCTGCGTCTTTTGCTGCCTGAGCCTGCTGCCTTACATCGGCAGCGTGATTCTCCTGCCGGCGCTGATCTTCATTCGCTGCTTTTCGCTGGAATGCCTGGCGCAGTTTGGCCCCGCTTACGACGTCTTCACCGTCGACCTGCCGCCAGAAATCCTTCCGCCCGCCGTCAGCCCCCCGCCACCACTCTAATAAATTCGATCCGGTCGCCGTGATGCACCGGATGCGTGGGCCAGACATTCCGCGGCAGCGTCTCGCCGTTGAGCTCGACCAGCAGCCGGCGTGCATCCAGCCGGCACGCTTCCGCCAGTTCGCCCAGCGTCATCGCGCCCGCCACTTGCCGCGCGCGCCCGTTGACAAAGATGCTCACCCGCCCCTGCGCCGGCACGTCGTTCATGATTTTGATCCTGAGGGAATTAACCGGCGCGAAACTCACTCCCGGTCTACACCGTTCCCAAGTCCGTGACCCGCCGCGCATCGGCGTGCAATTCCACTCGTGCACCAATCGGCATCACGGTCTGTTGCGGAAAATGGCCGATCGGCGCGTGGCTGATGCATGGCTTGCCGATCCGCTTCGCTTCCGCCTGGAGGAAAGCGGCGATGCGCGCTTGTTCCTCCGGATCGGGATGATCGAACCGTCCCAGCACGAGCCCCGCGATCTGGTCGAGCACGCCGGCCAGCCGCAGATGGGTGAACATGCCATCCACGCGGTAGGCTTTCTCGCCAATGTCCTCCAGGAAGAGCACGGCGCCGGCGAAGTCGGGCGCATAGGGCGTCGCGAGGAGGCGCAGCAGGCAGGTCATGTTTCCGCCCAGCAGCCGGCCGCGCGTCGCGCCGGACACCTCGCAGCGAATCGTGTCGCCGCCCTTTTTCTCGCGCGAGAAAATCACCGTCTCAACGGGCGGGTCCATCAGTGCGCGCTTCAACGCCGCGTTGTTGCCCGGCTGGAACGCCTCGTTCGCGTTCGGGCCGTGGTAGGTCACCAACCCGGCCTGGACCAGCAGTGCGTGGTGCAGCGCCGTGATGTCGCTGTAGCCCAGGAACGGCTTCGGGTTGGCGCGGATGAGCGCGTAGTCGAGCAGCGGCAACAACCGGCACGAGCCGTAGCCGCCCCGCAGCGCGAAGACCGCCTTCACCTCCGGATCGCGAAAGGCCGCGTGCAGATCGGAGGCTCGTTCCGCATCGGTGCCGGCCAGGTAGCTGTCGCGCCGGCGCAGGTTGGCGCCCGGCTTGACCGCGAAGCCCTGCGCCTTGAGATGCGCGATCACCTCGTCCACGCGCTCCGGCTTTTCCGTCGGGCTCGCCGGGGCCACCAGCCCGATCGTGTCACCCAGCGCCAGCCGCGGCGGAATAAGAAGCGGGGTCATGCCGACTGAAGTTTAAACGCCGCCCGAATGAAGAACATGAAAAAGCTTCCTAGCCAGCGCCTGTTCTTGTCGAAAGTGCTCGCGGCTTTTCACCTAGACTTCCCGTGCGACAACACTACAACGGACAAGTGCGGGCAACTCTTTGGCTTGGAATTCTGGCGATAGCAGCGTTCTCCACCTGCGCAAAGGCCCAGGATGGCGGGACCCTCAGCATGGATGGTGCGGGCTTCGAACTCGGCAACGGTGAGGGTTATTCGGGCGGCGCTATCCTGGGTGGCGCGTTCATGCTCGACGGCAGTAATACCCTTGGTCCTTCCTATTTGAACGGTTCCAGCGGCACTCTGGTCATCAATGGATCGGGGTTGGTCAGTCAAACGTTTAACCAAGTGACGGGAACGTTTACGCTGAACACCACGCCAAGCCAAGGGGGAGATCTTCCGCCTTCCTTCGATGTTGATAACCTGACGCTTGACCTGACCGGCGGCGATTTGGACGGGTTCGACATCCTCTCTTCATCCGGAGCTGTTTTTACGGCGGGGAACACTCCCGGCCTTTATACCGTCACGTTTCTCGCCGCACCCGAGCCGGCGCCTTTCGTGTTGGTGGCGGTTGGTTTGATCGCCCTCGCCGTCTTGCACTGCTGCCAACGCACGCTACCCGGGAGGAACCAGTCTGGAGTCTCCTTCTTGCGGATAGTTGGATAATCCAAGCGCTCGTACTACAGCGTTCTCCCGCTCAATCACAGCATCCCGCGCTCGCGAAAATCGCCCAGGTTGCCAGGGGCGGAAGCGTTGATCAGGTCGATCATGAACTTGAGCAGGCAGACTTCCCAGCCGTCGTCCACGCCGGTGAGCAGCGCCGTCAGCGGCTCGTTCTTCACCTCAAGTTCGTCCTTGAGCTTGCCGGCCACCTGCTCCAGCGACTCGTGCACGTCGTAGGACCGGATGTCCGACTTGCTGACGCGGAAGCCGTACTTCAAAAAGGCGAAGCGGGCGGCCTGAGCGCTGATCTGCTCGGCATAGCGCTCGCCCTCGGCGCCGAACCCCTCGAGCATCAGCCTGGCCATGTTTTGCGGCGTCATGATCTGCGGGCGCTCGGCGTGGATGTGGCCCTCGCGCACGCGGGACAGGTTCACCGTGTCCATCGCCTCGGTGACGAGGAAGTAGTTGAAGAGCGACGTGCCGAAGGTGTCCACGCGCCGCGCCGGCGCCAACACCACGCGCGTGTTCTCGAGCGCATAATTGAAATCGTCGGGCGAAAGCATCCCGCAACTTCCCACAACCGGGGCAGCTGCACAATCATGCAACGCGGGCGCGAGCCGCGCGCCTGATAATCGCAATGCCTATTTTGCGATGGGCTCTTGTCGCGCATCCATTTCCACTGTTAGGTTTTCCCTTATGGGCAAAAATTCCGCGCGCAGAAAATTGGCGAAAAAGTCGGGCACCGCACCTTCTTCTCCTGCGCCCCGAACGAGCCCCGGCATCACGGCCGCCGCCGCCCGTCTCGCCCAGGTCACAAAGGCCGTACCACCACGAAGCCCGACACCTCCGACCAAGCCGCTGCCGATGACGCCCGACGCTCCACGCTCCGCCCCTCCCGTGGCCAAGCGCGACACCGCGCCCAACACGCCCGCGGCCAAGGCCAGCGCGATCCCCGCACCCGCGCCGAGCGCCCCAACAAAAGCTCCCACGCTAAAAACCGAACCTGCGCTGCTGAAACCTTCCGCCAAGCTTTCCGCCGTTGCGCCGGTGGCGAAACCTGCACCCGCTCCCGCAAAGCCGGCCGCCGCTGCGCCGACCTTCGCTGCAAAGCCCGCCCA
>CAJCIA010000092.1 GCA_903970275.1 Betaproteobacteria bacterium
CGCCGGCGGTCATCGACCGCCGCTACAATTAAGTCGGTGATCCTGCGCCGCGCTACTTCACCTTGCGGTGATCATCGATCTCGATGGTGCAGGTCTGGCCCGCCGCGATGACAATCTTCGACGGCACCTTGTCGATATGGATGCGCACCGGAATGCGCTGCGCCAGCCGGACCCAGGTAAAGATCGGATTCACGTTCTGCAGGCCGGTGGCGTCGACCTCGCTGTTGGTGTCGGAGATGCCGCGGCTGATGCTCTCGACGTGCCCGGCAACTTCCGGACTCCAGCCCATGAGCCGCACGTGCGCATAGTCGCCCTCGCGGATGCGCGGCAGTTTCGTTTCCTCGAAGTAGCCGGAAATCCAGAACGAGTCGCTGTCGACGACCGAGAGCTTGGTCTGGCCGGGCGTGGCGTAATCGCCGACGCGCAAAGTCAGGTTGGTGACGTAGCCGTTCACGGGCGAGCGGATGACGCAGCGATCGAGATTGATCCGCGCCTGGTCGCGCGCGGCCACGGCCGCCTGCGCCGCGGCCTCCGCCTGCAGGTAGGAACTCTGCGCGGTGTTCTTTTCCTCCGCCGAGATCGCCTGCGCGCCCAGCTTCTGGCGGCGCAGCGCGTCCTCCTGCGCGATCTGCACCTGATCCTGCCGCGCCTGCACGTTCGCTTCCGCCTGCATGAGCGCCAGCTGGTAATCGACCGGCTCGATGCGCAGGAGCACGTCACCTTTGTTCACCCGCTGGTTGTCGGCGACGGGAAGCGCGATGACCTCGCCGGAAATCTGCGCGGCGATGTTCACCACCTCGACCCGCACGCGGCCATCGCGCGTCCAGGGGGCGCGGAAGTAATGCCACCAAAGGCTCCAGCCGAGGATGAGCGCGAGGAGCACGACGATGCCCGTGGTCAGCGGGCGGCGCAGGTGCGCGGGCACGCGATGAAGAGTGTCGGCGGGATTCATCGCGGGCATCCTAACCAAGGGTGAGGCCAATAGCCGAGACGATGATGACGAAGACGGAAAGGTCGAAGAGCGAGCGATGCCAGACCCAGCGCTCGATCGCCCAGCGGTCGAAACAGAGGCGCAAGGGATAGAAAATCACCAGCGCCCAGAAGAGATCCGCGGCAAAGGGCGCGATGAAGATGCCGTCGAGATTGACTTCCTTGAGCATGGGGGATGGAGGTAAGGCGGAGCCATTCAAGAGCCGGGAATGCGCGAGAGGAAGCCGTTTATTTCCTCGATCGAGCCGACCGTGCGCGCCCAGGCGCGGCGGTCGGGATGTGCGAGGCCCGGATCGTGCGCGGCGAGGTCCGCCAGACGGGCGCGCACCTCGGCATGGGCGCGGGCCGGCTCGTCCACAAAGTGGGTGAACGACTCGACCACCGCAACGGCCGCCGGTGCCACGGGCGCGGGCAGCTCGCGGCGCTCGAGCTCGTGGCGCAGCCGCAGGATCTCGTTGCCGAGCGTGAGGGCGCTAAGCGCGGCATCGAGCCACTCATTCGTGGCGGTGCCGGAGGGATTGAGCGGATCGTTGAGCCGCAGCACGCGGTCGTACATGCGTGTCTCCCATTCCGAAAAACCAGGAATCGGCACGTGCCGCGCCATGACACCCAGCCCGAGCCGGATGCGATAGGTGACGTAGCGCAACGCGGCGACCGGATTCGGTGGAAAGAGAATCACGTAGGAAAGCGTGCCGAAAAGCACGCCCACCTCGATGCCCAGCGTGGTGTTGAGCGAATCGGCCAGGTCGTATGTCATCGGGTTGGTCGGCGCGAGGACGTTGAGGAAGATGAGCGAAAAGGCAACGGCCGGCTGCGTCGTCTTCGGGTTGTACATGACCATGCCGAGCGGCAACAAAACGAAGCTCATGGCGACGGCCAGGAACTCGAAGCTCGATTGCTGGGGCAGCACGTAAAACTTCAGCAGCAACGCGACCGTCGCCGCCGGGATGCTGGCGTAGAAGAATTGCCAGCCCACGCGGTCCGGCCGCGGCACGGAGGAAAACAGGCTGAGCATGATGGAGACGAAGACGAGCGCGGTGGGTCCGTGCGGCCAGGCGCTGGCGATCCAGAACGCGCCCGTGGCCGTGACGGCGAGGAAGGCGCGCAGCCCGTTGATCGCCGCGGCACGATGGTCGCGGTGAAAATTCAGCACGAGGCGTGGATCATCCGCCGGCGCGCCATGGAGAATGGAGCGCCAGTCGCGCAGCGCGCAGCCCCAGTGGGCCAGCATGTCATCCAGCCGGTCCATGACATAGCGCTCGGAGACAAGCTCCGCGCCGTCGGCGGTGTCGCGTTCCGGATCCTGCCGGGCAAGCTGCGCGCGCACCTCCTCCAGGCCGCGCATCAGTCCGTCGACGTCACCGCGGTCGAGGTGCTCGGGGATTTCCGCCAGATGATCAAGCACCACCTCGTGGAAAATCTGGAGCGCGTGATGATTGGGCCAGCCGTGCCGGATCAGCCGGGCATCGAGCGACCGCCGCGCGGAGATCATGCCGAACACATGCGCGAGCACGCTGCGCGCGCGGTTCTTCTGCACGCGGAAGCGTTCCGATTCCGCCGACGCGAACTCGAGCAGCGTGTCGAGCGCGATGGCGTCGACGATGAGCTGCCGGCCGATGGTGAGCCGCTGCACGTTGTCGCCACGATAGGAGAACATGGTGCGCGCCGCCGCCTCCTTGAGCAGCGTGATGAACTTCGCCTGGGCCGTGGCCTCCGACCGGTGCGGCGCGAAGATGGCGGAGACGGTCACCGCGCTGGCGATACCGATGAGGATGCACGAGGCCCGCGCCAGGGCGATGAACCAGACCTGGTCCGGCGTGTTGATCGCGTCCGCCGCCACGATGCCCGCGGTGTAGGCGCTCAGCACGGTGGCGTAGGCGCGAAAGTTGGTCAGCAGGTTCGACGCGACGGTGGAGGCCGCGACGATGAGCGCGAGCGCGAGGACGAAAAGCTCCGGCGTCTGCGCGAAGAGCGCGATGAGGATCACGGCCAGGCCCGCGCCGCAGATGGTGCCGATCGCGCGATAGAAGCTCTTCGAGAGCATCATGCCGGTGTTGGGCTGCGAGACGATCCAGACGGTGACCCATGCCCAGTACGGCGCATCGAGCTGCAACTCGTAGGCGATGTAGAGCGCGAGCAGCGAGGCCAGCCAGGTGCGCACGGCGTAGAGCGCGGCCTCGCCGGTTTGCGGCGAAACCCGCGGCAGCCAATCCCGCCATGATGCAGCCAGCGTCACGCCGCGAGTATTTCGCGCACCGAGGATTTGGGCAATCGCCGGGTGCGCGAACAGGCAGAGACGCTTGGCGCGGCGAGGACCACGCTTCCGTCAGCCGATCGTCAGCCTCGTCTGCCCAGGCGAGATCCTTCCGAAGGTAGCCGGCGACCTCCGGGCGCCGGAGGGAGCGCAGCGACCGGAATGCCTTCCCGCCTCATGCACAATCGTTCTACAGAACAACCGGCGTCGATAACCCGAGCATCCTTTTGAGCGCTTCGTTAGGCTCTCCTCTCGCCCATCCAAAGCTTGTCCCTCGCCCCGTTTCTCACATTCTAGTTGCTCCATGCCTGCCAAAATCGATGTCCGCTCCACCGCGCAAGGTTCTCCCGATCTCGTTCGCTTCGCCTTTAAGGGCGCGGAGTTGCCCGCCGGCGTGCGCAAGGGCGAGTTCGCCGGCGCGCCTTCCAGCCTGGTGCTGCTGCGCGGGAAGGAGGCACGCACGGTGATCGTTGGGCTGGGCGATAAGGAAAAGCTCGAGCCCGACACCGTGCGCAAGGCTGCCGGCGCGGCGATCAAGCACCTCCTCAAGATCGGCGCCACGGAGATTGCGCTGGAGCTCGGCGCGGTGGCGGAGCACGCGGGCGCGGCGGTGGAAGGCGCGATCCTCGCCAGCTACAAGTTCGTCGGGTTCGGCAAGGACCCGAGCAAGCAGACGCATTCCATCCTCCAGCGTCTGCAGCTCATCGTCCGCGAAAACGAGGTGACCGTCGCGCGGGCACAGGCGCGCGAGGCGGAAATTGTGGCGAACCTCGCCAACCTGGTGCGCGATCTCGGCAACCTGCCGGGCAATCTCTTCACGCCGGCCATCCTGGCGGACAAGGCGCGCGAGCTCGTGCGTGGGCGCAAGCTCTCGCTCAAGGTGTGGGACGAAAAGATGCTCAAGCGCGACCGCTTTGGCGGCATCCTGGCGGTGGGCGGCGGCTCGGCCAATCCGCCGCGGCTGCTGGTCATGGAGTATCGCGGCGGGCCGAAAACTCAGCCGCCCATCGCGCTGGTGGGCAAGGCGGTAACGTTCGACACCGGCGGCATTTCGCTCAAGCCCGGCGCGGCCATGGACGAGATGAAGTGGGACAAGATGGGCGGCCTGGCCGTGCTCGGCATGATGGGCGCAATCGCGGACCTGAAGCTGCCGCTCAATGTCGTCGGCCTGATTCCCTCCGCGGAAAACATGCCCGGGCCGGACGCCTACCGGCCGGGCGACATCGTCACCACCCGCGACGGCAAGACGATCGAGATCCTCAACACCGACGCGGAAGGCCGCGTCATCCTCGTCGACGCGATCGCCTATGCGCGCGAGACCTACAAGCCATCTGCGATTTTTGAATACTCCACGCTCACCGGCGCGGTGGTCATGGCGCTGGGCCATAAACGCGCCGGCCTTTTCACCAGCGAGGAGAAATGGCGCGACGCCTTCATGGCCGCGGGCAGGCGCACGGGCGAAACGGTCTGGCCGCTGCCGATCGACGGCGAGTACCGCGAGAACGTGTTGAGCGAAATCGCCACCGCCAAGAACACCTCGTTCCGCGAAGGCAGCGCCTGTTCCAGCGCGAGCTTCGTCAAGCTCTGGGCGGAGGAAATCCCGTTCGTGCACCTCGACATCGCCGGCACGGCATGGACGACCAAGCCGCCCGCGCATCTGGAAGGCGGCGCCACGGCGTTCGGCCTGCGGCTGACGCTGGATGTCTTGAAGTCGGTCACCGGTTAGACCGTTTTCCAACAACCTGCCTTCGCTCAACCGGCGGAGTCGTTCGGTAGCCGCCGACCGCCGGGCGGCGGAGCGCGCCCCGCGCGCGGAATGCAGTTGACCGATGACGAGGTAGCGCAACGCAAACAAGATTCCGGTCGCTCCGCTCCCTCCGCCGCCCGGCGGTCGGCGGCTACCGAAACGCATTGGCACCCTTCGTCGCCATGGCGTTTTACTGCTTCTCAAGGACCGAGTCGCTGGGTCTCCACGAGTCAGCGACAACGGCAACGCGCGCTCGGCACACGAAGCGCCGCGCTCACCATCACCGGCCAAGCCGATAAGCCCTCGGCATGCAGCGCCGTCCACTTATCGCAGATGCAGTGCATCGCCTGCGCACAAGCGGCGCGCCAAAAGGGAGCCGGGCCCGCCGGCACGCCCGGCCGCTACGCGTTCGTCCCACCGTCGACTGTGAGATTGGCGCCGGTGATGTAGGACGATTCCGGGCTGGCGACGAAGGCGACGAGCGCAGCTACTTCCTCCACTTTTCCGTAGCGTTTCAGCGCCGTCACCGCCGTCTGCGGCGTGGCCCAGTCGCCGGACGCGGGATTCAGGTCGGTGTCGATCGGACCCGGCTGCACGTTGTTCACCGTAATGCCCCGCTCGCCCACCTCGCGCGCCAGGCCTTGCGTGAACATCTTCACCGCGCCTTTGGTGGCGGAATACGCGGCCAGCCCCGGCGTCAGCACGCGCTCGCCCACGCACGAGCCGATCATGATGATCCGCCCGCCGCTTTTCATCTGCTTGAGCGCGGCCTGCGTCGCGACGAACATACCGCGAACGTTCAGGTCGAGCACGCGGTCCATTTCCTCCAGCGTGGCCTCTTCAAAGGGTTTCGGGATGGCGGTGCCCGCGTTGTTCACCAGGATGTCGAGCCTGCCAAACGTGGCGACCGTCTGCTCGACCGCGGCCTGCACCGCGGCGGCGTCCGTGCCGTCCGCCTGGATTGCAAGGGCCTTGCCGCCCGCGCCCTCAATCGCCTTGACCACGACAGCGGCCGCATCAGCGCCCTTGGTGTAGGTGATGGCTACGCGCGCACCGTCTGCCGCCAGGCGCTTGGCGATCGCTGCGCCAATGCCGCGCGAACCGCCGGTGACAAGGGCAACTTGGTTGGAAAGATTCGACATGGCCTTTTCCTTTCAGCGGGCGAGTGATCTGCAAAACGCGCGAGCTTCCCGGTAAGCCTCGTCGTTTCTGCGAGAATAAGATTGGTGAACATTGTGTCAAGCGCACGGCAAGCGCGCCGCGTTTCATTGACCTGTAGCGGCGGTCTAGGACCGTCGCAAACCGCGCGCCGCAGCGCGCCCCTTGTGGTTCCGGCACCTCAGCGCGCGACCGCGTGAATCGTACCCCCAAGGTGGCGGCGCGCTGCGCCGAGGCGTGCGACGTCGCCGCTAACGGGAATAGGCTTCGATCTGCGCCAGAGTTTCCTCAACCGCGCTTCGGCCATCGTGCCGCGCCCGGTACCACGCGACGGTCTCCGCCACCGTGCGCGCAAAATCCCAGCGCGGTTGCCAGCCCAGGACCGCGTGCGCCTTGGTAATGTCGAGGCTGAGGAGCGGGGCTTCCGGCAAATGCTTTTCCTGCGCCACTTGCTCCCACTTTCCCGGCCAGTACCTGAGGATTTCTTCGACCAGCTCGCGCACGGGACGATTCGCACCCGGTTCCGGTCCGAAGTTGAACGGCTGCGCGTATCTCGCGATCTCCTCGGCGCGGCCTGACGCGCGCGCCGCTTCCAGCCGCGCCGCCAGCAACAAGTAGCCGCCGAGCGGCTCCAGCACATGCTGCCAAGGGCGGGTGAAGGCCGGGTTGCGCACCGGAATGGCGCCGCCCTTTTCCAGCGCCCGAATCGCATCCGGTACGATGCGGTCCGCCGCCCAGTCGCCCCCGCCAATGACGTTGCCCGCCCGCGCCGAGGCCAGCGCCACGCGCGTGTCGTGCACGAAAAACGAATCGCGATAGGAAGCCGTCACGATCTCCGCCGCGCCCTTGCTCGCGCTATAGGGATCGTGCCCGCCGAGCGGATCGTCCTCACGGAACGAGCGCGGCCGTCCATCATTGGCGTAGCACTTGTCGCTCGTGACGATGACGATTGAGCAGGGAAAACCGGCCGTGCGCACGGCGTCGAGCAGATGGGCCGTCCCGAGCACGTTGGTGGCGAAAGTCTCCACCGGCTCGCGGTAGGAAAGCCGCACCAGCGGCTGCGCGGCCAGGTGCAGGATGACCTCCGGCCGAAGCGCCGTCACGTGCGCGCGCATCGCCGCCGCATCGCGAATATCCAGAATCGTGTGCTCGAGACGCCTCTCCAGCTCCAGTTCGCCGAACAGCGAGCGATCGTCCGGCGGCAGCGCGACGCCATGCACCTGCGCGCCCAGGTGGAGCAGCCACTCGCACAGCCACGCGCCCTTGAATCCGGTGTGGCCCGTGACCAGCACGCGCCGCCCCGCATACGCAGCGCGCAAGGCAGAGAAATCCATGCGCCGTTATCCGCGTTTCGCGCGGCGATGTCGATTCCGCGTGCGCTCAGCCGTCTGACGAAGGACTAAATTACCAAATTCCTAAATTCCAAATGAGGACCAAGAGGCGAAGAGCCCCCGGTGCCACATCCCTTCTCTCCCATTTGGGAAATTTAGTAATTTAGTAATTCGGTCCTCGCCCTTATACAAACACGCATGGAAACCGCGCCGGAATTACGGGAGGAAATCTTGCGCCTGGTCGAGCGCTACCATGCCATTGCGCACGCGCCCAAGCGTTTCGTGCCGGGCGAGACCAAGATCCCCTATGCCGGCCGCGTCTTCGATGCGGACGAGCTCCAACGCGGCGTCGACAGCGTGCTGCAATTTTGGCTCACCGCCGGCCCGTTTGCGCAGGAGTTCGAGCGCGAGATGAAAGGCTACTTCGGCGCGCGGGCCGCCTTCCTCGTCAACTCCGGCTCCTCCGCCAATCTGCTCATGGTCGCCACGCTGCTTAGCCCGCAGGTGAAGAACGGCCTGCGCCCCGGCGACGAGGTCATCACCCCCGCGGTCACGTTTCCCACCACGCTCACGCCGCTGGTGCAAAACGGCCTCATCCCCGTCTTCATCGATTGCCAGCCCGGCCAATACGACATCGACGTCGCGCAGATCGAGGCCGCCATCGGCCCGAAGACGCGCGCCATCTTCGTCCCGCACACCGTCGGCATTCCCGCCGATCTCGACGTGCTCACCGCGCTCGCGAAAAAGCACGATCTCTGGTTCCTCGAGGACGGCTGCGATGCGCTCGGCTCGACCTGGGACGGCAAGCTCTGCGGCACCTTCGGCGCCATGTCCTCCATCTCCTTTTATCCCGCGCACCACATGACCATGGGCGAGGGCGGCATGGTCGTCGTCAACGACAACGGCCTGCGCCAGACCTGCCTCTCCGTGCGCGACTGGGGCCGCGATTGCTGGTGCGACCCCGGCGTCAGCGACACCTGCGGCAAGCGCTTCGGCTGGCAGCTCGGCGAGCTCCCCTTCGGCTACGACCACAAGTACATCTACTCCAATCTCGGCTATAACCTGAAGGTCAGCGAAATGCAGGCTGCCATCGGCTGCGCGCAATTCCGCAAGCTGCCCGGCTTCATCGCCGCGCGCAAAAAGAACGCCCGCTTCTTCCTCGAGCGGCTCAAAGCGTTCGAGGAACACCTCATCCTCCCCACCGTCCCGGCCAAGGCCGACCCGTCGTGGTTCTGCTTCCCCATCACGCTCAAGGACCACATCAACCGCCGCGACTTCCAGCTCTGGCTCGAGGAAGCGAAGATCGAGACGCGCCTCGTCTTCGCCGGCAACGTGCTCAAGCAACCCGGCTTCCGCGACATCCCCCGTCGCGTCCACGGCCAGCTCACCGGCACCGACACCATCATGAACCAAACCCTCTTCCTCGGCGTCTACCCCGGCCTGACGGATGACATGCTGGAGTTCGTCGTCGAACGCATCGGTAAGTTTTTCAAAAAATGAAAATGCTCTTCGTGGCTATGCTAACAGCAGGCTCCTTGGTGTCCGCGAAGGCCGAACCCGCCCCGGTGTCTCAAACTCCGCCTAATCCGGCGGACGCGCTGCTGATCCAGGCGTGTGAAAACGGCAATGAAAACGAAATCGCCGTCTTTCTCTCGGAGGGCGCGGAGATCACGGCCGCGGACGGCGACGGATTCACGCCCCTAATGGCGGCGGCGGCCAATTCGCACCCCACCGTGGTTGCGAAGCTGCTCGGGCTCCATGCGCCGGTCGACACCTTGAACAAATGGGGGGAAAACGCCTTGCTCATCGCCTCCTGGAAAGGCGATGCCAAGTCGGTGGAGGAGCTTTGCGCGGCGGGCGCGGATGTGACAACGGTGAACAAGATCGGCGCCACGGCGCTGATGGGGGCGGCTTCGCGCGGCGACCTGAGAAGCATCGACGCGCTTCTCGCTCATCATGCCGATCCCAACATACGGTCGCTCAAGGGCACGGCGCTGACGATGGCCACCGCGGACCAGAAGCTTCCCGCCATGCAACTTCTGTTGGATCACGGCGCGGACCCCAATGTCTTTGCCCTTCCGCAGGAGGAGGGGAAAGCCACTTCGACGCCGCTGGCCTGGGCGGCGGGAAACGGCGATGCGGCGGCGGTCAATCTACTGCTTAAATACGGGGCCAAGCCGGACGCGGCGCAGGCCGGCCAGACGCCGTTTATCGCGGCGGCCCAGGCCAACGACGTTTCCATCATGCAAACGCTCAAGGATAGCGGGGCACGGATCGACGCGCAGGACGAGGAAGGCGACAGCTCGCTGATCTACGCGGCGAAATGGAGCAAGATGGAGGCGCTGAAGCAGTTGGTCGCCTGGGGCGCGAACCTCAACCTCACGGATCGTGACGGCGCCACCGCCTTGTTGAGCGCGGCGCGCAATGGCTGGAACGACGCCGCGCTTTACCTCGTGGAAAATGGAGCCGACGTGAATGTAAAAGATCAACGGGGCGAAACCGCGCTCGGCTACGCGGAAAGCCACGCCTTGTTCGACCTCACGGCGGCGCTAAAAGCATACGGAGCGACCCCGGTCGAGCCGCACATCGTCCCCTTTCCAAAGCCGCGGCAGGCGTTGCCGCCACCCCAGGTCTGGGCCTTGGCGGTCGCCGCGATCTACTTGCAAATCGACGGGAACACACCGCTCGATCTGATTCCGCGCGACCGCGATCATACGGAAAATTGCCGGCAAATGTTGCGGGACTCGTGGAGCGTGCACAACCACGACGAGCTCCTGGCCGAACTGCACCAACTGGCGACGACCGGCCATCGGTCCAACGAGGCGGCCATGGGAGAGCAACTCGCCGGGATGGACGATTCCAGCTACAGCGCCTATGTCGTGGCAAATTCCAAGGACGAGAAGAAACTGGCGTTGTGCCGGGCCGCTTATCAAAAATGGCAGGAGCGGACCGGATTGGCTTTCGATCTTTGCCGTTATGTCGACTTGGTCGACAACGGCTACTCGGCCGGTTATCTGCGTAAGCCCGAAGTTTGGAATCTGCTGCTGCCCATGGCCCGGAAGGCCCAGGAGTCCTTTGCCTCCTGGCAGGAACTGGCCGACAACTTTCTCGATGGTCGCGAAATTTGGGCCGGCCAGCGAAACCCGCGTTATGAAGCCGTCGCGCACCTGTTGCTCAACCCCAAGGATCCGAACAGTCCCTGGCAGTTACCCTGGAACACGGACTTGGGCGTGACCGTGGACACCGACACCTCGGTGGCGGAGTGATCGGGCCCGTGCCGTAAGCAGGCCCTCTATACAGGCCGTCGGTTATCCGCTTAAATCGGCGCGATGATCCCCCGCTATTCGCGCAAGGAAATGGCCGCCATTTGGAGCGAGGAGGCCAAGCTCAATCACTGGCTCGAGATCGAGGTGCTGGCGTGCGAGGGCATGGCGAAAATCGGCGTCATTCCAGAGGAGGACGCGCAGACCATTCGCGGCAAGGCGCGGTTCGACATCGCGCAGGTGCAGGAGAACGAAAAGCGGACCAACCATGACGTCATCGCGTTCCTGGAGGATGTGGCGAAGCACGTCGGGCCGGCCGGCCGGTTCATTCATCGCGGGCTAACCTCCTCCGACCTGCTCGACACCACGCTGGCGCTGCAATGCGCGGCCAGCGCCGACCTGCTGCTGGCCGACCTGAAGGGGCTGCGCGAAGCCATCGCGGTGCGCGCGCGCGAGCACAAGATGACGCCGATGATGGGCCGCTCGCACGGCATCCACGCCGAGCCGGTCACCTACGGGCTCAAGCTCGCGCTCATGTACGACGAATTTGGCCGGGCGGAAAAACGGCTGCGCGAAGCGCGCGAGCAGATCGCCGTCGGCAAACTAAGCGGCGCCGTCGGCACGCACGCGCATCTCGACCCGCGTGTGGAGGAATACGTTTGCACGCGGCTTGGACTCAAGGCCGCGGTGCTCTCCACGCAGATCATCCAGCGCGACCGGCATGCGCATTTCATGAGCACGCTGGCGCTCATCGCCAGCAGCATCGACCGTTGGGCGACCGAGTTCCGCCACCTGCAGCGCACCGAGGTGCTCGAGGTGGAGGAATTTTTCGCGGCGGGCCAGAAGGGTTCCAGCGCCATGCCGCACAAGCGCAACCCGATCACGGGCGAGAAACTCAGCGGCCTGGCGCGCGTCATCCGCGGCAACGCCGTGGCCGCGCTGGAAAACGTCGCGTTGTGGCACGAGCGCGACATCTCGCACTCCTCGGTCGAGCGCATCATTTTTCCCGATTCCTGCGAGCTGCTCAGCTACATGCTCAAGCTCACGACCGATCTCGTGGCGAAGCAGATCGTCTACCCCGAGAACATGGCGGCGAATCTCGAGAAATCGAAGGGCCTCATCTTCTCCCAGAGCGTGCTCCTCGCGCTGGCGGATAAGGGCCTGCCACGCCAGGTCGCGTACGAAGCGGTGCAGGCCGCCTCCATGGCCTGCTGGCGCGGCACCGAGCCGCTCGCCGTCCATCTCAAGCGCTCCAAGGAAATCATGTCCGTCCTCACCGAGCAGGAAATCGACGCGCTCTGCTCGCCCGAGCGTCACTTTCGCCACGTGGACGACACGTTCAAGCGGCTGGGACTGGAGTAGAGTCCTATGAGACTGAGTCCGCTCCAGTGGCTTTGGGGAATTGCGATGTTACAAGCACTCTTCCTTGTAATACTGACGATCTTCTTTTTTCGATTCCAATCAATCGAAGCGAGGAATAACCAGTTTAACACCGAACTCGACGCCCAGCTTCCTGCTGTTGGAAAGCGACTTGAGACGGAAGATACCACTCGGCTGCGCACGCAAGCCATGGCCCTTCTTCGTGATTCCGTTGCCGTTAGAAAAGGAGCCGCATCCATGGAAAAAAACGAACTTCGGGTCACTCGAGACGAAATGATCATCCTCTTGGGATCATCAATTCTCACCGGCATTGTGGCGTGGAAGCTAGGGCGAGCGAATCGGGCCGGTTGAAAAGGACGCACCCTCTCTATCCCGAATTAAGGGTAGTGGGTGGGTAAGAGCGTAGTGACGGTCGGCCTGTTCACTTTTGTATTCTTTGGTCGATTGCCCGCGGAATTCCTTTAACGGTGAACGAACCGTCTTCAGGCACGCCTTCGAGCGTGATCCGCACTTGTCGACGCTTCCCAAAGGAATCTCTCTCCGTCCATCGCAGAACGATCTTTCCTCTTCCCTTCGGAGATGGTGCCGCTGCCGTCGCCGGTTTGCCGGCATTGGTTTTCCACAAATACCGATTCGGACGCCCCTCACGGACAGTCAGGTAATTCTTGCCAAGTAGCTGGACGAAATTCCGTGCGGCCTGATCGCTTATTTGCGCCAAGACCGCGAGGTCATGCGCTGACAAAGGTTCCTCGACGGTTTTGAGCGCCTCCACCATGAGGCGACGGGGCGCCGTGTCCGGTGAAACCTTGTCCTGAAATGGATCGTGGTAGTAGGCGAAGTCAGCGGGCTTGCTCACGCTCCAATGGGCTTATCGATGCCACCGCCACTTGACAAGTGCGGAGTATAAACTTGCCAAGTTCGCTGCTCTTTCTTTTCGGCATAGAAAATTACCATGTTCTCTATGCTTGAGCGACCCTCTCCCAAAATGGCTTTCCGAGGCTATTGACGCCCCGGTGAAGAAGCGACGTCCCTACATGGAAGGGGCGCGGATGACCTTTTGGATTCCTTTTTTAGAGGGCGAGTTTCCCATCGTTGGGCCGTGCATCAGCGCCCCCGACCCTTTCGCCGACAAGGATGCCTTCGACGGCAAGGTTTTGGACATCCTCCGCAGCCGCCGCGCCACCTTTCGTACCGGTGATGTCGTTGCCGAGCTTCAGAAAGCGGGATACGGGAAAGAAAAGAAGGCCCTGAGTCGCTTGGTCCCGCAGTCTTTGCGACGGCTTAAAACCCGAGGACTGGCGCACCGCGGAGGCGTCTACTGGATAGCTGTTTCTTACCCGGAGGGAGGGACCATGTAACCGCTCAAAAGAAGAAGCCGGATCCAGGTAAAGTTTACAGACAACCCTGGATCCGGCTTTCCGGTTGGTGAGGGCCTGAACTAGAGCCGCGAGGCCGCAAGGAGCGAACCCTCACCAACATCACTCTACGGCGCTCCTTGTTTTTCCGCAAGAGCCATTCAAAAGGTAAGCGCTACCGCTTTGCCCCGGCTCTGGCGGGGTCAGGCAAGGCGTGGACAGGATTGAGGAGATTGTTGATTTAACCATGAAAGGGGTGGGCGTGCGGAAGCTGGCCCATCACCTCAAAATGGAGCGTATCCGGGTGATGTACGTGCAGCGGGCAATCGGTCTCGCCTGCGCGGCACTCCACCATGCCCTCGTCCGGAACGTCGCGGTCGACTACGTGCAAATCGACGAGCTTTGGTCCTTTGTGGGCGCCAAGCAGAAAACCGTAAAGCGCCAGATGGAGGCTGGGAGGCAAGCAGGCCCACACCATCGCGGGGACCTGTGGACCTTCCTGGCCCTACACCCGGAATCCATCATGATTCTCTCGTACCTGAATGGACCCAGGAAGGCCCCTTTCGCAGAGTGTTTTGTAGCCGATCTGCATTCTCGCTTGGCCAACCGGATTATGTTGGTCAGCGATGGGTTCATCCCCTACGTCAAGGCGGTCAAACAGTCCTTTGGGCCGGAGGGCGTTGACTACGGGGTGGTGGTCAAGATCGAAGACGAGAAGGGTCGTCATCTCCGTTCGGATAAATACCGGGTATTTGGCAATCCGGACATGGAGCGCATCAGCACCAATGCGATTGAAACCCAGAATCTTCACCATCGGCAGGAGCTTCGCCGACTGGCGCGCAAGACGACGGGCCACTCCAAGATCGTCATGGCCCACTTTACCAACTTGGCGCTTTGGGTGGCCTACCATAATCTCTGTTACCAGCCCGCACGCCTCAGAGGAGCGACCCCCGCCATGGTTGTCGGCCTGACCCAGCAGTCTTGGTCCATTCACAAGTTGGTCGTGGAAGCCATCTCGACCCTTATGACCAGCCCCTATCAAACCGGGGCCAAACCGCCGGGAAACCGCTCGGGATTCGCTCTGGAATGAATGGCCCCATCCATATCGGTACCGGCGTCGACGTCTTACCATGGGGCGCTCGCCTATCTTGGATACCCCCTGTCGCTATATAGGCCGGTTGGCCTATAGCGCTGCGGAAAGGGCCTGCGAAACTGGAGAAGACTATGCCTGCCGTCATCGAGACCCAAACCCGGAACTATATCATCCATGGCCTAGCCGAAGGGCTGTCCATCCGGTCCCTAGAGCGGATCTTTGGCACCAACAAAGAGACGATCATGCGCTACCAAATGCTGGTCGGGAAGGGCTGTCACTACCTCTTGGATGCCGTCATGCGGAACTTGGAGATCGAGTCGATTCAAGTGGATGAATTCTGGAGTTACGTGTTCAAGAAACAGGGGAAGGTGAGCCGCAGGAAGCGGTCAGGGTATGACCATGAGGGCGACATCTGGACCTATGTCGCCCTGGACCCCGTGAACAAGCTGGTGCCCTGCTACTGGGTCGGAAACCGGGACATGTACGACAGCCGCTGCTTCATGGAGGACCTGGCCTCCCGGCTCAAGAACCGAATCCAGCTCAGCTCAGACGGCCTGGCGTCCTACCGGGAGGCGGTTGACCGTGCCTTCGGCTCCGAGATCGACTATGGCCAGATAGTGAAGATCTTCACCGCCCCGCCTGATCCCAACCCGACCCGCGGCGTGACCGGTGATGTGGTCGAGGTGCGGCGGGAGGTGGTTTCCGGGCATCCACGGGACATCTCAACCAGCCTGATTGAGAAGCAAAACCACACGGCCCGGATGCACATCCGCCGGATTAGCAGGGCCACTAACGCCTTCAGCAAGAAACTGGAGGCGTTTCGCGCGGCCGTCGCCCTGCATTATTCCTATTACAACCTCTGCAAAAAGCACATTACGATCGGGACGACACCCGCCGTGGCTGCTGGCGTTACCGACCACATCTGGAGTATCCCGGAAATGATTGAGAATGCCGCCCAGAGCCTTCCGGAGAAGGAGATGGGCCTATGAGGTTGGAAGCTTGTCGCCTAAAACCTGATTGTCGCCTTGCTCGTCGCCTGCTTAGGTAGCCGGCATTCTGGAAGGAAGAAATGCGCGACTACTACCTCCTCATCGATAACCAGCAGGTTGGCCCCTATACCGCAGACCAGCTTCACCAGATGCTGGAGCAGGGACAACTCACCGCTGAATCTTCCGCCTGGTACGACGGTCTTCCCGATTGGGCACCGGTATCGTCCATCCTGGAGCCGGCCAGCACTGCGCCGATCCCGATGGCTCCCGCACCAGTTCTCGCTGCCGCGACACCGGCCCCGGTTGTCGCACATCAGGCCATTCCTGTGAGCGGTGGGGTTGTCCAGACGAACGTGAAGCAGGGAGCGCTGATCGGCTCGCTGGTCTGTCTCGTCCTGGGTCTGCTCTTGATGTACTTCACGCTATTCTCGTTCTTCTTGTACGGGCCGCTTTTCCTGGTCGCCTTCATCCTGAGCATCGTCGCAATGGCCCAGGGCCGAGTAGCTGGAGGCATCCTCCTTCTGTTAGCCACGCTGGTGGTCCCGACCATCATGGGACTTCTTCTCTTTACGCACCGTGCGACTGCTGCGTTGGAGACCTACCAAACCACTCACCCCATACCTCCGGCCACTTCGACCGATTCATCTACTGTCGCCAAAAAGCCGACGCCTTCTCCGGCAGTTCCCGCTCCAACCTTGGCAACGGCAACCCAGCCGGACTCATCGCCCGCGGCGTCTCCGGCTCCTGCGACGGCGACTGGTACGCCCGCATCGTCGCCAGCTCCCGCTTCTGGAGCCCCAGCTCCGGCGCCTGGTACGCCCACGGCGAGCGATACGAATGCTGCCTCGACAGCGGCTACCCCTGCGCCGGATGCCCCCCTCCACCCGGCTCTCGATGCCAAGGATGGGTTTCGGACCTATAAGCTCGGCACCCCGTTTTCACAGTTCAACGCTGGTGACATGGATGCGGGAACGACCTTTAGCAGTACCGACAGCAAGCCCTACTTCGTGAAGAATTTCGATAAGCAGCTTGGAGCTGCCGAGATCGACTCAATCCGACTCGATTTCAATCAGGATATGCTTCAGGAGATCGCTGTTGCAGTTAAGGGAGAACAGAGCGTGGCCGCCCTCAAGGCCGATCTAATCACTGCCTATGGTCAGCCCGATCAGAATAGTAACCTGATCACCCAGTCCTACACTTGGAATGGCAACGACTGTGTTCTGGACCTGAGAATTGACATGGATGGAGCGGGAGCCACCGCGAGCTTCACGAGCAAGACCGTGGACGCCAAGATCAAGGATCTGACGGACCAGAAGGCCAAAGCCGGAGCCGCTACTGGCGCACAAGGCTTGTAATCCTGCTTGCTGGGTTTTGGGGCCAAATCACCCTAGGTTGAGGTGTGGCCTACCTTCAACAGATCGCCGACGCTATCCGCCAGACCCATGGCGTGGCAGCCACGCATCTGGAAACCGTTCCGATCCGGGAGATATTCCAAGGCAAGGTGGCGTGGGAAGGTGAGGTCGAGGTCTTCGCCGTAGAACACCCCTCCGGCGCCACTCGCTGCTATGGCTGGGGCTATCCCAGTGACGCTGATCCCAAGCGGACAGAGTTCGTCTGCGTGCTCGGTCTCGGCCCGGTGACTTCGCCGCTTACCGCAGTTCAGGCGGCGATTAGAGCCCAGACATCAAAACGCCGAGAGTAAACAGAAGTCAGCCGGATCATTTATTTTCAGGATACCCACCCACTACCGAATTAAGTTGAGAGAGGGTCTAAAGCGGCGTAGCTTGCGCAGTGATGAATCCGGTTTTCGCCATCGGTCTGCCGCACGGCATGGAGTGGGTGTGGATTTTTCTCATCTTCGTTTTGGTCTTTGGCGCGGACAAAATCCCCAAGCTGGCACGTGGTCTGGGCAAGAGCCTGGGCGAATTCAAAAAGGCCAAGGAGGATTTCGAGAAGGAACTGCACAGCGCCAGCTCGCCCGAAACGCCGGCGCCCGCGCAGCCCGCACTGGGCGAGCGCACGCCTCCCGCCGGCACCGAGCCGATCAAGGGTGCGGGCTCGATGGACGAGTTGACCAAAAAGCTCTGAGCGTTGCGGCGTTCAGCGACGCCAAGCCGGCCGCAATCGCGATGGCGCCGAGTCCGGTCCATTCGATAAATCGCGCGGGTCCGAGTTTCGTCAGCAGCGTGCCATCGAGATTCACCGCCAGCCCGGCCAGGAAACTGGTGGTCGTGCACAGATTGCGCAGCGCGAAGACCCGCCCGCGCCGCGCATCGTCCACGTCGTTCTGCAGCCGCGCCTCGATGGGAATGAGGATGAACGATGAAAGCACGCCGAGAAATCCGGCGCCAATCAGCGCCGGCGCATAGTCGCGTAGTTGCGCAAAGCCGACCAGCGCTACCCCGAGCAGTCCCAGTCCCAGGTAAGGCAGCGCCTTGCTGCGGCTAAGCCGGCGCGCGCGGCCGCAGATGCCGATGCCCACGCCCAGCCCCAAGCCGATCGCCGCCATGAGCAGCCCAAAGGCGAGCGTCTTGATTTCCACCACCGGCGGCTTGGGCGTGAAGCGTGCGACGAACGCGGCGGCCGAATCCACCACGCGATGAAATCCGCCCAGGTCCACGGATGTGACGATCTCCTGCAGCAGCGTGACAATGACCAACGCACCGACAAACGAGAACGCCGAGTTGATCAAAACCAGCGCGCCCAGCTCGCGCTGCTCGCGCAGCACCCGCCAGCCGGCCAGCGCACCGCCCCACGTGCTCACTTCCGCTTTCGGCGCCACGCCGCGCGGAGCAGGCGCCAGATCCGCACGGATGTGAAAAACGCACCACGCGGAGGCGATGAAGCCCATCGCATTCAGGACGAAACTGCTCGGCGCACCAAAGATCGAAACGATGACGGTGGCCAGCGGCGTGCCCACAAAATTGGCGATCACCCCGATGAGCGAGATAAGCGCATTCGCGGTGACCAGTTGCGCGGGCGCGACGATCTGCGGCAACGCCGCCTGCCGCGCGGGAATGAAAAGCCCGTTGCACGCGCCCATCAAAAAAATCACGGCATAAACCGCGACGAAGCTGTGCAGTGAGAACCAGAAGTAGAGCAGCGACAGCGTCAGCCCCACCCGCGCCACATCCGCATAGACCATCACCCACCGGCGCGAGAACCGGTCGATCGTCCATCCGTAAAGCGGCGCGAGTAGCAGCCCCGGCAGCATGGCGCAGAAGGTCATGCGCGCGCTTTCGCGGCCGGCGTTGAGCCCCTGGTGGATGCCCAGGATGACGAGCAGCGCGAGAAGGTAGAACCGGTCGCCCAGGCTGCTGATGATCTGCCCGTACCAAAGCCGGGCGAAATTCGGCTGGGCGAGAATGCCGCGAAACGACGCCGGATCGGCCTTCATAGCGGTCCGGCGTCGGCGGGGCGGCGTCTATTTCCGCCGGATGCTCTCGATCATCACCGTCTTCGTCGGCACATCGCCCATGCCGTTCACCGTGGTCGTGGGGATCTGGGCGATCTTGTCGATCACGTCGAGGCCGCCCACGATCTTGCCGAAGGCGGCGTAGCCCGCAGGGTTCTGGTCGTTCGGGTCGAGCATGCCGTTGTCCACCAGGTTGAGGAAGAATTGCGCCGTCGCGCTGTCGGGATCGCTCGTGCGCGCCATGGAGATCGTGCCGCGGAGATTCTTCAGGCCGCTCGTCGCCGCCTCGTTTACCACCGGCGCGT
This sequence comes from Betaproteobacteria bacterium, assembly GCA_903970275.1. GTDB lineage: Bacteria > Verrucomicrobiota > Verrucomicrobiia > Methylacidiphilales > UBA1321 > JABDGH01. The sequence goes on from CAJCIA010000092.1 coordinate 19,281, forward strand.
CGTAGGAAATCTCGGTCATGTCCGGCTTGAACCCGCCGCCCTGCACCATGAAACCGGGAATAACGCGATGGAAGATCGTGCCGTCGTACGCCTTCTTGTCCACGTAGCGCAGGAAATTGGCCACCGTCTTGGGCGCATGTTCCGGGTCCAGCTGCACCGTGATCGAACCGAGCGAGGTCTTGATCACCACCTCCGGGTCCGCCGCCTGCGCCGCGCCGGTAAAGAGAAGGCCAAGGACCGAAAGTAAGGCAACGTGGAGAAAAGTAGAGCGTTTCACAGCATCAGCTTCGACGCGACCAATAGAAACGTCACGCGGAAAAGTAGCGCGATTGACCCGCGCTGCTTCGTGGCGTAATAGATTTCAGCGGCATGAGCACGGTGAGCGAAATCAAGCAGGCAATGCGTAAGCTGCCGCTCCAAAAGCGTCTCGCGCTGGTGAAGTGGGCGGTCAAGGAAGCCAACGACACGTGGGATAAGCAGATGTCCCAGGACGCCGCGAGCGGCAAACTCGACTTCCTGGTGAGCGAGGCCACGGACGCGGCCGTGAAGGGCAAGCTCCACGCCTTTCCCAAGCCTTGACCTCCAAGACCACGGCGCGGTTCAAGCAGTTGCTGGGTCGGTTGCCGCGGCAAATCCAGATCCTCGCGCATCAAAAATATGTGCTTTGGAGCGCGGATGCGCGTCATCCCTCATTTCGCTTCAAGTTGCTATCTGGTCAAAAGAATCTTTGGTCCGTTCGCATCGGCGACCATTATCGGGCGCTTGGCTCGTTCGCACGACCAGACGTCTTCATCTGGTCGTGGATCGGCACCCACGAGGAATACAATCGGTTGCTCAAGCGCTAGGCCGCTGCGCTTGCCAGTCAATCCTGCGCCGCAAAAACGCCAGCCAGCCGAAGACGGCGCCAAGCTGGCGCAGGATCTGGAAGACGAACGGCTCGCTCAGCGTGGCCCCAAGGGATTGCGCCCACAATTTGCGCGCGAGCGGGATGCCGAGCCAGCGCTGGTAAAGCACGATGGCGTAGGCGTGCAGGACGAGATCGAACGCGAGCTTCGCCACGATCAGTTTCCAAATGATCGGCGCCAGCCCGTGCCGCACGGCGAGGATGCAAATCAGCACCACCGCCGAGGCCAGCGCGTAGATGGGCAGCAGCAGGTCGAGCGTTTTCACGCACATCATGTAGCGGCCAACCGGGCCGTAGCGGCCGTTCCCCACCATGTCGTGATATTGAAAATGCGTGGCAATGAATCCTGCGAACCAGCGCCGCCGTTGGTTGAGAAACGTGCGCACGCTCGCGGGCGAGTCGGTGGTCGCGCGCGCACCGCTCAGCGTCTGGACCTGCACGCGCTCCCCGCGGTGGTACGCGTCGCGGTAGATGCGGTGGGTCAGCTCGTAATCCTCCACCCAGCTCGCGGTGTCAAAGCCGCCTGCCGCCTCGAGCAGCGAGCGCCGGTAGGCCGCGAACGCGCCGGAAATGAGCAGCAGCATGTCGTACTGCATCCAGGTCAGGCGCCAGAGAAACCCGCGCGCGTACTCGAAGGTCTGGAAGAACTCGAAGAACCCGGCCCACGGCGTGCGCTGGCAGATGGGTGTCAGCACGCCGCCCGCGATGCCCAGGTCCGGATTGCGCGCAAACGCGTCGCGAATCGCCCGCAGCGCGCCCGGCTCCATGTAGGTATCCGCATCCAGCGTCACGACCAGTTCGCCCGCCGCCCGCCGCCAGCCTTGGTTGAGCGAATCCGCCTTGCCCGAGTTCGGCTTGCGCAGCACCCGCAACGCCGGCCACGTGGATGAAACGCCCCACGCCTGGGCGTCGCGCGCTTCGAACTGGAGCGCGAATTCCTGCTCCAGCCAGCCCGGCATCGTGTCGGTCGAGCCATCGTCCAGCACGATGATTTCCTCCGCGGGCTCCGTTTGCGCACGCAGCGCCTCGAGGCACGCGGGCAAAACCAGCCGCTCGTTGCGTGCGCAGATCAACACCGTGATGCTCGGCCGCGTGACGGGCGACGTCGGCCGCGCGCGCTCCTGCCGCCGCACCGCCCATTGGCTGGACCCCACCATGAAAAGCAGCAGCGCGGAGTCGTAGCTGATATAAATCAGCCCCACCAGCCACGCCGCCGCGCCGCGGAAGGCGAAGCCGGCGTAAAGGCTGAAGATGAGCACTCCCAGCACCGTGCCGAAGAGCAGGGGCCAGCGAAGCGCGCGCACGGAAAAGAGCTGCGGCTACTTGCTCGAGCCGATCACCCAATCGCGATACACGGCGATTGATTTTTCGATCACCGGCACCGCATCCAGCGCGGGCGAAATATCGTCCACCACCACGCGCTTGTTCTCCAGCGTCTTGTAGTCCTCGAAGAAGCGGCGAATCACCGCCAGCCGATGTTGCGGCATCTCGTGCACGTCGTGGTAGTTGTTGTACTCGGGATCGTGCACGCCCACGGCGATGATCTTATAATCGAGCTCGTCCTGATCCATCATCGTCATCAGCCCGATCGGCCGCGCGGTCACCAGCGTCAGCGGATAAACCGGCTCGCTCATCAGGATCAGCACGTCGAGCGGATCGCCGTCGTCGGCCAGCGTTTGCGGGATGAAGCCGTAATTGGCCGGGTAATGCACCGCCGAGTGCAGCACGCGATCCAGCTTCAGCATGCCCGTCGTCTTGTCCAGTTCGTACTTGTGCGAGCTGCCCAGCGGAATCTCGATCACCGCGGTAAAGGCGGACGGCTTCCCCGGATCGATCTCGTGCCACGGGTGGACGGGACGAGCGGAAGTGAACGGCGGCAACTCTTTCATGGCGCGCAAAAGGTGCCCGGATTGACCCCCGCGCACAAGCGGTATCGGCGACCCGCGCCGCGAAGTCACCCGATCGTTGCGATGGCGATTTAGCTGCGGAAGCCCTGTCCCCGCCGCGCCGGCACCATGCGCCTCGACAATGCCTCCCGTCGCGCTTTCAATCGGGAAGCACCGCCCCTGCATGAGCCTTGACGATTTCCAGACGCGCGTGGGCCATCGCTTCGCCCAGCCGGACCTACTGCGCCAGGCGCTCACCCATGCCTCCTTCGGCCACGAGAAGCGCCAGCGGCTGCCGGACAATCAGCGGCTCGAATTCCTCGGCGATGCCGTACTGCAGCTCGTCGTCACCGACGAGCTTTTTCGCCGCTTTCCCGAGCTGCCCGAAGGCCGGCTCACCATCCAGCGCGCCAGCATCGTCAACCGCCATCACCTGCAGGCGCTGGCGCGTTCGGTCGGCCTGGGCGAGGAGCTCATCCTCGGCCGCGGCGAGGAAACCAGCCAGGGCCGCGAGCGCAGCTCCATCCTCGCCGACGCCATGGAGGCCGTCATCGGCGCCATCTTTGCCGACGCCGGCTGGGACGCGACCCGCGCGCTCGTGCTTCGCCTGCTCGAGCCCGCACTCGCTCGCCTGGCGCAGGATGCCGCCGTCGCGCATGCCAACCCGAAGGGCAGCCTGCAGGAAAAACTTCAGGCCGAGGGCGACGATCCCCCGCTTTATCGTTGCGTCTCGGAAAGCGGCCCGCCGCACGCCCGCGTCTACGAGGTCGTCGTCGAATGGCAGCAACGCGAACTCGGCCGCGGCCAGGGCGCGAGCAAGAAGGAAGCGGAAACGCGAGCGGCCGAGGCGGCGCTGGCGGAACTTTAGCGCCGGGTCGGCGCGCCGAGCTTGACCGAATTACGGAATGAACGGACTCCAGACAAGTCTCGGAGCCTCCCCCTCCATTCCGTTAATTCCGTCAGCCTTTCGTCATTTCGGCAACACAGCCGGGTCCGCCTTCCTACTGCCCCGAGTCATACGTCCCGCCCTGCGTCTGCATGGGCGGCAGCACGTCGCTGGCCTGGCTCAGGCCCAGGAACAGGATGCCGATCAGCCCGAGGTAAAACGCCGCCACCGTCAGCCGCATGAGAAACGGAATGCGATAGTAGCTGCCCATCTGCGCGCGGTACCGCATGTCGTCGCTGATGCGGCGGAAGGCCATCCAGAACACCAGCGCGCCAATCAGCAGCATGCTCCAGGCGTGGAAATAAACCACCGCCAGCGCGAGCAGGATCACGCCGGCCACCCAGAACCAGCGCGAGACCGCGGCGCACACGCGGCCGCCATCGAGCGGCGGGATGGGAATGAGATTGAAAAGATTAAGCCCGAAGGAAAACGCCGCCACCGGCACCAG
>CAJCIA010000093.1 GCA_903970275.1 Betaproteobacteria bacterium
CACATTTCGACGATCTGGTGTTCCTCGGCGCTTCGATCAGCCGATATCCACTTGAGGGATACCGTGAGAAATGCGCGACCGATGTAATCATCGGCAGCCGGTTCGCCAAAAAGCCGATCAAACTGAAAATTCCGATCACCATCGCCGGCATGAGCTTCGGCGCGCTTTCCGCGCAGGCGAAGGAAGCGCTCGGCCGGGGCGCGACCGCGATGGGCACCTCGACCACCACCGGCGACGGCGGCATGACGCGGGAGGAACGCGGCCATTCGCGCATGCTCGTCTACCAGTATCTCCCCTCGCGTTACGGGATGAATCCGGACGACCTGCGCTCGGCGGATGCGATCGAGATCGTACTGGGCCAGGGCGCGAAGCCGGGCGGCGGCGGCATGCTGCTCGGGCGCAAGATCAGCGACCGCGTCGCGCAGATGCGCACGCTGCCGGCCGGCATCGACCAGCGCAGCGCCTGCCGCCATCCCGACTGGACCGGCCCGGACGACCTCGCGATCAAGATCGAGGAGCTGCGCGAGATCACCGACTGGCAGAAGCCGATCTACGTGAAGGTCGGCGCGTCGCGCACCTACTACGACACGGCGCTGGCGGTGAAGTCGGGCGCGGATGTCATCGTCGTCGACGGCATGCAGGGCGGCACCGGCGCGACCCAGGACGTCTTCATCGAGCACGTCGGCATTCCGACACTGCCGGCGCTGCGCCAGGCGGTCGAGGCGCTGAAGGAACTCGGCCTGCATCGCAAGGTGCAGCTCATCATTTCCGGCGGCATCCGTAGCGGTGCCGACGTGGCCAAGGCGCTCGCCATGGGCGCCGACGCGGTCAGTATCGGCACCGCCGCGCTGATTGCGCTGGGCGACAACTCGCCCAAGTACGAGCCGGAGTACCAGAAGCTCGGCACCTCCGCCGGCTTCTTCGACGATTACCAGGACGGCTCCGATCCCGCCGGCATCACCACGCAGGATCCCGAGCTGGCGAAACGCCTCGATCCCGTCGAGGGCGGCCGCAAGCTGGCGAATTACCTGCGCGTGTTGACGATGGAAACGCAGACCATCGCGCGCGCCTGCGGCAAGTCGCACGTCCTCAATCTCGAGCCCGAGGACCTCAACGCGCTCACGATCGAGGCCGCCGCGATGGCGAAGGTGCCGCTGGCCGGCACGAGCTGGATTCCGGGGGTCAGCGGGGGTCTATGATCGAATCGGTCTTCGCCTCGAACCGCGCTTCCATCATCGCCAACGTGCTGCACCCTCCGGCCCGGACCACGCCGGCGCCCGAAACCGCTCCCTCCACGGCGACGAACGACCCTTCCGCGAGCCTCCATCATCCGCAGAAAATTCATCCCTCCACGTTGCTGATGATACTCAGGAACTCGACCGGCGGGCCGTAGACGCGCAGCGGGCCGTGCTCCGACGAGCCGTCGAAGAACAGGCTGTCGCCCGGCTCGAGATGATAGACCTGCCCGGCGTGCCGGTAATCCATCCGGCCCTTGAGCATGAAGAGCAGTTCGTGCCCCGGATGACGGAAGACATTGCGCGCGGGGTCGATGGTCTTCTCCTCGATCCGCATCAGGTAGGGCTCGAAATCCTTCTTGAAGGACAGCCCGTAGGCCAGCGATTCGTAGCTGTGGCCCAGCTTGGTGCCGCGGCCGACGATGACCTTGCGCTCGGAACGGCGCACCAGCGCGGCCCGCGGCCGAGTCTCCTCGTGGTTCTGAAAGAAGAAGCCCGGCTCGACGGCCAGCGCCACCGCGATGCGCGTCAGCGTCGAGACCGGCGAGGAGACCTTGCCGTTCTCGATCTTCGACACCTGCCCCTTCGTCAGCCCCACCTCGCTGGCGAGCTGGTCGAGGGTCACGTTGCGTTCCGTGCGCAGCGCGCGGATTTTCCGGCCAATCTGCAGTTCGATCGATGCGGATTCTTTCTTTTTCATGGAAGGTTCACTCTCGCTTGTCGTTTTTTGGCCCGCGTGGGTAAACCCGTGCAGTCTGCTGCGCGGTTTTCATCTCACGCAACCCCGGGTGCGGGGCGTTCAACCCCGTGGCGATGGCATAGCGCGTTCCCTGCCTCCGGCAAAGCCTGCGATTTCTCCTCTCTGGAAAATAACCTGCTAGGAGCGTGCCGTTCTGCGGCCGGTGGCACCGATGTTGCTTGGGAGGAAACCTACGTTTCAAGCAAAGTCCAACCCTCAAGCATCACCCCTATGAGCATAACATCAGAAAAGTCCGATTACGGACTCAAGGCGAAGTGCCTCTCCTTCCCGGAGACGCTCTCGCAGTCGGTCGCCAACATCTCACCCACGCTGACCCCGGTGGTCATCGTGCCTGTCGTTTTTGCGACCGCGGGCAACGGCACGTGGCTGGCCTATCTCTTCGCGACGGTCAGCCTGGTGCTCGTCGGCATGAACATCAACCAGTTCGCGAAGCGCTCGGCCTCGCCCGGCTCGCTCTACTCGTTCATCACGCGCGGGCTGGGGCTTAATGCCGGCTTCATGGCCGGCTGGTGCCTGATCCTGGCTTATCTTTTCACCGGCATGGCGGTGCTTGCCGGGTCGGTGAACTACGGCGTCATCCTGCTCGGCATGATGGGCATCACGACCAAGAGCTTCCTGCTGCCGCTGCTGCTCTTCGCCATCGGCTGCGTGGCGGCCTGGTTCATCGCCTACCGCGACATCCAGCTTTCCACCCGGCTCATGCTCGTGCTGGAGGCGGTCTCCATGCTCATCATCCTGGTCCTCGGCGTGATCATCATGACGCAGAAGGGCGTGCTCATCGACGCGCCGCAGTGGCAGCCCAGCCAGATGAACTTCAGCGGCATCAAGGCCGGCCTCGTGCTGGCGATCTTCTCCTATGTCGGCTACGAAAGCGCCACCACGCTGGGCGACGAGGCGAAGAATCCGCTCAAGGCCATCCCGCGCTCGGTCATTCTCAGCGCGATCATCAGCGGCGCCTTCTTCATGCTTACCGCCTACGTCGCCGTGCTCGGTTTCCGCGGCCTCAAGGCCACGCTCGACCAGAGCACCGCGCCGTTCAACGACCTGGCCGACGCGGCCGGCGTTCACTTCTTCGGTGTGCTCATCTCCATCACGGCGGTGATCAGCATGTTTGCCTGCACGCTGGCCAGCCTCAACGCCGGGTCGCGCATTCTCTTCAGCATGGGGCGCCACGGCATCTTCCACTCGCACATGGCGAAGACGCACAGCAGCAACGCCACGCCGCACATGGCGGCGACGCTGGCCGCGCTCGTGATCTTTGTGCTGCCCGCCATCATGCTCTTCGGCGGCTACGGCATCCTCGATGTCTTCAACGACCTGAGCACGATCGCCACCTACGGCTTCCTCATCGTCTACGCCATGGTCTCGATCGCCGCGCCGGTCTACCTCAAGCACATCGGCAAGCTCTCGATTCCCTCGGTCGCCATTTCGCTGGCGGCGGTATGCCTGATGGGCTTCACCATCTACTCCACGGTCTACCCACTGCCCGCGGCGCCAATGACCTACTTCCCGTTCTACTTCCTGGCGTACCTGGTGGTGGGCGCGTGCTGGTACCTCTACCTGCGACTGAAGTCGCCGGCGGTGGCCAACGAGATCAAGTCCGATCTCGAGTACGTGACCAACAAATTCCATCCCGACCTGACGAGCAACTAGGCCGCGGACGGAGACGATCAATCTTAGTGGGGGCAGCTGGAGGCGCGTGGCGAAAGCCGCACGCTTCCAGTTTGCTTTTCGGGGCGCGGCACGGGGCGTCGCTTACGCGGCGGGTTCCGCGGGCAGCCACCTGGCCAGCGTCTCGCGCAGGGCATCGAGCCGCACCGGCTTGCTCAGGTAATCGTTCATGCCCACGGCCAGGCAGCGATCGCTTTCGCCCAGCAGCGCGTTGGCCGTGATGGCGATGATCCGGGTGCCCGCCGACGAGTCGGTCCGCGTGCGGATATGCGCGGTCGCCTCGTAGCCATCCATCTCCGGCATTTGGCAATCCATCAGGATCACCTCGTAGGGATGGCTATCCAGCGCGGCCAGGACCTCCACGCCGTTCTTAACCACGTCCACGCGGTGCCCCAGCTTCTTCAGCATCCCCAGCACCACCTTTTGGTTGATCACGTTGTCCTCCGCCAGGAGGATGCGCGCCGGCGGATTCGCGCCCGTCTTGATGGGCTCCGCGCTCGATGACGCGGGCAGCGGCCGGGGGGCCGTCGCGCTTCCTTCCGCGTGCGCCATGACGGCCGCAATGGCGGCAAAGAGGCGCGACTCCTTCACCGGCTTGAGCACGCACGCCTCGATGCCCGCCTGCGCCATCTCCACCGATCCGAGCGGATGGCCCAGCGACGTCAGCATGACCAGCCGCACCCGGGCGATGGCCGGATCGGCCTTGATGGCGCGCGCCAGCATCACGCCGTCCACATCCGGCATCTGCATGTCGAGGATGACCAGTTCGAATGGAGAGGCCGTGCCTGCAGCCGCACGCAGCAGCTCCAGCGCCGGGGCGGCACCGGAGGCGGAGGCGCTCGGCATCTTCCACGCCCGGGCGTGGTGCTCGAGGATTTCGCGGTTCGTCGCGTTGTCGTCGACGATGAGCAGGCGCGTGCCGGAAAGGTCGAGATGTTCCGGCGTCAGCACCTGCGCCTGCTTCTCGAACTTCGCGGTGAAGGAGAACACGGAACCCTTGCCGGGTTCGCTCGCCACCTGCATGTCGCCTTGCATCAGCGCGGCCAGCTTCTTGGAAATGGCCAGGCCCAGGCCGGTCCCGCCGAACTTCCGGGTGTTGGAGCCGTCCGCCTGGCTGAAGGGCTGGAAGAGCTGCTGCTGTGCGGCGGGATCTATGCCGATGCCGGTGTCGCGCACCTCGAAGCCCAGCGTGACGTTCACCTCGTCCTGCCCGAGCACGGAGACGGTTAGGACCACCTCGCCGTACGAGGTGAACTTGATCGCGTTGCCCGCCAGGTTGTTGACGATCTGCCGCAGGCGGCCCGCGTCGCCGCGCAGGGCCAGCGGAACCTCGGGCCGGATGAGCGCGGCCAGCTCTAGCCCCTTGTTGTGCGCCTGCGGGGCGAGGAGGTCGAGCGTGTCGTCGATCGTCTCCCGCAGGTCGAAGTCCGTGACGTTAAGCACGAGCTTGCCGGCCTCGATCTTGGAGAAATCGAGGATGTCGTTGATCACGATCAGGAGCGACTCGCCGCTGATGCGCACGATGCGCGCAAAGTCCCGCTGTTCCGGCGTCAGGTCCGTGGTCAGCAGCAGGTCGGTCATGCCGATCACGCCGTTCATCGGCGTGCGGATCTCGTGGCTCATGTTGGCGAGGAACTCGCTCTTTAGCCGGTTGGCCAGCTCCAGCTCCACCGTGCGGCGCGAGACCATCTCCTCCAGCTCCGCCATGCGCAGGCTCGCCTGCAAATTGAGCTCCCACTTCTTCGTCAGCGTGTGCGCGAGCTGCTGCACCTCCACGTTGTCGAACGGCTTTTTTAGCACCACGAAGTTGTCCGGCTGGCTCACCTTCGCGCGCAGTTCCTCCCACGAGTAATCGACGTAGGCCGTGCAGACGACCACCTGCAGGTCGGGATCAACCTCCCAGATGCGCGAGATGGTCTCCACGCCGTCCCAGCCCGGCGGCATGCGCACATCCACGAAGGCCATCGCGTAGGGCCGCCCCTCCGCCAGCGACCGCTTGATTTTATCGAGCCCCTCCTGCCCCTGGTAGGCCGAATCGAGCTCGAATTCCACCGCGCGCGGAGCCGGCGCGGGCGGGTCGAAGAGGATCGCTTCCATGTCCTCCAGTGCGGCGTTCCCCGCGCGATCGGGTACGAGGATCTTCCGGAAATCCGCGTGAATCGCCGCGTTGTCGTCGATCAGCAGGATGCGCCGGTTGGTGGGAAGCTCGCCGAAATTCATGCCGCCTCCACCGGTGCGGCCGCGGGAAGCTCCAGGACAAACGTCGCGCCGTGGCCGGGGCCGTCGCTTTGCGCGGAAAGCCGGCCGCCCATCACACGCGCCGCGTTGGCGCCGCTGTGCAGGCCGAAGCCGTGCCCCTGCGCCTTGGTCGTGAAGCCGAGGTTGAAGATGCGGTTGAGATTCTCCGGCGGAATGCCCACGCCATTGTCCTGGATCGTCACCGCCACGCGCTCCTGGCCGGCCGGCGCCACCTGCACGGAGAGGCAGCGCCCCTCCGGGCGCTCCTCCAGCGCATGCTTCGCGTTGCGCAGCAAGTTGATCAAGATCTGGAGGACCTGATGCCGGTCGGCGCTTACCTTGGGCGTGCCCTCCGCGCAGTGGAATTCGAACCGAATCGCATGGCGTTCAAACGATCCCGCGTTCATGCGCAGCGCGTCGTGCACCAACTCGGCCGCGTCCAGCGTCTCGTTCATGCCGGAAACCTTGGCGTAGCGCTGCTGCATGGAGACGATGCTCTTGATGTGCTCGATATTCTCGGCCATTGAGGCGGCCTCCGCCAGCAGGTCAGTCTGCTCGCGCTCGATCTGCTCGGCGACCTTCGCCAGGTAGCCGGGCAGCATCTTGCCCTTCGGTCGGCGGTGAGAAACGCAGCCAGGCCGCCGTTCTTCTCCGCCAGCAGGGCGGTGGCGGCGCGCAGGTTGCCGATCTTTGAGCGCCGCAGCCGCTCGCCCATCACGGTGGCGGAGACGCTCACGCTGTTGAGCACGTTGCCCACATTGTGCAGCACGCCGGTCGCGACCTCCGCCATGCCGGCGCCGCGGGAAAGCTCCACCAGCTCGCGGTGCGCCTGATCGAGCTGCGCCGCGGCCAGCTGCCGCTCGAAGATGCGGCCGAGCTGGATGCCGGTCTGCGCGGCGATCTTCAGCCACGTGTCCTCGCGCTCGATCCGTTCCACGGCGAAGAATTCCAGCACCGCCATCACGGTCGACCCGGCCAGCACCGGAAAGGCAAACGCCGCCACCACGCCAAGTTCCGACGAAATCCTCGCCCGCGGAAAATTCGGCGCCGTCAGCACGTCGGGGATCCAGATTGGCTCGCCAGTCAGTAGGACGGCACCCGGCAGGCCCTCGCCCAGACCAAAGTCCTTCGCCTCGGTGATGGTTCGAAAGGTGTCAAAGCGCGTCGGGTGATCCAAGTGCCAGAGCTTGCTCGGTCTTAGCACCCGGGCCGAAGCGTCATAGAGATAAGCATGGCCCACCGGCCAGCCCGTGTAGGCGCAGATCTCGTCCAGCGTGACCTGGATCGTCTCGTAGACCGAGGTGGCGCCGTTGGCCGCGTCGGTGATCCGGTGAAGCAGCTCAAGCTCGCGCTGGCGCTCATAAAGCGCGCGCGTTTTCTTTTCCGCCAGGTGCTCGGCCTCCAGCCGGGCGCGCCGTTCCCGGTCGATTCGCCTTTCCAGGCGTATCATTTCCCGGCGCAGCTCGGACTCGGTCATGTCCCTGGATTCTTCTTCGCAAAGGTCAGCTCAAAGCGGCAATGCGGCGCTCCCTGGCGCATGCATTCCGTGTGCTGGATGGTGACGGTCTCCCCGTAGACGTCGGCCGCGCCCCGCGCCAGGCCCTCCACCAGCGGGCAAAGCATCCGCTTGGAGCGGTAAAACATCACCAGCACGTCCGGCGAGCTGGTATCGAATTCGAACTTGGGCGTCTCCGAGCCCGGGTAAAGCTTGTTCACCTCCGGGTGCACGATGGAGTCGAGCGTGACGATAAACCCGCGCGTCGTGGTGTGGCGGCCAAAGAAACCGGGATAGCGTTCCGCCAGCAGCGGCAGCGCCCGCACGCCGAACCAGCGCAGCACGTCGTCCGGCGGGATTTTGAGCGCGGACGAGGCCGCGCCCACCAGCGCGTAAAGCTGCTCGTCGGGATACGCGCCCACACTGGCGTAGGCGCCGTCCACCTTGGCCGCCTCCAGCAGATCGTCCCACGTGCCAGCGCCGAACTCGGTCGTCACCGACTCTTCCAGTACGTTGAAGATGATGCCCTTCATGCGTTTTGCTTCTTAGGGCAGAACCCCTTGTCTCTGTACTATCTATCGGAGCATCGACCGCCGAGGTTAATCGATTCCTTCGCACCGGAAGCAAGCTGATCGCTTAGAAAAGGTGGGAAACCTTCTCGAGCAGATGCTCTGCCTTGTGCGCCGCCGGCATCGGGTTGAGGAGCTGCGGGCCGAGATTGGTCTGGGGATCGGAGACATTGCCGCTGAGGTGAAACGGGATCGACCCGCCCCCGCCCGGCACCCGCGAAAAGAGCGAGGCGGCCAGGCCGGGCACGCCGCCCATCACCCCGCCGTGCAGGGTCATCACCATCTCGGCGTCCAGCTGGCCGTCCGGGCTGATGGTCCCGTCTCCCGTCAGGTCAAAGTCGCCGGCCTCGATGCGCAGGTGCGAGAAGTGAGTCGTACCGCCCGAAACCTCAAAATGGGTCGTCACGCTTTTCAGCGCCGGATCGACCAGCCCGCGGATGTGCAGGGCCGAGCCGAGATTGTTCAGCATGGCCACGCCCTGCAGCCGACCGTGCGTGATCTGTGCATCGCCCTCGCCCGTCAGCTTCCCCGTCTCCGGCCCGTGCCACGTGCTCTGCAGGGTGAGCGACCCGCTCAGGGTCGGCGTCGAGCCGGGATTGGCCGTGCGGCTGATCTCGCCGACGTTCAGGTCGGAGGCGTTCACGTCCAGCGTCGAAGGCGCGCCGCCCGGGTCGAGATGGTAATGCCCGGTGATCTTCCCGCCGAACGCCGTTGCCTCGAATGGATCGGCCTCCATTGAGCCCGAGCGTCCCTTGAAGGGCGTGGAGAAATCGGTGATCGCCAGATTCTTCGGCAGCGCGATCTTCGCGATAGACATCTCGCCGGAGGCATCCCCGTTGCCGTAGAGCCCGCCCGTATCCGCCACGACCTTGACGCCCTGGAAGTCGGCCTTCAGCGCGCCGGCTGCATCGCGGATGGTCAGGTGCCCGTCGGTAATCTTGCCACTTTCTAGCACCACCTGCATGGGCGGGGCCTGCTCGTCCTGGCCGCTGCTGGCATGGCTTTTCGGCTTCCCCTCAGCGCTCGGCGTGGCCACTTGGGAAGGCGCTTCCTGTGTGAGCTCGATGTCCGGCTTTACCAGGGTCACGCGGTTGAGCTGCAGGCGGCGGCGGAGCAGCTCGAGCAGGGAATAGGAGCAGTTCACGCTCTCAATCTTGGCCGCCACCGTTCCCTGCGGGGTGGCGAGCTTCGTCACCAGCCCGCGCAACTGGATGCCGCGCCAGAGGCTGAACTCGATATCCTGGATCTCCACCTTGCCGCCGGCCGCCGCGCCTGCCCGTGCCTCGATCTCGTGCCGAAACGAGTCGGTATGCACCAGCGAGTTGATCCACTCGGTGCCCGGCCCGGCCAGAAACATGAGGACCACCGCCAGAACAACCAACGGAATCCAAAACCAGCGCGGCATGCCCGCAGCCTAACGGGGCTGCCGAAGCAGGCCAACCGATTTCCTTGGTCCATTGCCGCTGAGGGACACGAAAAAGCCTGCGCCCTTTTGAGGCGCAGGCTTCCCGGTTTTATCTCGCGACTATTGAGAAGACGTTGTGCTGCCTCCGTTCCCCGGGGTGGTGGAACTGCTGCTCGATCCGTTTCCGGGTGATGTCGTGGAGGGACTGTTCGGCTGCATGCCGCCCGTGCCGGTACCCGACGCGCCGGAGGAGGTGCTGCCGTTCACGCTGCTGCCGTTCATCCCAGAGCTGGTCGAGCCGTTCATGCTGCCGGTGCCCGAAGTGCCGGTGCCCGAAGTCGAGGAACCTGCGCTCGACGAGCCGCCAGTCCCCATGCCGTCCGAGGAAGAGCCGGTCCCGGCGCCGCCGTTGCCGGAGCCTGCGCTGCCACCCGCGCCGCCTGAGCCCCCACCGGCCCCGCCCGCGCCGCCGCTGGCTTGGGCAAAGACGGTCGATGTGGCCACAGTGGCAATGAGCAATAAAGTAGAGAAGGTAAGTTTTTTCATGATGTTGTTTGTTGATGCTCTTACTTGCATGCCATATGCCACGGCGCTCGGAGCCTCGTGGGCTACTCTCGAACTCGCGAAATGCAGCTGGGCCGCTCAACGCAATTTGCGCAGGGCGAACACTGCTTTGCATGATCCGCATTCCCGATCCCGCAGCGGGCAACGCGAGCGGATCGCTTCTGTCTTTTGGAATCGATTTCGCCGCTGCTGCCGTTCGCCGGCCCGATGCCGGCCATCTGCGCAGGTTTGGTCCTTGCGCCCGGGTCAGGTAGCCGAGACGGGTTCAGGCAAAGAGAGTTCCAAACGGGAGATTTTTACACCGCAATTCAATCTCACTTCTTGACGTGCAGTTTATCTCAGCCGAACGTGTATCACACATAATCTAAGCGAGTTGGATGGCTTTTCTTTAAACCGGCTCAACTAATTTTTACTTAGGTTCGCGAGCTTTCAGACCGAGCAATAGTGTAATCACCATGTCGCACGAGTCCGTTGCTATGATTCATGTTGAGTCCGTGCAATGCGCTTTTCGGCCCGTGGGACATAAAACCGGGGTAATCGCATAAGCATGAAACTGCGCATTCTTCACGTGGAAGACTCGGTGGACGATTCGGAAATCGTACGCCGCATTCTCTCGGGGGATGGTATTGATTGTGAAATCAAGCGGCGCGAGACGCGCGCTGAGTTCATCGAGACGCTGCGCTCCGGCGAGCACGATCTGATCCTGGCCGACTGCTCGCTGCCCGGTTTTTCCGGCCTGCAGGCGCTGGCCCTGGCGCACGAATATGCGCCCGAGACGCCGTTCATCTTTGTCTCCGGTACCATCGGCGAGGAAATCGCCATCGAGTCGCTGCGCAACGGCGCGACCGACTACGTGCTGAAGGGGCAGCTCTCGCGCCTGCCCACCGCCGTGCGCCGCTCCATCCAGGAGGTCGAGCAGCGCGAGCGCAATCGCGAGATGGAAAAACGCCTGCAGCAGGCGCAGAAGCTCGAAAGCGTCGGCACCCTGGCCGGCGGAATCGCTCACGACTTCAACAACATCCTCACCATCATCAAGGGCCACGCCTCGCTGTTGGAGCGCGAGTGCGAAACCCCCGAGCGCGTGCGGGAAATCTCCGCCATCATCGACCACGCCGCCGTCCGCGGATCGGACCTGGTTAGGGAGATGCTAGCCTTTGCCCGGCAGAGCGGCGGCGTTTTTAACCTGAACGATTTCAGCGCGCTTGTGCGCGAAGCGGTGGAGATGATGCGCGCGCCGCTCGGCCCCCGCATTCAGCTGGAAACGGCGCTCGACCAGTCACTCCCGCCGCTCCTCCTCGATTCCGGCCAGGTCGAGCGCATTCTCGTCAATCTGATCACCAATGCGCGGGACGCCCTGCCGCACGGCGGTCGCATCGTCGTCTCCACCGGCCGCATCAACGAGCCCGCCACCGTGCCGTGCTTGCAGGGACTGCCCATGCGCGAATACGCCTACCTGCAGGTTTCCGACAACGGCACCGGCATGACGGAGGAAACACGCCGCCGCATCTTCGAGCCTTTCTTCACCACCAAGGCCAAGGGCAAGGGCACCGGCCTTGGCATGCCCGTGGTTTACGGCGTCATGCAGATGCACAATGGAACGATCGATATCCGATCCGAGGTGGGGAAGGGGACCTCTGTGGAGCTCTACTTCCCTCTCATCACTGAGGAGGCCCATCCGCAGGTGCGGCCGCCGGCGGCGGCGCCCCGGGACACCCGCGGCCACGAGACGCTGCTCGTGGTCGATGACGAGCCGGAGGTGCTTTCCTTCCTGCGGATCATGCTCGAGGCGGAGGGCTACCACGTCCTCACCGCCGCCAATGCCGAGGAGGCCCTCGCGCTCTACGGCCAGCATCGCGACGAAATCCAGCTGCTCTTTTCCGACCTCGGCCTGCCCACTCTGAGCGGCTACGACCTGAGCGAGATTCTGCAGCGCCTGCGCCCGGGCTTGAAGTGCGTTCTCGGCAGCGGTTACGCGGACACCGAGGTGAAAGAGCACTTGCACGACACGCGCTTCATCGCCAAGCCCTATGCGCCGGAGAATGTCCTCGTTACCATCCGCGCCGTGCTCGACCGCACGTCCTCCCTTCCCGCGAGCTAAACCTCCGCTGTAGCGGCGGTCTATGACCGCCGAGT
>CAJCIA010000094.1 GCA_903970275.1 Betaproteobacteria bacterium
CCAGAGCTTCCTCCTCGCCTACACCGTGGGCGGCGGCGTGAGCTGGCAGCCCGTGGCGAAAAAGCCGGCCGCAGTGGCCAGCCCCGCCGAACTCGACACGCCACGCACGCCCGCCGTGAGCTTCGAGTCGATCCTTTCCGAGGCCGACCTGAAATGAACGCGCTCTGCTCCCAGGAAAAGATCGGACACAAGAGCCCGCTACCGCTGTGCGTGCAACCGACGCCGATCGCGCCGCTCCCCGGTAGCCCGCGTCGGCCCGACGCGGGTCGCGTGGAAAAGATGCCGGTCTCCACCCCATGCAGTCGCCACGCGATCTTCGACGAACCCCGGACCCTGATCTCCCCTCGATGCGCGCAGGAAAGCCTTAGTCACTCGAGCAACACGCCAAGGCGCGCACCGGCGTCGGGCCGACGCCGGCTACCGCTATGCGTGCAACCGACGCCGATCGCGCCGCTCCCCGGTAGCCCGCGTCGGCCCGACGCGGGTCGCGTGAAAAAGATGCCAGTCTCCACCCCATGCAGTCGCCACGCGATCTTCGACGAACCCCGAACCCTGATCTCCCCTCGATGCGCAACGGCTTTCCCCAAACCGACTTTCCGCAAGCTACTCGCCATCCTTGCCCTCCTTGTCGCCGGCGCGTTCCTGCTCCCCGAACTGGCGCACGCCCAGGAATCCGTGCCCGCCGCCGCAGCCACTTCAAATCCCCAGGTGCAGATCTCCATCCAGAACGGCCCGGGCGGCAACGCGAACCTGAGCGTCAATCTGCAGGTGCTCATCCTCTTCACGGTGCTGAGCGTCGCGCCCTCGCTGCTCATCATGATGACCTCCTTCGTGCGCGTCATCGTCGTGCTCTCGTTCCTGAAGAGCGGCCTGTCGCTCCAGCAGCCGAGCAACCAGATCATGCTCTCGCTCGCGCTCTTCATCACCTTCTTCATCATGGCGCCCACCTTCAACACGATCAAAAAGGAGGCGATCGATCCCATGCAGGCTGGGACAATCACCACGCAGGTCGCGCTCGACCGCTCGCTCGAGACGATGAAGAGCTTCATGCTCAAGTACACGCGGCCGAAGGATCTCGCGCTCTTCATGTCGATGTCGCAGCCGCCGCCCAAGGTGGAATCGGCCCAGCAACTTTCCGCCGCCATCGTCATCCCGGCCTACATGCTCAGCGAGCTGAAGACCGGCTTCCAGATGGGCATGCTCGTGCTGCTGCCTTTCCTCGTCATCGACATGGTCGTGGCCTCCATCCTCATGTCGATGGGCATGATGATGCTGCCGCCGCCGATCGTTTCGCTGCCGCTCAAAGTCATGGTCTTCGTCCTCGTGGACGGCTGGACCCTCGTCGTCCACTCGATCGTGCAGAGCTTTTCCTGATCGCCGCGCCATGGATTCCCTGCACGAAATCATCAAGCTCTGCCTGACCACCGGCCTCATGGTCGCCGCGCCGATCGTGCTCACCGCGCTCATTGTCGGCACCGTCGTCAGCCTGCTCCAGACGGTCACCTCGATCCAGGAGCAGACCCTGTCCTTCGTGCCCAAGCTGCTGGCCTGCGCGTTCTGCCTCTGGCTGATGGCGCCGTGGATGCTCGAGCAGCTCGGCGCGCTTTTCGAATTGCTCCTGCAGCGCGCCGGCACCTTCACGCCATGATCTCGATCCTCAACATCGTCGTCTTCTGGCTGCTGGCCGCGCGGCTGACCGGCTTCTTCCTGCTCGCGCCCGGCGTGTTGGATCTCGACGTGCCCAAGCTTGTGCGTGTGGCGCTCATTGTCTGGCTGGCCTGCTTCATGACGCCGCTTGTGTCGCGCCCACCCGCGGTCGACTTCAGCTACGTCGGGATCGCCTGCGGGCTGACCCTGGAATTCATCTTCGGCCTCGGCCTCGGCTTCGTCACGCGCCTGGTGATCAGCGCGGTGCAGGTCGGCGGCTCGCTCATGGACAACGATCTTTCGCTCTCCGCCGCGCAACAGCTCAACCCGCAGCTCCCCGGCCTCAGCGGCGGCGTGATGGGCCGCGTGCTCATGGTTGTCGCGCTCGGCTACTTCTGGGTGTCCGATTATCTCTCCGCCATTCTCGTCGGCATCGAGCAGTCGTTCCGCGTCCTGCCACTCGGCGCGGTCGCGGTCACCGGCGCGTCGCTCGAGCTCATGGTCAAGCTCTGCAGCGAGCTCTTTGAGGCCGGCCTGCTCATCGCCGCGCCCATCGCGATGCTCATCTTCATCGTCACGCTCGCGCTTGGCTTTCTCTCGCGCTCCGTGCAGGGCCTCAACGTTTTTGGGGAGGCGTTCGTCATCCGCGTCATGGTGGGCGGCGGCGGCGTGGTCTTTCTTCTTCCGCTTCTTCTTCTCCTCACGCGCTTCGGGATGGAGCGCCTGCTGCCCGCCGCCGCGGACTACTTCCGGATCATGTCATGAGCGAGAGCACGGGCGAAAAAAAGTTCGAGTTGTCCGACAAGCGGCGCGGCCAGTTGCGCGAGCAGGGCAGCGTGGCCCGCTCCAGCGACGTCTCCACCGCGACCATCCTCGGCGTCGGCCTCGTGCTCATGCTTTCCGGCGGCGCCACTGCCATCGGCTACCTGCGCCAGATCATGCAGCGCTCCTTCTTCGAGATGGGCGACACCACCTTCTCCTTCAAGGCGCAAACGGTCGGCTCGCTCTTCTCCAGTCCGCTCTGGCTGTATCTCGGTCTCTTCGTCGGCGCCATCGCGCTCGCCGTCTTCGTCACGCAGATCGCGCAGGTCGGCCTCTCCATCTCCGACGAGGCGCTCACGCTCAAGCTGGAAAAGCTCAACCCGGTCAACGGCGTGCAGAATCTTTTCTCGCTCAACAAGCTCACCCAGTCCGGCCAGAACGTGATCAAGCTGATCATCGTCTGCCTCTTCACCTGGATGGCGCTCAAGCAGGTGCAGGATTATCCCGTCTTCGCGCGGCCGGTGAACCTGCACGAGCTCGGTGACATGTACACCGGCATCGCCTGGTCGCTTGGCTGGCACATCGTCATGGTCCTGGCCGTGCTCGCCGGCGCCGACTTGCTCTGGCAGCGCTGGAAATTCAATCACGATAACCGCATGACCTTCGAGGAAGTGAAGGAGGAGCGCCGCTCCCAGGAAATGTCGCCCGAGGTGATGAAGAAGCGCCGCCTCATGGGCCGCAAGTTTTCCCTGCGACGCCAGCTTGAGGACATGAAGGACGCCACCGTGGTGGTCGTCAACCCGACCCACTACGCCGTGGCGCTGCGCTACAAGAAGGGCGAGACCGACGCGCCCATCGTCGTGGCCCGGGGCATTCGCGGCAACGCGCTGCGCATCAAGGAACGCGCCTACGACTTGCGCATCGCGGTGAAGCGCGACGTGCCGCTGGCGCAGGGACTCTATAAGTACGGCCGCGTCGGTCAGCCCATTCCCGCGATCTTTTATCAGGCTGTCGCCGCCATCCTCGCGTTGCTTTATCGCCAGGGCTTCCGCCCCGGCGAATCGTTTGAAACCCGTCCCGCCACGCCGCTCGGCACGCTGGACGACCCTGAAATCTGGAACACGGAGAACGACTGATGAACAAGAAAGGCGGCTTCCAACTCAGCACCATCATGAAGCGGGGCAACATGCTCTTCTCGCTCGGCATGCTGGCCATTGTCTTCATCCTTGTGCTGCCGCTGCCCACCTGGGTCATCGACGGCCTGCTCTCCTTCAGCATCGCGCTCGCCGTGCTCATCATCATGCTCATCTCGAGCATCAAGAAGCCGACCGACTTCAGCGTCTTCCCCACCCTGCTGCTCTTCGTCACGCTCTTCCGCCTCGGCCTCAACATCGCCACCACCCGCGCCATCCTCACCCAGGGCGACGCGGGCAACCTCATCAGCGCCTTCGGCCAGTTCGTCGTCCAGGGCAACTTCGTCATCGGCCTGGTCATCTTCATCATCCTGACGATCATCAATTTCATCGTCATCACCAAGGGCGCGGGCCGCGTCGCGGAAGTTTCCGCGCGCTTCACCCTCGACGCCATGCCCGGCAAGCAGATGAGCATCGATGCCGACCTCAACGCCGGCATCATCAGCGAACGCGAGGCGCGCGACCGCCGCCGCGCCATCGAGCGCGAGGCCGACTTCTACGGAGCGATGGACGGCGCGAGCAAGTTCGTGCGCGGCGACGCCATGGCCGGCATCCTCATCACCGGCATCAACCTCATCGGCGGCTTCGTCATCGGCATCATGCAGATGAACCTCAGCGCCCAGGAATCGGTGCAGCGCTTCTCGCTTCTCAGCGTCGGTGACGGCCTCGTCTCGCAGATCCCCGCCCTCCTCATCTCCGCTGCGGCCGGTATCCTCGTCACCCGCTCCGGCTCCGAATCCGGCCTGGGCGACGAGTTCCTCGGCCAGCTCCTGAGCAACCGCCGCACGGTGATGATGACCGGCTTCATGCTCTGGGTGCTCGTCCTCGTCCCCGGTTTTCCCAAGCTCGTGCTACTCGTCATGGGCGCCGTCTTCTGCGGTGTCGCGCGCCTGCTGCCGCATCCCGAGGAGAAGGCAGCCGCCGGCGGCGTCAACGCCACGGGCAAGGTCGCCGCCGCCGCGGGCAAGGACGGCAAAGCCGGCGAACCGGCCACCTTCATCCCCAAGCCCGGCGAAGTCCTCACCCTCGAGATCGGCCTTGGCCTGCTGCCGCTCGTCCAGGGCAACATGCAGAACCTGCTCGACCGCGTGCTCGCACTGCGCCGCACGCTTTCGCAGGAGATGGGCATCATGATCCCGCCCATCACCATCCGGGACCAAAGCTCGCTTAGCGCACACAAGTACCAGCTGCTCCTGCGTGGCCACCCGCTCACCCACGGCGAGGTCTTCTGCAATCAGCTCATGGCCATGGGCGTCGGCAACGGCCGCGCCACGATTCGTGGCCGCGAGACGATCGAGCCAGCCTTCGGCATGCCCGCGCTTTGGATTCCCGAAACCTCGCGCAAGGAAGCCGAACGCGCCGGCTACGTCGTCATCGACCCGCTCACCGTCATGGTCACCCACCTGAGCGAGATGCTGAAGCGCCACGTCGCCGACATGATCACCCGCCAGGACGTGCAGGAACTTCTGAACCGCCTCAAGGACACCAACGCCGCCGTCATCAACGAGCTCGGCGCGCTCCAGATCAGCACCGGCCTCGTCCAGCGCATCATGCAAAACCTGCTGCGCGAGGGCGTCTCCGTCCGCGAGCTCTCCGTCATCCTCGAGCGCCTCTGCGACCAGTATCCCTACACCAAGAACGTCGACGAGCTGAGCGAAGCCTGCCGCCGCGCGCTGCATCTCGAGATCGGCCGCCAGCTCGACTGCAACGACGGCCGCATCAAGGTCATCACGCTCCATCCCGAAATCGAGCAGCGCGTGATCGAAAGCGTCCGCCAAAATCCGCAGGAAGTGGTCCTCGTCCTCGATCCCACGCTGGCCGGCCACATCCACGCCGAGCTCAAGAAGGGCATCCAGTCGATGTCCGGCAGCGGCCGCTCGCCCACGCTCCTCTGCGCGCCCGCCATCCGCATCGGCCTGAAGAAATTCTTCGAGGACAGCTTCCGCGCCCTCAAGATTTTCGCCTACAACGAGATTTCCCCGCAGTTGAAACTGGAGCCGGTCTACACCATCGCTCCCGCCAAGGCCTGACGCATGGAATGAACGGAGCCTTCGAGTTGCCAAACCCGGGTGCGGGCATGGGGGTGCACCCCCGGGTTTGGCATCTCGAGGGCTTCGTGCGTCAGCGGCGGCCTCCCTCGTCGCCACCTACCTTCGACCGGTAGCCGTCGACCTCCGGGCGACGGAGCCGACTCGAATAGAATGCCCAGCAAATAGAACACCGCCGACGATTTCCTGAATAAAATAAATAAAATCTTTGTTTTATTTATCAAGAAGCGCATCTTTTCTATGTTTTATGTCGGAACGGCCCATGCGCACCTCTTGGATTGAACTCCTGGACGAGGAAGACATCGCCTTCCTGAAGCGTTTCGTTCTCCTGTCAGGCTCACTCAAGGATTTGGCGACCGCCTACGGCGTCAGTTACCCCACCGTTCGTCTCCGCCTCGACCGCCTGATCGCAAAAGTAACGGTCTTCGAGGACCTGCAGCTTCGCGATGATTTCGAGCGCCAGCTCCGCGCCTTTTATGCCGAGGGAAAACTGGACCCGGCCGCCTTCAAGAAAATCCTGGCGGCGTACCGAAAATCCCAGACCTGAGGCTTTATGAAGAAACCTATGCGCGCAAAAACGAAATGGCTCTGCCTTGCCCTGCTAGCCGGCCTGACCGCGGCGGCGCGGGCGGCGGACGTGCCCTTGGCGGCTTACGAGATCGGATGGGACGACGGCGATGGCGACGCCCACAATGGACAGTGGCACACCGTGCCGCGGATCGTGGCGGGACCCTCCACCATCCATTTCCAGAATAACGGCGTGAAGTCGCAAGTGCAGGCAGGTCCCGACGGCGTCCAGGTCTTCAAGACCAACATCGACACGGTGAACGCGGATTTGCTCGCCTTCACCGAACCGAGCAGTTCGTCGCGTCACTATATGGTCACGGGCGAGGTCCGCTGGGAGAACATTGTGGGCCACGTCTCGCTCACCATGGGCGTGGCGAACTCGAACTACGCGGGAACGGTCGGCGTGGCCTCGACGCCCGATGGAAACAAGAACTGGACGGGCACGCACGACTGGCAACCCTTCACGCTCGACTGCAATATGCCCCCGGCGACGGGCGGCCAGACGCCGAATCAATTTATCGCCGAGATGGGCGTGAAGTCCTCCGGCACCGGCGTTCTCTCTGTGCGCAACCTCCGGCTCTGGGTCTATGGCGCCAGCCCCCTGCCGGGTCCGGCTCAGCCGGCGCACTTCAACCCGCGCAGTTTCTCGCTTGGACTGGCCGCGGGCATTGTGATGTGCCTGCTGGGTGTGCGACTTCAAACCATGCGGAGGAAGTCCAGCCACGAACGAGAGCTACGACGCATCGCCTCGATTGATTCGCCTCACCGTTAATCCCCGGCCCGCCGCGCGAGGCGTGTCGCGCCCCGCGACGCCCTTGACGCCCCCGAACGGTAGGCGACATTACCTACTGGTTCCGTCATGAAAGCCGTTTTCCTGTTCCTCGCGCTGGGGCTTCTCCTGCTTCCGCTTCGCGCTGAGGATTGGACGACCACTACGGGCGAGACGTACAAGAACGTCAAGGTCCTGTCCCATGACGCCGCTTACGTTACCATCCTCCACGACGACGGCGGCGGCAAAATCCCGCTCAGCACGCTGAGTCCCGACGTCCAGAAGCGATTCAGCTACGATCCTGTCAAAGCTGCCCAGGCCATCGCCGCGCAGAAAGCCGCCGATCAGCAGAACCGACTCGCCCTCGCGCAGGAAAAAGCGCGCGTGCAGGCTGCGCGGGAGAAAGCCGCGGCCGACGCCTTAACCGC
>CAJCIA010000095.1 GCA_903970275.1 Betaproteobacteria bacterium
TATGACCGCCGACGGAAAAGCGAAAGATGTTCGCCTTGCCTCGGCGGTCATAAACCGCCGCTACAGTTGAGGCTCGTTCAAAGAGCAACGCGGCCAGCTATCCGTATCATCCAAGACGCCCACGCTCCGGCCAAGCTCTGAGGTAGCCGGCGATGTCGCCGCCAGCGGCGGGGCCGGACTTGTGATCTTTCCTCAAAGGCCGGCCCGCTCCTGCACGGGAAAGGCCGGCGCTCATGGAGCGCCGCTCCAGAACTCCCACTTCCCGATTGCCCACCCGCCCCTTGGCCGCCTAGAAAAGAAACATGGACGCGCAACCCGCCCCGGCTCCCCTTCACCACACGCCGATTGAAGACGTGCGGGCGCAGGCTCGCGCCGCGTTTCAGCTGTTGATCAAGCCGCACACCATGCCCTTTCACGTGGCTGCCGCCGCGCTGGCCGGGCTGATCACCGTTGTGTTCCTGGTCATCACCCTGCTGATGATCATGGTCGCCACGAATTTTAATCTGCTCGACTGGATCGAGTAGGCGCGGAAGAAAAATCCGCATTCCCCTGCCCCGGCGCCAGAAGATGCGCGGGACCGGCCAGCTTGTGGTAAAGTAGGGCCGTCATGGCCGCCGCGCTCCTTGTTCCCACCGCGGGCGAATGCCTGCAGGTTGGCGGCCCGCTGGTCCTCGTGCTCGGCACGCTCTGGTTTTGGCGCAACGGCGATCTGCTGCTGGCGCGGCTTTTCCCGGAGTGGGAATGGGAACGCAAGCTGGGCTGGCTCAACCTGCGCGCCAACCGCCGGGCAGAGGGCATCCTGCGCATCCTCACGCACCTGCTCCATGTCGCGCTGCTGCTCGCGCTGGTTGGCATCCTCGTTCTTTCGCGCAGCCTCGGCCAGCCGCAGGATACCGATTCCGTCATCGGCCTGCTTTCCATCGCCGGCGTCTGGATGTACCTGATCGCCGGGTACGGATTTTGGATTTACTACTTCACCTGCATCCTCGCTCCGCGCGTGCGCGATGAGTACGAGGCGGAGGAACTCGCGCGCTATCGGCTGGAGAACTCGGAGATCGAAAAGGAGCATCGCGCCGGCGATCGCTTCAACGTCACGGTCTGGGAACCAACCCGCCCGCGCCGGTTCTAGTTTCCGTTCCGGGTCAGCAGGCTCGGCTGCGTGGTGATCACCAGCACGAGATCAAGCGGAACCAGCCGCGGCCAGCCGTGAAAAGCAACAGGCCGCGCGGCGCTAAACCCGTGCGCTTCGTAGACCTTCAGCCCGGTGTCGTCGAGGCCGGCTTTCAGCCACGCCGCGCGGGTCATGATCACCGCGCGTGAACCCGGGCGGGCAAGGAAATCTCCCGCGGCGTCGGGCGCGATTTGATCCACCGGCAGCAGGACCACGCGCCGCATTTCCCACACGGTATTCGGTTCCGCGAAGTCGACCGTGACTACGCGCGTGCCGGGCTGCAGATCCCCGCGCGCCTGGCGCACGAGATCGCCGACGGGCGAGGGATTCCCGCCATGCGCCAGCAGCCACGGGACCACGACGAGCGTGGCCATGGTGACGATCATCCCGAAAACCAGCATCGTGCGCAGCGGCAGCGCAGGCGACAGACCCGCCGCCATCCAGCGCCGACCGAAAAGCAAGGCGAGGAACGGAAAGGCCGGCAGCGTGTAGTGCGGCAGCTTCGTCACCATCAGCGAGAACACGAAAAAGACGAGCGCTGCATTGCCGAAGAGGTAGCAGTCCGTCCAATCCTGCGGCGGCGCGATAAGGCGCAGGGCGCGGGCGCGCAGGAGAAGCAGTGGCGACCACGGCAGCGCGCTGATCCAGAACGTGAGCAGGTAAAGCGGCACGCCGAGTAAATAGAGCCCGAAGGTCGACGCCCCGTGACCCTGAAAGCCGGTCACCATGCGGTCGCCCACGTCGTGACCGAGACCCTCGCGCCAGTAGTCACCGTGCGTCTGGATGAAGGCCGGCACCGCCCACGCGGCGACGATCAGCAGCCCTAGAGCGAGGATGAGGAGGAACGAGGCGATGCCCCGCCAGCCCATCCAGCGCGCGCTCACAAGCAGCGGCACGATGGGCAGCAGCGCCTCCGGTCCCTTGGCCAGAAAACCGCCGCCAAAACCGACGGCCAGAATGATGCCCCACAGGTTCCACGAGCCGTTGCCCGTGCGCACGAGATCGAGCATGCGCCAGCCGGCAAATCCAGTCAGCGTCATGAAAAAGATGAGCAGCGCATCCGCGGTCGCCACACGTCCCTGCTGCATCACCTGCAGACAGAGCGAGTAGGCCAGCGCTGCGATCAGCCCGGCGGCCTGCGAGCCCAACGCCCGGCCCCAACGCAGCAACAGCACCGCCGTCCCCGCCACAGCCAGCAGCGAGGGCAGCCGCGCGGCGAAGGCGTTTTCGCCAAAGATTTCGTAGGACGCGGCCATGCACCAGTAAATGAGCGGCGGCTTGGCATAGCGCGGGGCGAAGTTGAACGTGGGAACGACGAAGTTGTGCGACCCAAGCATCTCGCGCGAGGCCTCCGCAAAGCGCGGCTCATCGCGATCCAGCAGTGGCAGCAGCGCCGCCTGCGGCAGGGCCAGCAGCAACGTGAGCGCCAGCAGCACGAGCGCGGGCTTCCAGAAGCCAGGCAAGGCGGTCGCGTTCAAGCCGGCATGCTAAGGAAAGGCGGAGAACCTGAAAACCTTGGACTTTGGTGAAGTGCATCCAGTCGCCTGCATTCCGGCCGCGGCTGCGGCCTCCAGCGCTCGGAGAGCGCCGGCTACCACCGAGGCGCCTCGCCTCGGCCAAGTGATTTGGGAACGAGATGCCTTCTGTAGCGGCGGTCTATGACCGCCGGCGGACATCAAGGCGTGCTGCCCGACGGTCATGGACCGCCGCTCCAGCTAATAGCTCTTGTCGTCGAACTTGACGAAGTAGGCCTCGGCCGCGTCGTCGAGCATCTCGGCGGTGACCGTCGGTTCGATCTGCTTGTAGCGGCAGACATCGAGAATGTTGTCGAGGATGTCGCGGGGCAGGCAGCCCCGCAGGGGACGGCCGTGGGTGCGCATGTGCTTCTCGACAAAATAATCGA
>CAJCIA010000096.1 GCA_903970275.1 Betaproteobacteria bacterium
AGACCAAGTCCTGTCGCCTTGAGTACCGCCTCTTTCCCCGTCCAGGCGCGGAAAAAAGCGCGGCTTTTGGCCTCCGCCGGCAAGGCGTGAAACTGGAGAAGATCGCCCTCGTTGAAAACCCGTTCCGCCAGCGGATTGAGATCGACACGCCGGTCCAGTGACTCGATGTCGAAGCCCACCTTTGCTCCGACCGCCAAGGCTACTCCCACCCACTCCCCCGCGTGCGAGATGCTGAAGCTTACATCGGGAAGGGGAACGAGGAACGGCCGGCCCTGTTCCGTCAGGGCCAGATCGAGCACCTCGGGCCGGTAATCCAGCTCCTCCGCAAGCAGGTGGGCCAGCAAGGCTCGGCCGAGGACGAAGCGCGCGCGATCCTCCGGCCGCCGGAAGCGCTCTGCGCGGACGCGATCCTCCGCGGAGAGGCGGAGCTCCAGTCGAGGCAAAGCGGCGCTCGCGCCGGTGATCGCCACAAGAGCGATCGTGATGAAATCCCGCTCCACGTGTTTCATTTCAATCCGATAAATGGACAAGAGTAGGTCGAGGGAGCATCATGCCTCAAGGCCGGAAGGTTGCACCGTTTCTCCCCCTGATTTCAGCAGAAACCGATATTAAGCGAGCTAAGTACCTGCAATGAAAGCCTATTCCAACGTTGGTGCCGAGCCTTTTGCCCCGGGGCAATCCCTCGCCGCCCGCTTCGAGCAGATGGCCAAGGTTCAGCCTGACGCCCTAGCGCTCACCTGGAATGGCCATTCGCTTTCCTATGGCCAGCTCAACGCCCGCGCCAATCGCCTCGCCTCTCACTTGCGCGGGCAGGGCGTCACCGCAGAAACGCTCGTCGGCATCCACCTGGACCGCTCCTTTGACCTGATCGTGGCCATCCTCGCCACGCTCAAGGCTGGTGGCGCGTATCTCCCGCTCGACCTCGCCTGCCCCGACGACCGCCTGCGCTTCCAGGTGCAGGACGCCGCCGCGCCAATCATCCTGACCGACTCCACCCGCGCCCATCGCTTCGCTGGCATCGCCGCCAACGTCATCTCTTTGGACCAAGCCTCCGGTGAACTCGCCGCGGCCAGCGATGCCAATCTGCGCGACCACGCCCAGCCGGACGCCCTCGCCTACGTCATCTACACCTCCGGCTCGACCGGCCAGCCCAAGGGCTGCCTCGTCATGCAGGAAAACGTCCGCCGCCTCTTCGGCGTCACGGAGCCGCTCTTCCATTTCGGGTCGGGCGATGTCTGGACCCTTTTCCATTCCAGCGCGTTCGACTTCTCCGTCTGGGAAATCTTCGGCGCGCTGCTCTACGGCGGCCGTCTTGTCATCGTGCCCTACGAAGTCAGCCGGTCCGCCACCGATTTCCATGCGCTGCTCGTGCGCGAATCGGTCACCGTGCTCAACCAGACCCCCAGCGCCTTCCGGCAGCTCATCCATGCCGACGCGCTCGCCGCCCAGCCGCTGCGGGATCTCCGCTACGTCATCTTCGGAGGTGAGGCCCTCGAATTCCAAAGCCTCCGCCCGTGGTTCGACCGCCATGGCGAGACGCACCCGCAGCTCGTCAACATGTACGGCATCACCGAGACCACCGTGCACGTTACCCATCAGCCGATCACGCGCGCGCAGCTCGATTCTGGCGGCAGCAACATCGGCCGCCCGCTTGCCGACCTCCGTGTCTACCTTGTCGACGAGCACGGCCAGCGCGTGCCTGCGGGCGAAGTGGGCGAAATGTGGGTCGGCGGCGCCGGTGTTGCGCGCGGCTACCTCAACCGCCCCGATCTCACCGCGCAACGTTTCATCGCCAACCCCTTCGAGACCGGCGACCCCGGCTGGCTCTACACCAGCGGCGACCTCGCCCGCGAGCGCCCAGACGGCACGCTCGATTACCTCGGCCGGCGCGATCACCAGGTCAAGATCCGCGGCTTCCGCATCGAGCTCAGCGAGATCGAATCGGTGCTCGCGCGCCACGATGCCGTGCGCGAATGCGCCGTCCTCGCTCGCGCGGAAAACGGTGCCGATCCGCGCCTCGTCGCCTACGTCGTTGCGCACGCCGGCGCCGCGCCCACCGTCGAGGCGCTGCGCACCCATCTCGCCCAATCGATGCCCGGCTACATGGTGCCCGCCGCCTTCGTCTTCCTGCCCGCCTTCCCGCTCACCCTCAACGGCAAGCTCGACCGCGCGGCGCTGCCCGCGCCCGGCACCGACCGCGCGCATCTCGCCGCCGCCTTCACCGCGCCGCACAGCGAAATGGAAAATGTGCTCGCGCGTCTCTGGAAATCCACCCTGCGCCGCGATCTCGTCGGCATCGACGACAATTTCTTCGACATCGGCGGCGACTCGCTCCTGCTCACCGCGCTCCATCGCGATCTCGAGCGCGAGCTGCGTCGCACGCTTCCCATCACCGATCTCTTCCAGTTTCCCACCATTCGCCAGCTCGCCGCGCATCTCGGCGCCGTGCCGGAAGGCGGCGGGGCCGCGGACCGCATTGCCGCCCGCGCGCAGCGTCAGCGCTCCGTGCTCGCCCGAGGCCGTGCCGCATGAGCACGCCGGCTCCCGCGGAAGGCATCGCGATCATCGGCCTGGCGGGCCGTTTCCCCGGCGCGCCGGACCTTGCCGCCTTCTGGCAAAACATCCGCGACGGCGTCGAGTCGATCTCCCGCTTCTCCGCCGAGGAACTCGACGCGCCGCGCGAGCTGCGCGAAACCCCTGGCTACGTCCCCGCCCGCGCCATCATCGGCGGCGTCGATCTCTTCGACGCGGAGTTCTTCGGCTTCCAGCCGCGCGAGGCACAGTACACCGATCCGCAGCACCGCCTGCTGCTCGAGACCGCGTGGGAAGCCCTCGAAAATGCGGGCTGCGATCCCGCGCAATTTCCCGGACTCATCGGCGTGTTCGCCGGCTGCAGCCAGAACACCTACCTGCTCCACAATCTCGCCTCGAACCCGTCTTTCCTCGCCGAGTATCTCGCCTCGCAGCAGATGGGCGCGCACCCCGCGCTGCTCGGCAACGACAAGGATTTCCTCGCTACGCGCCTCTCGTACAAACTAAACCTGCGCGGCCCCAGCGTCGCGGTGCAGTCCGCGTGCTCCACCTCGCTCGTCGCCGTCTGCCAGGCCGCGCAAAGCCTGCTCACCTTCCAGTGCGATCTTGCCCTCGCCGGCGGCGTCTCGGTCACGTTCCCGCAGAAGCGCGGCTATCTTTACGAGGAAGGCAGCATCGTCTCGCGCGATGGCCATTGCCGCCCGTTCGACGCTGCCGCGGATGGCACGATCTTCGGCGACGGCGTTGGCCTCGTCGTTTTGAAGCGCGCGGACGAGGCGCAACGCGACGGCGATTTCATTCACGCGATCATCCGCGGCTTCGCCGTCAACAACGACGGCTCCGGCAAGGTCAGTTACATGGCGCCCAGCGTCGAGGGCCAGTACGAGGCCATCGCCACCGCGCAGGCGCTCGCGGGCGTCGAGCCGGAAACGATCGGCTATGTCGAGGCCCACGGCACCGGCACGGCGCTGGGCGATCCCATCGAGGTCGCCGCACTCACCAAGGCGTTCCGCTCCGGCACGGACCGAAAACAGTTCTGCGCCCTCGGCGCGCTCAAGGGCAACATCGGCCATCTCGAGGCCGCGGCCGGCGTGGCGGGTTTGATCAAGGCCGTGCTCGCCGTGGAGCATGGCGAAATCCCGCCCACGCTCCATTTCGACCAGCCAAACCCGCGCATCGATTTCGCTGACTCGCCGTTCTACGTCGCATCAAAGCGGACGCCCTGGCCGCCCAGCGAAACGCCGCGCCGCGCCGGCGTCAGTTCCTTCGGCGTCGGCGGGACCAATGCGCATGTCATCCTCGAGCAGGCGTCAGCCGTGATGCCCAACGCGCAGGAAGCCACGCCCCAGTTGCTCGTCCTTTCCGCCAAGACCGCGCCCGCGCTCGACGCCGCCGTCGACCGCCTGCGCGAGCATCTCGACGCGCATCCACAAATCGATCTCGAAGCCGCCGCGCAAACGCTCCAGCTCGGCCGCCGCGCCTTCAACCTGCGCCGCACCGTCGTGGCCCGGACGCCCGGCGAGGCCGTCACGCGGCTGAGCGGCAAGCTCCCGCCCGCCGTCGACACGCAGGGCCGCACGCCTCCGGTGGCCTTTCTCTTTCCCGGCCAGGGCGCGCAGCAGGCCGGCATGGGCCGCGAGCTTTACGCCCGCGACGAAATCTTCCACGCGGAGGTTGATCGCTGTTGCGAGCTCCTCCGGCCCGAGCTCCAGCTCGATTTGCGCGACGTGCTCTTCCCCTCGGACGCGTCGCCTGCCGCCGAGGAAAAACTCACGCAAACCTCGCTCACCCAGCCGGCGCTTTTCGTCATCGAGTACGCGCTGGCGCAGGTGTGGATGGCGCGCGGCGTACGGCCGGCGATCATGGTCGGCCACAGCCTGGGCGAGTATGTCGCCGCCGTGCTGGGCGGCGTGTTCGCGTTGCCGGATGCGCTTCACCTGCTCGCCGTGCGCGGCCGGATGATGCAAGGCCTGCCGCCGGGGCAGATGCTCGCGGTGGCGTTGTCCGAGGCGGAAGTCGCTCCCTATCTCAACGCCTTTGTCGGCCTCGCCTCGGTCAACGGCCCGCGCAGTTGCGTCATTTCGGGTCCGCCTGACGCCATGGCCCAGGTTCGTGACAAGCTCACCGCCGATGGCGCCGCCTGCCGCGAACTCAAGACCTCGCATGCGTTTCATTCCGCAATGATGGATCCCATCCTGGCCGAGTTCGGCGAGGAGGTCGCGCGCGTGCGGCGGCGACCGCCCACCATCCCGATCATCTCCAGCCTGCACGGCCGGCTTGGCACGGACGAGGAATGGACCTCGCCCACCTACTGGTCCGCGCAGTTGCGCCGGCCGGTGCGTTTCGCCGACGCGCTCGGCGCCGTGCTGGTCGATACCAGCCGCGTCTTGCTGGAGGTCGGCCCGGGCAACACGCTTTCCGCCCTCGCGCGCCAGCATGCCGCGTGGCAGTCCGCCCGGGTCTCCATCCCCTCGCTCGGTCGCAAGCCCGAGGAGGGTCTGCTACCCGCCACCGGCCAGCTCTGGCAGGCGGGCGTGCCGGTGAAATGGGACGCCCTGCACATGCTGCCGCGCCGCCTCCCGCTGCCCACCTATCCTTTCCAGCGAAAATCCTACTGGATCGAGCGCATGGCCGCGACCACCGTACCACCCGTGCGGGCCGCCGAGCCCCTGGCCTCGGTCTCCGCGCCGCAGAAACCGGTCCGCGCCGATGCCGCCGCGGTGGAGAAGCTGATTGATGAACAGATGCAAATCATGGCCCGGCAACTCGAAGTTTTGCGCGCCGTGCCGATGAACGGAAAGCACTCATGAGCGCCACCTCCTCCCGCCTGCCGCTGATCGAGGCCGAAGTCACCGCGGTGATTCGCAACCTCTCGGGCCGCGACTTGGGCGCGGCTGACGCGACGGCCACCTTCTTCGATCTCGGATTCGATTCGCTGCTCCTCACCCAGGCCAGCCAGTCGCTGCGCCAGAAGTTCGGCGTGAAGATCACCTTCCGCCAACTGATGGAAAGCCTCGTCAGCATCGGTGCCGTTGCCGACTACCTGAACAACGAACTCCCCGCCGACAAGTTCATCGGCGCCAAAACTCCGCCGGTAGCCGTCGACCTCCGGGCGACGGAGCCGCCGAACGCAACACGATCGACAACCCCGAAAGCCTCCGCCAACGGAAACAACGCTGGCGACGAATTCGTCGATCGCGTCGTCAAACAACAACTCGCGCTGATGAACCAGCAGCTCGACCTCCTGCGCGCCACCGGCCACAAGGTAGCCGTCGACCTCCGGGCGACGGACCTTCCCCAAAAGGCTTCCCCGTCCAGCACCGCGCCGACGCACGACCAACTTCCCCCCTTCCACGTCCCCGACAAGACCAAGCCCGCACCCGATCAGCCCGTGCGCCCCTTTGGCCCCTACAAGCCGATCGACCGCAGTCCCGGCGGCGGCCTTACGCCGCTGCAGCAGGAGCATCTCGACAATCTCATCGCCGCCTACAACGCGCGCACGCCGCGCTCCAAGGCGTATACCGCGAAGCATCGCAAGCATCTCGCCGATCCGCGCACCATCGCCGGCTTCCGTCAGCAATGGAAGGAGATGGTCTATCCCATCGTGGTCAAGCATTCCAGCGGCTCGCGCTTCTGGGATATCGACGGCAACGAGTATATCGACCTGACTATGGGCTTCGGCACGAATCTCTTCGGCCACTCGCCTGATTTTCTCGCGCGCGCGATGCTCAATCAGATTGGCCACGGCGTGGAGGTCGGGCCGCAATCGCCCATCGCGGGCAAGGTCGCCGCGCTCCTCTGCGAATTTTCCCGGCAGGAACGCGCGGCCTTTGCCAGTAGCGGCTCGGAGGCGGTCCTCGCCGCCGTGCGGCTCGCGCGGACGGTCACCGGCCGCACCCGCATCGCCACCACCAGCGGCTATCACGGCATCAACGACGAGGTGCTGGTGCGGTCCAGCGTGGTCGACGGCGTGCGCAAGCCGGTTCCCATCGCGCCCGGCATTCCGCAGCACGCGGTCGACCAGGTGCTCGTGCTTGACTACGGCTCGCCCGAATCGCTGGAGCTGCTGCGCGCGCATGCGCACGAGCTCGCCGCCGTGCTCATTGAGCCGGTGCAGGCGCGCCGGCCCGATCTCCAGCCACGCGAGTTTCTGCAAGAGGTGCGCAAAATCACCGCGGAGTCGGGCACGGCACTCATTTTCGACGAACTGATCACGGGTTTCCGCACCGCGCCCGGCGGCGCGCAGGAATACTTCGGCATCGAGGCCGACATGGTCACCTACGGCAAGATCATCGGCGGCGGCGTGCCGATCGGCGCGATCTGCGGCAAGGCGAAGTATCTCGACGCGCTCGACGGCGGGGCCTGGCAGTACGGCGACGACTCCTCGCCCGAGGTCGGCATGACCTTCTTCGCCGGCACCTACGTCCGCCATCCGCTTTCCATCCGCGCTGCACTTTCCGTGCTGACGCGGCTCAAGCGGGAGGGCGCGTCGCTGCAGGAAAAACTTGCGGAGCGCACCGCGCGGTTTGCCGACGAGCTCAACGCCTGGTGCGATCGCGAGCAGATCCCGATGCGGGTGACCTTCTTTCGCTCGATGATCTACTTCGTTTTCCAGCAGGAATTCAAGTACGCAAGCCTGCTCTTCTACCATCTTCGCCTCAAGGGCCTGCACATCTTCGAGGGCCGACCCTGCTTCTTTTCCACCGCGCACACCGAGGAGGAGTTCAGCTACATCGTCGACTTGTTTCGCGAGAGCTTCGAGGAGTTGCGCGCGGCCGATTTCATCCCCAAGCCGGCGATGCCAGAGATCAAGGCGGTCCTCACGCCCGCCCTCGCCACGCCGGCGCCGCAACCGATCGTGCGGCCCGACCGGCCGATGCAGTACAGCCTTTATTTCTTCGGCAACTACGACGCCGCCTATCGCGACGACAAGTACACGCTCTTGCAGGATGCCGCCAGGTTCGGCGACGAGCACGGCTTCACGGCTGCCTGGCTGCCGGAGCGCCACTTCCACGCCGTGGGCGGATTCTCACCCAACTCCGCGCTGCTCGCCTGCTCGCTCGCCGCGGTGACGAAGAAGCTGCAACTGCGCGGCGGCAGCGTCGTCCTCCCGCTGCATCACCCGGTGCGCGTGGCCGAGGAATGGTCTGTGGCCGACAATCTTTCGCAGGGCCGCATCGCCATCTCCATCGCCACCGGCTGGCATCCGAACGATTTCGTCTTTGCGCCGGAAGCCTTCGCCGATCGCCGCGATATCTGCTCGAAGAACCTCGAGCTCATCCAGAAACTCTGGCGCGGCGAGACCGTCGAGATGCCCACCCCCAACGGCGAGAAGCTGTCCGTCCAGCTCCACCCGCTTCCGCGCCAGCGCGAACTGCCCATCTGGGCCACCTGCATCCACCAGGAATCCTACGCCGATGCCGGCCGCCGCGGCCTCAACGTGCTCGGCTATCTCATGAACCAGACCGTCGACGAACTGGCCGAGAAAATCGCCGCCTACCGCGCAGGCCGTCGCGCCGCCGGTCTCGATCCGGCGGGCGGACACATCACCACGCTCCTCTTCACCTACCTCGACGAAACCGTCGAGAAGGCCCGTGACGTCGCCCGCGCCCCGCTCCGCGCCTACCTGCGCTCCTACCTCGACAACAGCCAGAAAAAGATCGAAAACCAGATCGGCTCCATGGATGTCGACCAGGAGGACCTGGAATACCTAACCGACAAATCCTGTAACGATTATTTCAACGGCAAGTCCCTCATCGGCACCCCGGAAAGCTGCGGCGAACTCGTCACGCGCCTGAAGGCGATCGGCGTCGATGAGATCGGCTGCTTCGTGGACTTCGGCGTGCCCGCCGCGCAGGTCATGGAAAGCCTCCAGCGCGTCACCGACCTGATGGCGCAGAAGAGCGAGCCGGACGAGGTCGAGCTGCCGCTGCCCGAGGCGGAGCAGGGCCTGTGGCTGCTCTGCTCCATGAATGAGGACGCGGCACGCGCCTACCGCGAATCGACCACGCTCGTTATTACCGGCGATCTTGATCGCGATTGCCTCCTGCGCGCGGCTCAGGCCGTGGTTGATCGCCATGGCGCGCTGCGCACCACAATCGAGTTCGATGGTCGCACGCAGACACTCCACTCCCACCAGCCCTTCGAGCTGGATTTCATCGACTTCACCGACCTGCCGGAAAAGGAGGCGCAGGCCGAAGCCGAAGACACGCTGGAGCGGTTGGAGAACGAAAGCCCCATCGGCATGCGCGGACCGTTCCTGGATGGCTGCCTGCTCAAGGTCGCGCCGCAACGCCACCTGCTCACGTTCTTCTTCCATCACGTGGTCGGCAATGGTCCGTCCTACTGGGTCTTTCTCGACGAGTTGGCCGCGCTCTATCAGTCGTTCGTCACCAAGACGGAGCCCATGCTGCCTCCAGCCGTTCCCTTCGCCGAGTTTGTCGAGCGCCGTCGCAAATACGAAACCTCGGCCGACAAGAACGAGGCGGAACAATTCTGGAGCGAACAGATGCAGGGCGGCGTCCCCGTGCTTGATCTTCCGTTCGATCGTCCGCTTCCACCGGAACTCACTTATCGCGGCTCGCGTGAGGAGATCGTCCTCGACGCCGATCTGGCGGAGGCGTTGCGGCGCATCGGTGCCGCGCAGCGCTGCTCGCTCTTCATGGTCCTGCTCGCCGCCTACAACGTGCTACTGCACCGGCTCGCGGGTCAGGACGACATCGTGGTCGGCGTTCCGTTTGACAGCCCCATCCGTGCCGAGTCGGCCGGTCGCGCGCTCTTCGCCAACACGACGAACATGCTGCCGCTTCGCAGTCGCCTGCCGGAGGGGGCCGCGTTCCCGGATTACCTCGGCCAGATGAAGACGCTCGTGTTGGCGGCGTCGGAACATCAGGACTATTTCTTCGGCAATCTGGTGGGCAAGCTCAACCTGCCGCGCAACCCGGCGCGATCGCCGCTCTTCAACGTGGTCTTTAACCTGGAAACAGGCGACTTCCTCCGCTCCTGCGGCGAGGTGGAGATGAAGCTCGAGACGCGCGACGTGCCCTATCGCGGGCCGCGCACTGCGGCGATGTTTGATCTCTACCTCAACGCCGCCGAGCGTGCGGACGGCGAGGTTCTCGTTCAGTGCGACTTCAACACGGCGCTGATCGAGGCCGAGACGATGCAGCGCTGGCTGGGACATTATCGCGCCCTTCTGCAGGGCATCGTCCGCCAGCCGCGCCAGCCGGTGGCCGACTTGCCGCTGACCGAGGATGAACCTTTGACCGCTTCCGCATGAGCACGATTCCCGAGTTGCCTTTCGTCTCCGTGACCGCGTGGTTCGAGCACCAAGTGCGCGCCACGCCGGACGCCGTGGCGCTGGTCTTCGATGAGCGGACGATCACCTATGCCGAGCTGAACGGACGGGCCAACCGGCTGGCGCGCGTCCTCCAATCGCTTGGCATCGGGCCGGACAAAGTCGCCGCCTTCTGCCTGGCGCGGACGCCGGAATTGGTCGTGGCATTGCTCGCGGTGATGAAGGCCGGCGGAGCTTACCTGCCGATCGACCGCGACCTGCCGGCGGAGCGCCAGGCCTTCATGCTGCAGGACGCGCGGCCGACCCTGCTGCTGACCCAGCGGGACTTGCGCGACTTATTTCCGCAGGGCGTGGAGGGCCTCCTGGTGCTCGAAGACGTGGAGGCAAGGGTGGCGGCGGAGAGTGGGGAGGATTTGGGGGTGGCGGTCACGGCGGAAAACCTGGCGTACGTGATGTACACCTCCGGGTCGACGGGCGTGCCGAAGGGGGTGGAGATTCCACATCGGGCGCTGGTGAATTTTTTGGTGGCGATGCAGAAGCGGCCGGGGCTGGCGCGGACGGACGTGCTGGTCGCGATCACGACCGTGTCGTTCGACATCTCGGGGCTGGAGATTTACCTGCCGCTGGTGACGGGCGCGCGGCTGGTGCTGCTGAACCGCGACGACGTGGGCGACGGCTTCCGCATCATCCATCATCTGGAGAAGCAACAGGCGACGGTGCTGCAGGCGACGCCCTCGACGTGGCGCATGTTGCTGGATGCGAAGTGGGCGGGCCGTCCCGGGCTCAAGATGCTGTGCGGCGGCGAGGGTTTGCCGCGCGACCTGGGCAACCAGCTGGTGACGAAGGGCGGCGAGCTTTGGAACATGTACGGGCCGACGGAGACGACCATCTGGTCCGCTTGCGGGCGGGTGGAAGCGGGCACGGGAATCATCACCATCGGCGAGCCGATCGACGCGACGCAGCTGTACATCCTCGATGCGAAACTGCGGCAGGTGCCGCCGGGCGTGCCGGGCGAGCTTTACATCGGCGGGGCGGGGCTGGCGCGCGGTTACCGCAACCGGCCGGAATTGACGGCGGAGCGCTTCCTGCCCGATCCGTTTCTGGCGGGCAATTTCATCTACAAGACCGGCGACGTGGCGCGGCTGCGCGGACGGGAGATCGAGGTGCAGGGGCGGATGGATCACCAGGTGAAAATCCGCGGCTATCGCATCGAGCTGGGCGAGATCGAGGCGCGGCTGACGGAATGTCCCGGGGTAAAGGAAGCAGTCGTGACCGCGCCCGAGGTGGCGCCGGGGCGGAAGCAACTGGCCGCGTACATCGTGCTCGATGCGCCGTCCGCGGAAGCGGAGGAGCAACTCGCGGCACGGCTGCGTGACTTTCTCAAGAAGACGTTGCCGGACTACATGGTGCCGAGTTTCTTCCAGCCGCTCGCCGCGTTCCCGCTCACGCCCAACGGCAAGATCGACCGCAAGGCGTTGCCTGCCCCGAAGGTGGAGCAGGCGCGCGCAAGCCAGCCCTTCGTCGCGCCGCAAGGGCCGGTGGAAACGAAGCTGGCGGAAATCTGGGCGGAGATCCTGGGCCGCGAGAAGGTGGGAACGCAGGACAATATCTTTGAGATCGGCGGCGACTCGCTGCTCATCTTTCGCATCGCCGCACGCGCGAACGAGGCCGGGCTGCCGCTGGCGGTGCGCCAATTCTTCCAATACCGCACAATCGCGGAGCTGGCCGCGCAGGTGGGCGGCGAAGCGGCGGCGCCCGCGCGGCCCTCGCTGGTCGCGGTCTCGCGCGAGGCCTATCGCCGTCCGGTCGCGGCGCGGTCATGAACGCTCTGGTCGAGCCGCCCGCAGCCGCGGACGAGACGTTCGTCATGCCGGCCTCGGTGAGCCAAAACCGATTTTGGATGCTGGAGCAGATGGCGCCGGGCAATACGGCGCTCGATATTCCGATCGCCTTCGAGCTGGTGGGTCCGCTCGATGTGACGGTGCTGGAACGGGCGCTGCAGGCCATGGTCGACCGGCACGAAATTTTGCGCACACGTTTCGAGCTGATTGAGGGTGAGCCGCGGCAGGTGATCTCGCCGCAGGCGACGTTGACGCTGGAGCGGGTCGCGAACCCACCGGCGGGCGAGCGGGCGGAACGGGTCCGCCACGCGCTGGAGCTGGAGGCCAAGCGGCCGGTCGATTTCTCCCGCGCACCGCTGCTGCGAGCCGCGTTGCTGGAACTCGCGCCGAACGATCACGTGCTGATGCTCACGGCGCACCACATCATCAGCGATGGGTGGTCCAACGGCATTCTCATCCGCGAGCTGGGCGCGTTTTATGAAGCGCTGATGCGCGACCTGCCGCCGGCGCTGCCGCCGCTGGCGATTCAATACGCGGATTACGTGCTGTGGCAGGAGGAGTGGCTGAAGACGCCGGACTTCCAGGCGCAACTCGATTACTGGCGCGGGCAGCTTGCGGGGGAAATCCCCGTGCTCGACATGCCGACCGATTTTCCGCGCCAAGCGGCACAGCCGGCCGATGCGGTGCTGGAGGCGCGGCTGCTCCCGGCCGCGCTGACGGAGACGCTGAAACGGTTCGGCCAGGAGGAAGGCGTCACGCTCTTCATGATTTTCCTCACGGCGTACGTGGCGCTGCTTCATCGCTACACGGGACAGTCGCGCGTGCTGCTGGGCACGACGGCGGCGAACCGGAACAAGCCGGAACTCGAGGCGCTGATTGGGCTCTTTGCCAACCTGCTGGTGCTTCCGGCGGAGGTGAACGGCGCGATGACGTTTCGCGAGCTGCTGGCACGGCAGCGTGACCAGGCGTTGGGCGGCTTTGCGCATCACGAGGCGCCGTTCGAACTGGTGCTGCAGGAAGCGGGCGCGGCGAAGGTGCCGCTGCAAACGCACTTCCTTTTCCAGCGCGCGTTCATGCAGCCGGTGCAGGCGGGCGAACTGACGATCCGGCCGCTGCATTCGGTCAGCCCGGGTTCCACCTTTGAGCTGACTTTCGGGATCGTCGAGCGCGCGGAGGGCATCCGGCTGCAGATGGAGTATCGCACCAGCCTCTACCGGCGCGAAACGATCGCGCGGCTGCTGGAACATTTCGAGCAGGTGCTGGAAGCGGGCGCGGCCCAGCCGGAAACATCGATCGGCGAGCGGCCGCTTTTTGCGGAGAACGAACGCGAGGAAATCGAGGCGCGGCTGGCCGGGGCGCGCACGGACACGGCGGATGTTTCGCATGAGGCGGTGCTGGCGGAACTCGACCGGCAGATGGATGCGCACTTGCTGGATGGCACGGCGACTTTTGCACGGGTATGCGTACCGGCCGGCGTGGCGCTGGCGGCGGTGGATGAACAGGGGCACATCGCGCCGCTTGATCTTCCAGGCCGCCTGATCATGGCGCGAGCGGGCGCGGCGGAGCCGGAAGCGACTCCGTTTATCGGCCGCAACCGCGAGCACGGCGTGGAGCTGTGGGGCCGCGAAACCGATGTGGTGCGGCTGAAGGGTTTTCGCTTCAACCGGCGCGCTGTGGAGGTGCAGTTGCGGGCGCATCCGCAGGTGGCGGATGCCGCCAGCGCGATCAGCGGCAGCGGGCGACTGGTGGCGCACGTTGTTTTGCGCGCGGACGCGGCGGTAAGCGGGACCGATCTGCGCGAGTGGCTCAAGGGCCGCGTGAGCGACCTGCTGCTGCCGGCGTCGATTCGCGTGGTGGCGGCGTTGGCGCGGACGGTCGACGGCGAATTGGCGGTGGAGGATGAGATCGCGGTGGAGGAGGCCGCGCCGGAAAGCACGGGGCCGGTTCCGCTGCAGGCGCTGGTGCAGCAACAGTTGCTGGAGATCTGGCAGCGGCTGCTGAAGACGCGCGACGTGACGATCGACAGCAATTTTTTCGAGGTGGGCGGCAACTCGTTTCTCGCGCTGCGCATGATGCTGGAAGCGGAAAAGCTGGCGCGGCAGACGCTGCCGCTTTCGCTGCTGCTGCGCGGGGCGACGGTGCGCGAGCTGGCGCGGCATATCCTGGACGGCGCGAACGCGCAGGGCGCGGACGTGATCCCGGTGCAGCCGGGCGGCTCGCGCGCGCCGCTTTTTTTCCTGCACGGGGACTGGATTGGCGGCGGGTTTTACTGCAACCGGCTGGCGCGCGCGCTGGGCGAGGATCAGCCGTTCTACGCGCTGCCACCGTTTCACATGCGGGAGGAGCGGATCGTGCCCACGCGGGAGATGGCGGCGCACCATGTGGCGGCGTTGCGCGCGGAACGGCCGCGGGGGCCGTATGTCATCGGCGGCTACTGCATCGGCGCCGAAGTGGCGATCGAGGTTGCGCGGCAGTTGCTCGCGGAGGGTGACGCGGTGG
>CAJCIA010000097.1 GCA_903970275.1 Betaproteobacteria bacterium
GCCGAGCCCGTCGGTCGACCAATAGCCCCACGGGCTTTCGTGCCCGGGCCGCTGCGCGACGTCACCGATCGTTTTCTTCCAGTCGAAGCGTTCGGGAATCGTCTGGCCTTCCAGGTAGTTCCCGCCCGGGAACCGCAGGAACTGCGGATTCATCTTCGCCAGGATCTTCATGAGATCAGGGCGATTGCCGTTCGACCGGCCGGCATAGGTCGGCGGGAAGAGAGAGACTTCCTGCAGCCAGATCGTCCCGGGCGAGGTGGTGGTGAGTACGAATTGATTGTCCTTTGATGCGGTGCCTCGATGCACCAGCAGCGTCGCGCCGTATTTCTTCCACTCGCCGGTGAGGTGTGGAATCTCAACATGGCCGAAGATCGTCTTGCCATCTCCCGATTGAAGTTCCGCGCGCAAGGTGCCGGAGAAGCCCGGCGCTGCCTTTGCATAGAAGGACACCTGGTAGGCGGTGTCAGCGCGGACCGGGATGCCCCAGTAGCCCGCATTGGAAAGGCCTGCGGGCAATTGCGCGCTCGCGCTGCGGGTATCCACCTTCAGGCTGAGCTTAAGCGCGTCGTTGAGCGGCGCGGTCGGATCGAGCGTGATCGACGCCCCGCCCACTTCCTTCCAGAAAACGGGCGCGGCGGGGTCCGCCTTGAACGTGCGATTGCGGATCAACTCGCCGTACAGCCCGCCTTCGTACGAGTAGTTAATCTCCTCGGTCATCAAGCCGTAAAGCGTGGGACTGACCTTGGCCACCACTTGATCGGCCTTGATCGTGATAACGGGCACTGGCGCTGAACTCGTGTCACTCGCGCTGAGGCCGATCTTCGAGATGAGCAGGACGAGCAGCAAGCAACCTGATCTGCCGAGGAGATTTCGCATTTCACTTCTGTCTAACAGGCTGGCGCGCGGAGCAGAACATCTATCACGAGCCGCCGCCAACATCTTTCGAGGCGAGTGGGGCGGCGATCTTCTCCAGGGATTGGCCTTCCGCCTTGACGCCGAGCCATGCCTCTGCGCCGGCGGCAATGGCCATGAGCGCCGCCGCAGCGAGGTAGCCCCAAAAAAGCGCCGGCCGCGAGCCGCTGCCGACAAGATAGCCAAAAAGGATCGGCGCGCCCGCGCCACCCACCAGCGTTCCCGCGGCGTAGAAGATCGCGATGGCGAGCGCGCGGATTTCCAGCGGGAAGATTTCACTCACGGTCAGGTAGGCGGAACTCGCGGCACTCGAGGAGATGAAAAAGGTGGCGCTCCAGCAGAATGTTTGCGTGGCGGAGGTGAGCAGCCCGGCGCGAAAAAGCATGGCGGTGGCCGCAAGGAACAGGCCGGAAATGCCGTAGGTCAGCACGATCATCGGCTTGCGTCCCACGGTATCGAACAGCGGACCAAGCACGATCGGTCCCAGCGCATTGGCAAGCGCGAATGGCAGGAGATAGAGCGCCACGGAACCTGGCGCCACCTGATAAAATTGGGTGAGGACCAACGCGGAGGTGAAGAAGATCGCGTTGTAAAAAAAGGCCTGTGCGCCCATGAGTACAAAGCCCAGCACGGAGCGGTGGCGATGCGTCTGGGCCATGGCGCGCCAGATCTCCGACCACGGTGTGCGATCGCGCGCGCGCAGGCGCAACGGGTCCTCGGTCACCAGCGGAAGCGGAGCGGCGTGGCGCTCGATGGTCGACTCGATCTCGTCCACGACTTGATCCGCCTCGCCCGTGCGACCGCGCAGCATGAGCCAGCGCGGACTCTCCGGCACGAAGC
This sequence comes from Betaproteobacteria bacterium, assembly GCA_903970275.1. GTDB lineage: Bacteria > Verrucomicrobiota > Verrucomicrobiia > Methylacidiphilales > UBA1321 > JABDGH01. The sequence continues at coordinate 1,753 of CAJCIA010000097.1, forward strand.
GTCGCAGCAGCAGAATGGAAAGGCCAATGGCCGCCCCCACGCCAAAGGCCAGCCGCCAGCCCAACCTGAGCGGAACGAGGCGCGGATCGAGCAGCCAGTAGACGGCGCCGGAACCGAGCGCCGAGCCGACCCAGAAGCTGGAATTCACGCCCAGGTCCACCCGACCGCGAAACCGGGCGGGGATCAACTCGTCGATGGCGGAGTTGATCGCGGCGTACTCGCCACCGATGCCGGCGCCGGTGATGAAGCGAAAGAAGATGTAGCTGTCAAAACTCCAGGAGCAGCCACTGAGCGCCGTGCCCGCGAGGTAGACGCCAAGCGTGAGATAGAAGAGCCGCTTCCGGCCCCAGCGATCGGTGCTGTAACCGAAGCCAAGCGCGCCGGCCACCGCGCCCAGCAGGTAGGCCGTTGCGCTGGCGCCCACCTGCGTGTCCGTCAGGCCGAGCGTGGCGGGATCCTTCAGGATTGCGCCGAGCGATCCGGCGAGCGTGACTTCAAGGCCATCGAGAATCCAGGTAACCCCAAGCGCGAAGACCACGAGCACGTGCCAGCGGCTCCAGGGCAGCCGGTCGAGCCGCGCGGGTACTTGCGTCTCGATCACGCGTGTCGTCTTCATTCGCCTTCACCAGCGTGCCCCGCGAACGCGCGCGCGCAAGTGGGTTGACCCGCCGTCGGGGGGCGCGAATGTTGAGCCCATGAGCAGCCCCGCGCGCCGGTACGATGCGATCGTGGTCGGCTCCGGGCCCAACGGGCTGGCCGCGGCGATCACGCTGGCGCGCGCGGGCCGGTCGGTGTGCGTGTACGAGGCGCAGCCGGAGCCGGGCGGTGGCGCGCGCTCCGCGAACCTAACGCTGCCGGGCTTCACGCATGATCTCTTCTCCGCGGTGCATCCCCTCGCCCTGGAATCGGCGTTCTTCCAGTCGCTGCCGCTCGAGGGATATGGATTGGAATGGATTCATTCGCCGGTGGAAGTCGCGCATCCACTGGAGGGCGGTGGGGCTGCGCTGTTGCGGCGTTCGGTCGATGAGACCGCGGCTGGCCTCGGTCGGGATGGACCCGCCTATCGCCGGCGCATCGGCGCGCTTCTGGCCGACTGGACCTATTTCAAGAGCGAATTCCTCCGACCGGTGCGCCTGCCGCGGCATCCATTGCGCCTGGCCAGGTTTGGCCTGCCCGCGCTGCTGCCAGCGCGGCTTTTCGGACGGCTCGTTTTTCGCGAGGAACCGGCGCGCGCGCTTTTCGCCGGCATTGCAGCCCACTCCTCGCTGCCGCTGGATGCACCCGGCACGACGGCCTTTGGGCTCATGCTGCTACTGGCTGGCCATAATGTGGGCTGGCCGTTGCCGCGCGGCGGGGCGGGCGCGATCTCGCAGGCGCTGCTGCTTTATTTTCAATCGCTGGGCGGCGAACTTGTCACCGCTACACCGGTGGAGAATCTGGCCCAACTACCCTCCGCGCGGGCGGTGCTCTTCGATGTTGGCCCGGGACAACTTGCGCGCATCGCCGGAGTGGAACTCGGCCCATCGTTCACGGCACGGTTGAGGCGATTCCCGCGTGCCGCCGGGGTCTTCAAGCTCGACTGGGCGCTGCGGGGACCGATCCCGTGGACGAACCCACACGTCGCACAAGCGGCCACCGTGCATCTGGGCGGAACGGCCGGGGAAATGGCGGCTTCCGAACGCACCGTGGCTCAGGGAAAAACAAGCGAGCGGCCCTTTGTCCTGCTCGTGCAGCCAAGTCTCTTTGACGCGACGCGGGCGCCCGCGGGCAATCACACGGCGTGGGCCTATTGCCACGTGCCGAACGGTTCGACGGTGGACATGACCGCTCGGATTGAGGCGCAGGTGGAACGATTCGCCCCGGGTTTCCGCGACCTGATTCTTGCGCGACACGTGCTGTCCCCGGCCGGCCTCGAGCAGCGCAATGCGAATTTGGTCGGAGGCGATATCAGCGGAGGTTCGGTCTTTCTGCCACACCTGTTCCTGCGGCCCACGGCGCGACTTTACCGCACCTCGCACGCCAAGCTTTTCATTTGCTCCTCGTCCACGCCGCCCGGCTCGGGCGTCCACGGACTATGCGGGTACTACGCGGCGAATGAGGCACTCGCCACCGTGTTGAAGTAATCTCAGCGGACAGATCATGCTCGCGCCAAAATCGGAGCCTTCTCATGGCGCTCCCGGAGGAATGCGCGTCCAGCGGGCGTTTCGAGGTCGTTGGCATCGAACCGGCGCTGTCGGCCGGTGTGCGGGTTGCTTTACCTTGCAAACTCGCTGATTCTCCGCATATTTATTAGCCTCCTAATTGTTTAACCAATGCTACCGAGCGAGAAATCTGGGCCGCCGTCCTCTGCGGCCGAGGCGATTCAAGCGAACCCCTCCCGGGTTGAAGCGTGGGAGCCGCTTGCCGAGCGGGTAAAGAGTCAACATGACTCACTTAGTATCCGCACGCTCGAAGTGATCATGCAGGGACTTAAAGAGTTGGAAAAAGTGTCAGAATCTACTACAACTCCGCTGCTTTCGAACAATTCTTTAGCGATGTTTGGGCGGTTGGCCAAGGCCTATAACAGCCCCACGCTGCTGAAGGAAGTCGGGCTCATTTACCTGCGGGAACTTCATCTCCCGGAGCCGGCGCTGCATCACTTTGAGCGCGCCCTGCGTTTGGGTGGACCGCAAAAGGAGCTGCGTCCACTCACCGAGGCCGCGACGGTCGAGCTGCAGAAGTCGCGTGCGCAGGCAGAGCTCCAGAAAGAGGATCCGTCCGCCGGCATCACGGTCTCGCAGGCCCAGCGACCGGCGCAGGCGGAGAGCATCAGCAAGACGGGGCGGCTTTTCCTGCCCGCGCTGAGCAACACGGTTTCGTTTCGCCTCGTGGAAAGCGAGCCGCCGCGCGATGACGATTCGGACCGACTTCTCCCCTTGACCTCCCAGGCATGCCTGGCCGAGGCACAGAAGGCGATTGCCCATAACCGCTTTCGCCGCGCGGAAATCCTGCTGGAAAAAGCTGATGTTGATCCGCCCGACAAGCACGCGATGTGGCAGGCGTGGACCGATCTTGGCCAAGCCTGCTACATGGCTGGCCAGATCGCGCAGGTGCAGACCGCGTTTTTGAAAGCGCTTAAGTATGGCCCGAAGGACATGGCCTCGCACTTTAACGTGGCGCTGGGGCTGCACCTGAACGAGAAGTACGAGGAGGCGCTCGCCTCCTATCTCAAGGCCAACCAGATCGAGCCGAAGCACCCGAAGGTGTGGTGCAACCTGGGCGTGCTCTACTTCCAGATGCAGCAGTACACGCTGGCGGAATCGGCCTTGCGCTACGCCACGCTGGCCGCGCCCGATTACGCGCGCGCGTGGGACAACCTGGCGGCGGCGCTCGGCGCGCAGGACAAGCTCGATGAGGCGCTGACGGCCTGCCAGCACGCGATCGAGCTTCGGCCCGACTACCCGGAGGCGCATTTCAAGATGGGCGTGATCCATTTTTCGCGCAGCGAATTCGACGAGGCGCGGCGCGAGTTGCAGCGGGCGGCGCTCCTGCCTCATCTCGCAGCCTACTCCGACTGCCTGCAGGCGATGATCCACGCACGGCTCGAACAAACCGAGGCGGCGGAGGCGGCCGTGCTCCGCGCCGTTCGCACCGATTCGAAGTGCGACCTGCTCTGGATGGCTTGGAACGACCTGGGGCTTGCGCATTACGCCGAAAACAATTTCACTGCCGCCGCGGTGGCTTATGGCGAGGCAACAATGATCAAGCCGGACGAGGCAGAAGCCTGGTTCAACCTGGGCGTCAGCTACCATCGCACCGGCGACCTGAAGGCGGCGCGGGATGCCTACCAGCAGGCGGTTGATTTGCGTGAAAGCATGTCGGGCGCGTGGCATAATCTCGGCATCGTATGTGGACAGATGAACGAGGACGCGGCCGCCATGAACGCTTTTCGGCAGGAGATTGTCTGGGCACCGAGCAACGTCCGCGCCTGGTACGACTTGGGCGTGACCTTGGAAAAATTGGGCCGGCGCGAGGAAGCACGCGTGGCCTTTTCCCGCGTCGATGCCTTGAGTCCGCGCAAGCTGGCCCGCACGGCGCGCGTTCCGCTGCCGCCGGCGGCGGTGACGGAAGGGCCGCGTGCGGAGGAAGGGCCGGCCACCACGCGACTGGAGGGCGTGCCGGAGATCGAGCCGGATGTCCCGCGGGCCGAGCCGCCCGTGTGGGTCGCCGATCTATGAGCCGGCGCTGGATTGGCGCGGCCTTAGCGGCGCTGCTGCTCGCGATCGGCGTCGAGTGGAGTCCGGTTCGGGCGCAGGAAGCGATTCCAGCCGACGCGAAGGAGCTGCCGCGTTCGCTCGAGCATGAGACCTTCGACCTGATCAACCGCTATCGCGCGCAGGAGGGCCTGTCGCGGCTGGCGTGGGACTCGGCCATCGCCGACATCGCGCGCGTTCACAGCCGTGACATGGCAACCGGCGCGGTCGGCTTCGGCCACGGCGGGTTCAATGGACGCATGGACACCCTGCGAGGCATGTTCGCGGGCATGCGCGGCGGCGGGGAAAATGTTTTCTACACTGACGCGCGGCCGGGTGTCGCAGCCGCGGCAGTGGCCGCCTGGCTGCACAGCCCGCCGCATCTCCACAACATCCGCGGGGATTTTCAGCTCTCCGGACTTGGGTTGTGGAAGCGCAGCGATGGCGCTTATTTCTTCACTCAGATTTTCGTGAAGGTGGAGCGCGAGACGGCCGACGTGCCGTAGCTAGGAGCGGCGGAGATCGGGCAGCGGACGGTTGAGACGGCGGTAAACGCACGTGCGAAGGTCGGCCAGGAACCGGCGAAGTGTTATCGCATCGGGGCATAGCGCGCGGATGGACCAGCCGCCTGCCGGCAGACGCGTGGCGCCGACGTGAGGTCCCAGCGCGGCGACTTCGTGGGCGAAATCAACGGACCATGACTCGCTTTTCGGCGAGATGACCAGCAGCCCCGCATAGTAGCTGGCCGGGTCAAAGGCACGCAACGGCGCGAGACTCTTGTCGCCCGGCGCGAGGCGGGCGCGTTCGCGATGAATGAGGCGGGCCCCGAGCCGGACATCGGTCTGCCAGGCGAAGCGGGAGAAGGCGAATGACTCACCCGAAGCGACACGGCCGGGCGCGAGCGTCTCGAGATAGAGCATCTCGCCGCCGGGCTCGACGTCGATTTGCGTGCGCTGGAAAGCGCGGCTCTCCCGTTGCGGAATGGAGATTTCCGGAAACACGTCGAGGAACGCGCCGCCGCGAATTTCAAAGCATTGGTCCAGCCGCACCTCGCGCCCGGCCGAGGGATGGAAGCGCGCGGCCGAGGGGCTGGACAGAAGCACGCAGGCGCGGCCTTCCACCACGACATGGCTGGCCAGCGCGTCGCCACCGAAAAGGCCGGCGGTCTGGTTGATGACGTTGACAAGCAGGATGTCGCCGTCCCAGTAGGTCTTGCTGAGATGAAACGGCGCAGCGAAGGATTGGCGCGCGAGATAGGTCGAGCCATCGGCCCGCGCGGCGCAGGTCAGGTGGAGATGGCCGGAAAGACTGGTTTCCCGGGAGCCGTTGATCTCCGGGCGATGGACGTTCAGCGGAAACGCATTCTCATGGAGTCCGTCGCCCGGAGAACGACCGCTACCTACTGCTTCCACTTCAGACAAACAGATACTCCCGCTTCAGCCACTGCAGGAGTTCGTCGCGGCCGACGCCGGACTTAAGATCGGCGAAGAGAAACGGGCGCTCGCCGCGCATCAGTTTCGAGTCGCGCCGCATGACCTCGAGGTCCGCGCCGACATACGGCGCAAGCGTGATCTTGTTGATCAGCAGAAGGTCACTCGTTCGGATCGCCGGGCCGCCTTTGCGCGGGATTTTGTCGCCCTCGGCCACATCGATCACATAGATAAACGCATCGACCAGCTCGGGCGAAAAGGTCGCGCTCAGATTGTCGCCGCCGCTTTCGATGAGGATGAGATCGAGCGCGGGATGGCGCCGCTGCAGCTCGTGCACCGCGGCGAGGTTCATGCTGGTGTCGTCGCGAATGGCGGTGTGCGGACAGCCGCCCGTTTCGACGCCGAGCACACGGTCGGCGGGCAGGGCCTCGTGGCGCACCAGGAATTCGGCGTCCTCGCGGGTGTAGATGTCGTTGGTGATGACGCCGAGATCCAGTTCGTCGCGCAGCCACTCGCATAGGCGCAAGACGAGCATGGTCTTGCCGGACCCGACCGGCCCGCCGATGCCGAGTCGCACCGTGCGTCGCGCGGACGCGGCGTCAGGAGATAAAGAGTCGTTCATGGGCAATTTCATGGCGCATGGAGGCGATTTCCACCGCGGGATCGAACCAGCCGAGATCGTCACGCGTAACGGCGCGCGAGATTTCGATGTTGGCTTCCTCGGTTGCGAGCGCCGCGGCCAGCACGCGCTGCACGGCATCCTGACCCATGCGCAGCAGTTTGGGCGCGGTGAGGCAGAGACTGGAAAGCGCCTGGAAGGACCACGCGGTGAGCAGCGCGGTCTCGGGCACGACCGCGAGCGCCGCGCCAAAGACGACGGCGTGATGGCCGGGGGTCAGGTTCTCCGCAATGCGCCGCGCGAAGTCCGGCGGGATCGCGGCAAGACCAATGCCGCGCTGCGTGGCCAGGCGCCGGCAGCCGAGGGCGCGGCTGGCTTCGCGGAGTTCACGAGCACCCTTGGCGGCATCGACCATTTCATCCAACGCGAGGAGTTCCGCCACGTCATCGGATAGGGCGGCTTCGCGGCTAAGGCGCACGATGGGCAGCTCGAAGTGGATCAGCGCCGGCCAGACATGATCGCGAAGATAAGCGGCCATCGTCGCCTCATCGAGCACGAGGCCGAGCTGCACGATTTGCTCGAACCCAGCACTGTGAGCGTAACCGCCCGTGGGAAACGCGGAATCGGTGACCTGCAGGAGCGAGGCGAGCCACGCCGGCCGATCACTCATGCGCGTGCGCTGAGTGATGATGACCGGTGGCCGAGGCGAGCGGCTGGAACACTGCGTCGTGCCGCTGAAAGGTGATGCCTTCGCGCGCCAGCATCTGCGCCGCGGCGGGATCATCCGCCACGCGCAACACCGCCGGCAGTACCTGAACGAGCAGATGAAGATTTCCGATCTGCCAACCAAGCCGCGCGGCACTCTCGGGCGTGGCGATGGCAATCTCCAGTACCGGCTCGGGTTGCTGCTCGATGGCATAGTGCGTCGCACCGTCGAGGAAAAAGCAGACGCCGTGCGCGAGCGGCGCGGGCAGGTCGAACCCGAAGTCGCGGCCGTCTGCGGCTTTGGCGCGCCAGCGGCGCTTGGCCAACGTGTGCCGATCCACGCGCAGAATGATCAGCGGTGTCTCATCGTTCTCGGTTCCATGACGATGCGGCACGTGGCGAATGAGGGTGAGGTGTTCGGACATGGCGGCCTGATCTGACGAATTAACGGAATAACCAAACTAGCTGCGATCACTCTGCCTTCACCATTCCGTTAATTCCGTTAATTCCGTCCAAAAAAATCAGAAGAGAAAATAACGCTGCGCCATCGGCAGCACCTTCGCGGGCTCGCAGCGCAGCTCGCGGCCATCGGCCTTGACCGTGTAGGTCTCGGGATCGACCTCGATCTTCGGCAGCGCGTCGTTGTAGAGCAGGTCGCGCTTGCTGATGCCGCGGCAGCGGCCGACCGCGGCGAGACGCTTGCGCAGATGAAGTCTGCCCAGCTCGCCGGAATCTAGCGCGACCTGGCTGACGAAGGTGAGCGAGGTGGAAAACTTGGCGCGGCCATGCGCGGCGAATTGCGGGCGATAGAACGTCGGCTGTGGCGTGGGGATGGAGGCGTTCGGGTCACCCATGTTGGCGCAGGCGATGAGACCGCCCTTGAGGATGAGCTCCGGCTTCACGCCGAAGAGCGCCGGTTTCCAGAGAACCAGGTCGGCCAGCTTGCCCACCTCGATGGAGCCGACCTCGTGCGCGACGCCGTGCGTGATGGCGGGGTTGATCGTGTACTTGGCCACGTAACGCAGGGCGCGGAAATTGTCCGCGGCATGGTGATGGCGGTGCGCCGCGCCCGGGTCCAGCTTGCCGAATTGCGCCTTCATCTTGTGCGCGGTTTGCCACGTGCGCAGGATCACCTCGCCCACGCGGCCCATGGCCTGGCTGTCGCTGGAGAGCATGGAGAAGGCGCCGAGATCGTGCAGCAGGTCCTCCGCCGCGATCGTCTCGGGCCGGATGCGCGACTCGGCAAAGGCCACGTCCTCGGGAATCTTGGCATCGAGGTGATGGCAGACCATGAGCATGTCGAGATGCTCGTCGATCGTGTTCACGGTGAAGGGGCGCGTGGGGTTCGTTGACGAGGGCAGCACGTTGGCCTCGCCGCAGACCTTGATGATGTCGGGCGCGTGGCCGCCGCCCGCTCCCTCGCTGTGATAGGTGTGGATGGTGCGGCCGGCGATGGCGCGCAATGTGTCCTCGACGAAGCCGGATTCGTTCAGCGTGTCGGTGTGGATCGCGACTTGGACGCCGAGCTCATCGGCGACGCGCAGGCAGGTGTCGATCGCCGCCGGCGTGGTGCCCCAGTCCTCGTGCAGTTTCAGGCCGATGGCGCCGGCGCGCACCTGCTCGCGCAACGGCTCGGGATTCGAGGCGTTGCCCTTGCCGAGGAAGCCAAGGTTCATCGGGTATTCCTCCGCCGCCTCCAGCATGCGGTGCAGGTTCCACGGTCCCGGCGTGCAGGTGGTGGCGTTCGTGCCGGTGGCTGGGCCCGTTCCACCGCCGATCATGGTGGTGATGCCGCTGGTCAGCGCCTCGGTGATTTGCTGCGGGCAGATGAAGTGGATGTGGCTGTCGACGCCGCCCGCGGTGACGATGCAGCCCTCGCCCGCGATCACTTCCGTGGCCGCCCCAATGGTCATGGTGATGCCGTCCTGGATGAGCAGATTACCCGCATGGCCGATGCCCACGATGCGGCCATGCTTGATGCCGATGTCCGCCTTGATGATGCCCGCCGCCGCGTCGAGGATGAGCGCGTTGGTGATGACGAGATCGAGCGACTCCGCGGCGAGCGCGAGCGGCGACTGGCCCATGCCGTCGCGGATGACCTTGCCGCCACCAAACTTCACCTCGTTGCCGTAGCCGCCATTCTCCGCGATCAGGTCACGCTCGACCTCGATCCACAAATCGGTATCGGCCAGGCGGACCTGGTCGCCGACGGTCGGGCCGAACATCTCGGCATAAACGCGGCGGGGAATTTCAAGCGGCATGGCAGTTCTTAGAGCGGTCCGTTCACCGCATTGTTGAGCCCGTAAACCTTGCGCTGCCCGGCCAGCGCCACGAGCCGGACTTCCTTGGTATCGCCTGGCTCGAAGCGCACCGCGTTGCCAGCCGGAATATTGAGACGAAAACCGCGCGCGGCCTCGCGGTCGAAGCGGAGCGCGGTGTTTACCTCGTAGAAGTGGAAATGGCTGCCGACCTGGATCGGCCGGTCGCCGGTGTTCGCGACGATTAGCGTGATCTCGGCCAGGCCGACGTTGGCCTGGAGCGGAGGCGCGCCAGCCGGGGTGCGAATCTCACCGGGGATCATCGGATGGGATGGTGAACGGTGACGAGTTTCGTGCCGTCGGGGAACGTCGCCTCGACCTGCACGTCATGGATCATTTCGGGCACGCCTTCCATCACCTGGTCGCGCGCCAGCAGCGTGGTACCGAAGCTCATCAGCTCGGCGACGCTGCGGCCATCGCGCGCGCCTTCCATGATCTCATAGGTGATGATGGCGATCGACTCGGGATAGTTGAGCTTGAGCCCGCGCTTCTGGCGGCGCCGCGCGAGGTCCGCGGCGGTCACGATCATGAGCTTTTCCTGCTCGCGGGGCGTGAGGTGCATCGCGAGGGCGAGCCTAGCAGGAAGCATGACAGGAGACGAAAGGCTGAAATGACTGCGACGACGCCTAGCGTGTTGCGGGCTCAACTTGTTGCCTGCCGATAAAATCCAGCTTTGACGAGCGGAGCGATTTTGCTGTTGTGGGTAATGGGTCGATTTCGCCGCCTTCTCGTCTTTTCCGTCCTCGCCTCGCTGCCCGTCGCGTTGCGTGCGGACTTCACACCGCCCTCAGTCACGCAGCTCGATCCCAAGGTCGAGGCGCGGGTAAACGGCCTGCTCGGCCAGCTCACGACTGAGGAGAAGATCGACCTGATCAGTGGCACCGACGTCATGCACACCGCGGGCGTCCCGCGGCTCGGCATTCCCGCGCTGAAGTTCAGCGACGGTCCGGTGGGCGTGCGCTGCTGGGGCAAATCGACCGCCTATCCGGCCGGTGCGCTGCTGGCCGCGACCTGGGATCCCGCCATGGCGCTGGCAGAAGGCGTGGCGCTGGGCCGCGATGCACGCTCGCGCGGCGTCGACATCCTGCTCGCGCCGGGCATGAACATTTATCGCGAGGCGCAGAACGGCCGCAACTTCGAGTACCTCGGCGAGGACCCGTGCCTGGCCTCGGCCATGGCGGTAAATTACGTCCGCGGCGTGCAGTCCCAAGGCGTGGCCGCATGCGTGAAGCACTTCGTGGCCAACGGCCAGGAGTGGCATCGCATGAATGTCGACACCACCGTGAGCCGCCGCGCCCTGGAGGAAATTTACTTCCCTCCCTTCAAGGCGGCGATCGAGCAGGGCAACGCGTGGACGGCCATGGCAGCCTACAACAAGGTCAACGGCGAGTGGTGCACGGCGAACAAGTTCCTGCTCACCGATGTGCTGCGCGACACGTGGCATTTTCACGGCCTGCTCATGTCCGACTGGGGTGCGGTGCACGACACGACGAAAGACCTCAACGCCGGCACCGATCTGGAGATGCACGACAAGCCGCGCCTCTTCTACAACCTGACCACCATCCCGCCGTTGCTGGCCTCCGGCGCGGTCACGCAGGCGACGCTGGACGAGCATGTGCGGCGCCTCTTGCGCACCATCGTGGCGATGGGCTTCATGGATCGCAACCAGACCGACGCGTCGATCCCCGCCAACGATCCGCAGAACGCCGCCGCCGCGCTCAAAGCCGCGTCAGAGGGCATCGTGCTCCTGAAGAACGAGGGCCACCTGCTGCCGCTCGACCGCGCCAAGGTGCGCCACATCGTGGTGACAGGCCCCAACGGCCAAGAGGCGGTGATCGGCGGCGGCGGCAGCTCGGGCACGGGGGCGTTTACCCAGGTGAGCGTGCTGGAAGGCGTGCAGCAGGCCGCCGGTCCCGGCGTGCAGGTCGAATACATCCCGGATCTTTCGACCTTCATTTTCTCGCATGCCGTTTTTAGCCCGCCCGATGCGACCGCGACCGGGGAGAGTGGGTTGAAGGGCGATTATTTCAACAATCCAACGCTAACCGGAACGCCGGTGGAGACGCGGATGGATCACGTGGTCGACTTCGATTGGAAAACCGCGAATCCGGTCCGCAGCATCAAGGGCGGCTCGCCTTTCTCCGTGCGCTGGACGGGAATTATCACGCCGCCGGCGACGGGCGATTACACCTTCGCGTTGGCGAGTGATGACGGCTCGCGCGCCTACCTCGACGACAAGGAAATCATCGATATGTGGGCACCGCACGCGCTTGCGCGCAAGGAGTCAGCGCAGCATCTCGAGGCCGGCCATGCCTACCGGATCAAAGTTGAATACTTCAACGCGAAGGACGGCGCGGTAATTCATTTCGGCTGGGCCAAGCCGGGGCTGCCGGAAGAGGAAAAGAACCGCGTGGCTGCCGCGGACGCCGTCATTTTCGCGGGCGGGTTCAACCCGCAATCCGAGCACGAAGGTGGCGACCGCCCGTGGGACCTGCCGCCTTCGCAGACCGCCGAACTGACGCAGCTGCTCGCGCTCAATCCGCACGTCATCACCACGATCAACGCCGGCGGCAATGTGGGCCTGGGCGATAACCTCGCAAAGATTCCCGCGCTGCTTTGGTCGTGGTATCCCGGCCAGAACGGCAACACGGCGCTCGGCCAGATTCTCTTCGGCGACGTCAACCCCAGCGGCCATTTGCCGGACACCTTCGAGAAGCGTTTCGAGGACTCGCCCGCCTATGGCAATTACCCCGGCACGGCGGACGGCGGCCCGCACGTGAACCTGGCGGAGGGCATCTACGTCGGCTACCGCTGGTACGACAAGAAGAAGATCGCGCCGCAGTTTCCGTTCGGATTTGGGCTGTCCTACACGACGTTCGCGTTGAAAAACATCCGACAGACGGAAGACGCGGGTGAATATGATGTCACGGTCGACGTCGCCAACACCGGCACGCGCGACGGTGCCGATGTCGTGCAGCTCTACGTGCGGCCCATGCACTCTGATCTCGACCGGCCCGTGCAGGAACTAAAAGCCTTCCAGCGCGTCGAGCTGAAGGCAGGCGAGACGAAGAGCGTCGCCTTGCACCTCGCGCGATCCGCTTTCGCGACGTTCGACGAGACCAAGTCCGCCTGGATCGTGCCGCTCGGCCGCTATGAGCTGGCGGTGGGCGACTCCAGTCGCGGCGCCATGCAGACGACGCAAGTTAAGCTACTCGCTGAGAAATAAATTTTTGCGCCGCGCGCAGGCGCAAGTAGCCTTTGCGATGGCGTCGATTTCCCAGCGGAAGTTCGGGAGCACCGAAGCGAAAATCTCGCTGCTGGGTTTGGGCGGTCATCACCTGGGTGACGCGAAGGATGAGGCCACGGCAATTCAGATCTGCCATGACGCGGTGGATGGCGGCATCACCTTCTTCGACAACTGCTGGGAATATAACCGCGGCAAGTCGGAGAACTGGATGGGCAAGGGCCTGAAGGGCCTGCGTGATCGCGTGTTCCTCATGACGAAGGTCTGCACGCACGGCCGCGATGCCTCGCTGGCCATGACCATGCTGGAGGAATCGTTGCGCCGGTTGCAGACCGATCACCTCGATCTTTGGCAGATCCACGGCGTCGGCTGGGACAATGATCCGGAACTCTTTATTCGCGCAGAGGGCGCGCACGCGGCCATGACCAAGGCGAAGGAACAGGGCAAGGTACGCTATCTTGGATTCACTGGCCATAAATCTCCCGAGGTGCACTTGAAGATGCTCGAGACCGGTTTTCCCTTCGATGCGGTGCAGATGCCGCTCAATCCCTTTGACGCGAGTTTCACCTACAGCTTCAAGAACCAGGTGCTGCCTGAGCTGAACAAGCGTGGCATCGCCGTGCTGGGCATGAAGCCGCTTAGCGGCAAGGGCAATCCGATCAAGAAGGGCGTGCTCACACCTGAGGAGGCCCTGCGCTACGCCATGAGTCTGCCGGGTGTCACCACGACGATCACCGGCATGGAAAAGCCGGAGGTGCTGGCGCAGAACCTGAAGATTGCCCAGAACTTCACGCCCATGACCGCGGACGAGATGAAGGCGCTGGAGGACAAGTGCCGCGAGGCGGCAGGCGATGCGCGCTTCGAGCCCTACAAGGTTTCGCTTCAGTACGACAATCCCGAGGCGCGCTGGGCGCACGGCTTTCCGGTCGATACGCAGCAAAAGGAGATCAAAGAGATGTTGCAGGAAACGGACAACACCGGCCTTCCCTACCCGGAGCTCAAATCATGAGCGGCATTCCCCGGCGCGATTTTGTGCGCGGCGCGATGTTTGCCGCGGCGGGCGCGGTGGCCGGTCGCGAAGGCCTGGCGCAGACGGCCGCTCCGGCCGAGGCTACGGTGACCCCCACGAAGGCCGGCACCGTGCCAAAGAAGCCGCTGGGCAAGACGGGCGTGATGGTCTCCGCCCTCGGCGTGGGCGGCTTCCACCTCGGCAGCGCCAAGGACCAGAACGAGGTCAACGAGATCGTGGCGCGTTCGATCGACGCCGGGGTCAACTTCTTCGACAACGCGTGGGAATACCACGAGGGCGATAGCGAGCACCGGCTCGGCATCGCCCTGCAGGGCAAGCGCGATGGCGTGGTGCTGATGACCAAGGTCTGCACGCATGGCCGCGGCAAGGATGTCGCCATGCGGATGCTGGAAGATTCGCTGCGGCGCCTCAAGACCGATCATCTCGACATCTGGCAGATTCACGAGGTTGTTTACTACAACGATCCCGACCTGATCTTTGCGCCCGGCGGCGCGGCCGAAGCTCTGGCCGAGGCGAAGAAGCAGGGAAAGGTGCGCTTCGTCGGCTTCACCGGCCACAAGGACCCGGCGATTCACCTGCGCATGCTGCGGCACGGCTTCCCCTTCGACACGGTGCAGATGCCGCTCAACTGCTTCGACGGCTCGTTTCACAGCTTCGAGAAACAGGTGCTGCCGGAGGCGCAGAAACTGGGCGTCGCCGTGCTGGGCATGAAGAGCCTCGGCGGCAGCGGCGAGATGGTGACCAGCGGCGCGATCACCCCCGCCGAGGGCCTCCGCTATGCGATGAGCCTGCCGGTCGCCACGACCATCAGCGGCATGGACTCGCTCAACGTGCTGGAGCAAAACCTCGCCATCGCCCGCGACTTCAAGCCGATGTCTGACGATGAAATGGACGCCTTGCGCGAGCGCGTACACGGCGTGGCCGCAGATGGCCGCTATGAGAAATTCAAGACGACCAAGTTTTACGACGGCGATCTTGGCCGCGAGCAGCATGGTTTTCCGCCGGCCAAGGAACTGCCCCTTTAGCGCACGAGCCCACGACAAGCTCGCCTTCGGGCGGGTTGGACGTCCATTCTTCTACCTGATCCCCGCTCCGCATCTGTGAAGACTCTCAACGAAAAGAAAGCGCGCTTGGACGCCCGTCTGGGCGAACTTGGCAGCGTGCTGGTCGCCTACTCGGGCGGAGTCGACTCGGCTTTCCTCGCCTGGGCGGCGGCACGGATCGAGGGGCTGAGGATGATCGCGGTGCTGGCGGACTCCCCCTCGCTTGCTCGCGCGCACCGGGATGAAGCGGTCCGCTTTGCGCAGGCGCACGCCATTCCGCTGGAGGTCATCACCACCGAGGAGATGGAAAATCCCGCCTACGTGCGCAACGATCTGCAGCGCTGCTTTCACTGCAAGAGCGAGCTTTTCGAGCGCATGGAACAGGCGCGGTCTCGCCTTGGCTTCCAGCATCTCGCTTATGGGATGAACCTGGACGACCGCGGCGATTTCCGGCCCGGTCAGCAGGCGGCCAAGGATCACGGGGTGCTTGCCCCGCTGGTCGAGGCCGGGCTGACCAAGGCAGACATTCGCGAGCTGGCGCGCCAGGCAAATTTGCAGGTCTGGGACAAACCGGCTTCCGCCTGTCTTTCCTCGCGTATTGCCTATGGCAACCCGGTGACGCGCGAGACGCTCGGGCGCATCGAGCGGGCCGAGGCACATCTCCACACGCTCGGCTTTCGCCAATACCGCGTGCGGGATCACGCCGGCCTGGCGCGCGTGGAGATCGCGGAGGAGGAACTGCCGGCGGCGCTCTCCCCCACGTTCGTCCGCGAACTTTCCGCGGCGTTGCGCGGGCTCGGTTTTACCTACGTGACGCTGGATTGTACGGGCTATCGCAGCGGGTCGCTCAACGCGGAAATCGCTCATGCGGCTGGCGTATCTTGACGGTTCCGCGGGCGTCAGCGGCGACATGCTGCTGGGCGCGCTCATCCATGCCGGGGCGCCGGTCGATTCGCTGCGCGCCACGCTGCAAGCGCTGGCACTTCATGCGGACTTGGACGTTGAATCGGTCGACCGCTCGGGTATCTCCGCCACCCATGCGCGCATCCTGACGCACGGCCGGTCGGCGGACGAGACGCCGCACCATCATCATCACGCGCACCACGAACCCCATCGGTCGCTCGCCGATATCCGCACCTTGATCCTGGCGGCGAAGTTGCCCAAGCCCGTGGCGGATCGGGCTCTCCGCGCCTTCACGCTGCTGGGCGAGGCCGAGGCCAAGGTGCACGGCATTCCGCTCGAGAAAGTTCATTTCCATGAGGTCGGCGCCGTGGATGCAATCGCGGACATCGTGTTGGTCTCGGCCGCGGCGCACGCGCTCAAGATCGACGGCTGGCGCAGCGGGCCGCTCAACGTCGGCAGTGGCACGGTGCAATGCGCACATGGCCGGTTTCCTGTGCCGGCACCCGCCACCGCCGAACTCCTGCGCGGCTTGACCACGTACTCCTCCGGCCATCAGGGCGAGTTGGTCACGCCCACCGGGGCCGCCTTGCTGCGCGCCTTTGACACTAGCTTCGGTGCCCAGCCCGGCATGATTTTCGATGCGATCGGTTATGGCGCGGGCTCGCGCAATCCTCCTGACTTGGCCAACGTGGCCCGGCTGAGTGTGGGCGAAACGGACAGCAGCACCGATGCGACGCAAACCGTGGTGGTCCTCGAGACCGCGCTTGATGACTGCAATCCGCAGATCATCGCGCACGTTGCGGAGGAAGCGCTCCGGCTTGGTGCGCTCGACGTTCTCCGCACGCCGGTGTTCATGAAAAAGAACCGCGCTGGCACGCTGGTGACCGTGCTGACGGATCGTGAGCACGCTGGCGCGATCGAGCAGTTGCTCCTGCGCGAGACCAGCACGCTGGGTCTGCGCATCCGCGAAGAGCGGCGCGTGTGCCTTGAACGCCGCACAGTTGAGGTCCAAACCGCGTGGGGTCCGGCCCGCGTCAAGGTCGGACAGCGCGATGGCCTGGAATTGAACGCCGCGCCCGAGTTTGAGGACTGTCGGCGACTGGCGGAAGCCAACGCAATCCCGCTCAAGCTGGTGATGGAGGCGGTGCTCCGCGCGTACCGCGAAGGCCCGCCATGAATGCGGACAGCGTGCTCCGGCTCCTGGAGCAGATTCGCGACGGCACGCTTACCCCGGAGGCCGCGGCCAAGCGGCTGGCCACCCTGCCCTACGAAGACCTCGGCTTCGCCAAGGTGGATCATCACCGCGCCCTGCGCACCGGCATGCCGGAGGTGATCTACGCGGCAGGCAAAACGGACGAGCAAGTCGTTTCCATTTTTGGGCGCATGGCCGCGAGCGGCGCCGATGTGCTGGCCACGCGCGTCGCACCTTCCGCCGCGACGGCGGTGCTGGCGGCGCATCCGGCGGCGCGGCATCATCCCGTCGCACGGACGGTCAGCCTTCGTCAGCAGGAAACGCCGATCACGGCCGGGAACATCGCAGTGCTTTGCGCAGGCACGAGCGACCTGCCGGTGGCAGAAGAGGCGGCGGCTACCGCCGAGTTTCTCGGGCACGACGTCAGTCGCATCACCGACGTGGGCGTCGCCGGGTTGCACCGGTTGCTGGCACATCACGCGCGGCTGCTTGAGGCCAAGGTGCTGATCGTTTGCGCCGGCATGGAAGGCGCGCTGCCGAGTGTGGTCGCGGGCCTGGTCAGTGCGCCCGTCATCGCCGTACCAACGAGCGTGGGCTATGGCGCGGCCTTTGGTGGTGTGGCCGCGCTGCTCGGCATGCTCAACTCGTGTTCACCCCACATCGGCGTGGTGAATATCGACAACGGCTTTGGCGCCGCCTGTTTGGCGGACGCCATCCTGCGCACGCGCTCGACCGCCTAGTCGAGCGCGCCACGAGCTGCGTTACGACTCGTCCTTGTCCTCGTACTGCGCCTGCGGATCGTTGTCATTTGGTGCGGGCGCCCCCTTTGTCTCCTGCTTGGGCTTCGGCGCGGACTGACCCGCCGCCTTGTCTTCCTTTGGCTTGCTGTGCTTTGACTGGTCTTGCTTTTCCATGGGGACCTTTCGGATTCAGGCCTGGACTTGGTCCACAGCCCGGTTGTGATAACGATGATTGGCGATGGCCTGGACAAACGCCGCGGTGATCTCACCGACGTTGCCGAGCACAAGGCCCTGCTCCCGAGCTTCGGCCCCCGCGAGCTTGCCCGCCTGCGTGGCGTTAACGAAGTCCACGCCCGCGCCGCTCGCCGCGATGGCCTTGCCATGCTTGTAGGCCTCGTCGACGAAATGGCGCGCGTCCGGGATTTCCATCAGCATATCGATGCTTCCCTGCCCGCCCGGAACGTAGACGGCGTCGAAAATAACGGAGCTGGAATTGGCGTAGGTCTTGGTCGCCAGCACCGTCTCGCCATCACCCGTCACCTCGCCGATGAACGGCGCCACCACCTCGCTCAGCACTTTCTCGGCGTTAAGTTTCTTCTGCATGGCGGCAATCTCGGCGGAGGCAACGCCCGGCGCGGCGAGGATCGCCACCTTGCGTCCCTTCGCCAGCATCGGCTGGCCGACTTCGATGCTCAGTCCTCTAGCCTTGAGAACGCCGCCCGAGGCCGTGGTCGGCGTCGTGGCATCGTCGAGTTGTGAAATCTCGAACGGCTGATCCGCGGTGCCCTTGGAAGTCTTGATCGACTTGCGCGTCGGCGCGACAGTCTCACCGATTGCCTTTCCAACTTGCGTGGCCAACACATCGTTGATCTGCGCAAGATGCTCCAGCATCCGCACGCGAACCTTGCGCGTCTCCACTTTGCTCAGCTCAAACTGAAGCGCCTTGATGATGTGGTGCTTCTCCACCGCCGTCTGGCTGTTCCAGAAAAGCCGCGCCTGGCCGTAGTGATCGTCGAAGCTCGGGCTGCGCTCGCGCACCTTCGGCCCCTCGACCAGCTTGGGGTAAGAGACGAAGCCCGGCTTGGGCCCGACTTCCTCCATCACATGATCGTCCAGCGACGCCGGCGCGTAGGAAACGCGGCCCTTGTTGATCGTGATGCGCATGTGCGCATCACGCTGGTTGTTAGAGAACGGACACACCGGCCGGTTAATCGGAATCTCGTGGAAGTTCGGGCTGCCCAGGCGGCTCAGCTGCGTGTCGTTGTAGGAAAAGTTGCGGCCCTGCAGGAGCGGATCGTGGCTGAAGTCGATTCCCGGCACGACGTTGCCGGTCATGAAAGCCACCTGCTCCGTCTCGGCAAAGTAATTGTCGGGATTTCGGTTCAGGGTCAGCCGCCCAATGCGCTTCAGCGGCACCAGGTCCTCGGGGATGATCTTGGTCGAGTCGAGGATGTCGAAGTCGAATTTGAACTCATCCTCCTCCGCCAGCAGCTGGACCGCCAAGTCCCACTCGAGGAAGTTGCCCTTGTCGATCGAGTCGGACATGTCGCGGCGATGGAAATCAGGGTCCTGGCCCTGCAGCTTGACCGCCTCGTCCCACACCAGCGAATGGACGCCCAGCACCGGCTTCCAATGAAACTTCACGAAGGTCGACTTGCCGCGCGCATTGACCAGCCGGAAGGTGTGCACGCCGAAGCCCTCCATCATCCCGTAGCTGCGCGGAATGGCGCGGTCGCTCATCACCCACATGATCATGTGCATGGATTCGGGCGTGAGGGAAATGAAGTCGTAGAAGGTGTCATGCGCGCTCGAGGCCTGCGGAATCTCCACATGCGGCTCCGGCTTTACGGCGTGGATCAGGTCAGGAAACTTGATCGCATCCTGGATGAAGAAGACCGGGATGTTGTTACCGACCAGGTCCCAGTTGCCTTCCACGGTGTAAAACTTGAC
Source organism: Betaproteobacteria bacterium (assembly GCA_903970275.1). Lineage (GTDB taxonomy): Bacteria > Verrucomicrobiota > Verrucomicrobiia > Methylacidiphilales > UBA1321 > JABDGH01. The sequence goes on from CAJCIA010000097.1 coordinate 21,159, forward strand.
GGCGAACCCGCGCACGTCGCGCGCGGTGTCGGCCGAACCGCGCGAACCGGCGACGGTGGAAAAGCGGACGAAGACGGGGGTCTTGAGCGACGGGTCGGTCAACACGCGCGCCGTGGTGTACTTCGACAGGGAATCGTCAAAAACGCGAAAGACGCCGTGGGCCGCCGCGCCGCGCGCATGCACCACGCGCTCGGGGATGCGCTCGTGGTCGAAGTGCTGGATCTTCTCGCGGAAGACCTGGTCCTCCATCAACGTCGGCCCGCGATGGCCGGCGCGGAGCGAATTCTGGTCGGTGCTGACCGGCTGACCCTGGTTGGTTGTCATCGGCTCGCGGTCGGAGGTCTTGAAGGCTCCCAGCTGGCCGTCCTTGGCGGTCGCGGGCACGGGCGGCGGCGGCTTGGGATGGGAGCGGTCTTGGGCGGCGGTGTTAGGCTTGAGAGTGGATTTGGCGGGTTTGGATTTCATCGGAAGTAGGCGGCAACTGGATGCCAGCTTCAATCTGCCCCGCCGCTTGAATGTAGCTATCCGGCTGGCGCCTGTTGCGCGTGTCAGCGGAACGCTTATGCCTTCGTCGTGGACCGACGGCCAGATCGTGCGAAACTGAGACAGGAAAGACCAGCCCAGCGGAGCAACTTACCTTTCCGGTCCGACCCCCACCTATGAACGAACCGGAACGCTTCTCCGACCTGCCGATCACGCGCATCGCTCGCTTCGAGGAACTCATCGCGCAGGAGCTGCACGACACCGTGTGCCAAGGGCTGGCCGGAACGAGTTTTCTGGTTAACGTCCTGCGCCGCCAAGCCGAAGCCGGCCGGCCGGTGAAGGCAGAAGACCTGCAGACGGTCGCGGGGTTTCTGGAACAAACGATGAGTGAGCTGCGCGCCATCGTCTCGCCCGATTCTCTTGCCGGGGTAGGCTTGGGCGCGGCGCTCGAAAGATTTTCCCGCGAGGTTTCCAAGAACCTTCCCTGCCAGGTTTCTCACGCCGCCGAAAGGGGCCCGGCCGATGCGCGCACGGCACTGGTCCTCTACCGCCTGACGCGTTGGGCTGTGCGTCATGCCATGAAATCGGTCGAGAAGCTGTTCATCGATCTGCGCTGCGCGGACGAGTTCTTCACCATCGAGATTCACGATGGCTCGACCTCCGTGTTCGCGGGACTTTCCGCCGGCGAGTTCGACTTCCTGCGGCAATACGCCCAGACCGCCAACGTCGACCTGCAACTCGACCCCGACCGCAAGTGCATGCGGGCCCGCACGCCGCGGAGCTAGGAGGACGACGAGCGCGCGATGAGAATGCGGCGCATCAGTTCATGCAGGCGCGCGCCGCTGACCGTCTTGCTGATGAACTCCGAAGCGCCCGCCTTCCGGCATCGTTCGCGCGTGGTCTCGTCGTCGCTGGAGCTGTAAACAATGACGGAGGTGGGACCCGGCGGCGGCTGCGACCCGATCCAGGAAAGGACCTCGAAGCCGTCCATGTGGGGCATGTTGAGATCGGTCACGATCACATCGGGCAATCCCTTCTTCATGCAGTAATCTACGGCGCCCAGCCCGTCGCGGGTCCATTCCAGCTGCCAACGCGGCTCGAAGGATTTGAACATGCGGTGAAAGAGAATCGCGAGGTCCTCATCATCCTCTGCCAGCAACAAAACAAATGGCGTGCGATCCGACATGAAAGCAGTGTCCGCCGGGATCGCAGCGAACGCTATCGGCGGCGTGCGCAAAGAGGGCTGAGCCCAAAGCGCAGAGGCTTGCCTACCCTGCGGACTCCATCGTTCCAGCCGCGTTCGCGATGGAAAAACGGGCCAGCTCCGCGCCTGACTTCAGCGAGAGCTTTGCCCGGATGTTGCCGCGGTGCGACTCGACCGTCTTGGAGCTGATGCCGAGCCGCGTCGAAATCTCGCTCGTGCTCAACCCTTGCCCGATCAACTGGACGATTTCCAGCTCGCGGTCGCTCAATTGGCCCAGGCTGCCGAGCGCCTGGGTGCGTCCCTTCACCATGCTCTGCAGCATCTGCGAGGAGAGAGCCGAACTGACGAAAATTTCTCCCGCCATGACCTTGCGCACGGCCTCCAGCAACTGCTCCGACGAGCTGCTTTTCATCACGTAACCCTTCGCTCCGGCGCGCAGGACGCGTTCGGCGTACAGCGCCTCGTCGTGCATGGAAAGCACCAGCATGAGCAGCGCCGGGAATCGTGCGCGCAACGTCTTGATCAACTCCAGCCCGTCCGCGCCGGGCAACGCGATATCGATGAGGACCAGGTCGGGCTGGTCAGCGGCAATGGCGGCGAGCGCCTGCTTGGCCGTGCTCGCTTCCCCGCACACACTAAGCTCGCTCTCCGCCTCCAGGAGGCGGCGCAGGCCTTCGCGCATGATGGAATGATCGTCAATCAGGAAGATGCGACGCCGATCCGGGGCGGGAGGGCGCGCCAACGTAAGAGCGGTTTTCGATTTGGGCATGGGGTATGACGCAAGTATGTACCTTAGTTTATCCGAGTCCACTTAGTCTCCGTAAGCGAGATGCTTACTTTGCCACGGGGAGCGACCTGACGCCGCCTTCGGCTTCGTTACGGGGAAAACGAACCAGGAACAAGTCGATCGTACCAAGGCGTCGAGACGTTCTTGCGCGGCTCATCGGTTTTCTCGACCGTGATGACGATATGCTTGCCTGCGGGCTGATTGCTCTTCGAAGCTACGCTGCCGATGGGAAGCAGGACGTTAAGCTCGGGAAAATAGCCCGCACAATCGCCGCGACTCAGGCGATAGGGCACGACGATGAACCGCTTCGCATACCGCTGCTGCCCATGAAAATGACTGGTGATGTTGACGACATCGCCCGCGGCGAGCCCGCGTTCCGCCATGTCGTCGGTGTTCATCATGAGCACGCGGCGCTCATTGTGGATGCCGCGGTAGACATCGTTCCAGGCGTAGACCGTGGTGTTGAACTGGTCGTGGCTGCGAACCGTCGTGACGACAAGTTGCCCCGGCTCAAGTTGACGCCGCGGCAGATCAAGCACCATGAAGTTGGCCTTGCCCGTGGCGGTGTCGCTGAAATCGCCTTCGCGTGGTTTGTTGGGCAGGTAGAAGCCAAACTTCTGGCGCACCTTTTCGTTGTAGCCCTCCGTGCCCGGTATGACGCGGCCGATGAGATCGCGGATGCGATCGTAGTTGTCGGCGAGCGCGAGCCAATCGACCTTCGACCGCTTGCCCAACGTGCGCGCCGCAATCTGACAGATCATCGCGGGTTCCGACATGAGATGTTCCGAGACGGGCTTAAGCCGGCCGCGCGACATTTCGATCACGCCCATGGAATTCTCGGTGGACTGGAACTGCGGCCCTGATTTTTGCTCGTCGATTTCCGTGCGGCCCAGCGCTGGCAGGATGAGCGCCTTTGTCCCGGTGACGAGATGGCCGCGATTGAGCTTGGTGCTGATCTGGACGGTGAGCCGGGTGTTGCGCATCGCCTCGGCCGTATACTCAGTGTCTGGCGCCGCGGAGAGGAAATTGCCGCACAGCCCCACGAAGACCTTTGCCTTGCCCGCATGCATGGCCTTGATCGATTCGACCACGTCGTGGCCGTGATGCCGCGGCGGCTCAAAGCCGAAGACGTCCCGCAACTTGTCGAGGAACGGTTCGCGCGGCCGTTCCCAGACGCCCATGGTGCGATCGCCCTGCACGTTGGAGTGTCCGCGCACCGGGCAGACGCCAGCGCCCGGCTTGCCCAGCGCGCCACGCAGCAGGTTGAGATGCACCAGTTCCTGGATCGACTGCACGCCGGTGGTCTGCTGGGTGAGTCCGAGGCACCAGGCCGTGATGATGCGGTCCGACTTTACCAGGAGCTTGGCGACTTCCTGCATCTTCTCGCGCGAAACGCCCGATTCCCGCACCAATTCGTCGATATCCTCGCGGCGCAACTGGGCCAGGTAGTCGTCGATCCCCGCGGTCTTCGCCCGAATGAAATCCCAATCGAATGCCTTCCCGGGCGCCGCATCTTCCAGTGCGAGCATCTCCTTTGCGATGCCTTTGAAAAGCGCCGTGTCACCGTTGATGCGAACGTGGAGATAGATATCAGTGATCTTCTGCCCGTGACCCACCACGCCTTTCGGCTCCTGCGGATCCTTGAAGCGCAACAGTCCGGCCTCGACCAGCGGATTGACCGCGATGATCGTCGCGCCGGCCTGCTTGGCTTCCGCCAGCGTGGTCATCATGCGCGGGTGATTCGTGGCCGGATTATGGCCGATAAGGAAGATGACCTGCGCTTTCTCGAAGTCGTCGATCTTGACCGTGCCCTTGCCGATGCCGATCGATTCGGTCAGCGCGGAGCCGGAGCTCTCATGGCACATGTTTGAGCAATCCGGCATGTTGTTGGTGCCAAAATGCCGCGCAAAGACGCCGTAAAGAAACGCTGACTCGTTGCTCGCCCGCCCAGAGGTGTAGAAGATCGCCTCGTCGGGACTCTCCAGCCCGTTTAACTCGTCCGCGATCATCTGGAAGGCCTCCTCCCATTCGATGGGTTCGTAGTGGCTCGCATTCTCGCGCAGCACCATGGGGTGGGTGAGCCGACCCTGCTGGCCCAGCCAGTATTCGTCGTGGTTGGAGAGCTCCACGATCGAGTAGCGCGCAAAGAATTCGGGGCCGCAGGGACGGGGATCCGTTTCCCAAGCCACAGCCTTGGCGCCATTTTCGCAGAACTCGAACAGCTTGCGCTTGTCGTCGTGTTCGGGCCATGCGCAGCTCATGCAATCGACGCCGTGCGAATGGTTGAGCACGCCGAGCGAGCGAGCGCCGCGCAGAAGCGAGTGATTGATCAACAGATGCTCGCCGGAGCGCAGCACCGCCGGCATGCCCGCCGCATAGGTTTCCGGTTCCGACAGGTGGATCGGGCGGAGATCGTCCGGGAACTGCGCCTTCACCGCATGCGGCTTCCAACTTGGCTCCTCAAAACGATCGCCCGCCGGGCCGTCGGAAGGCAGTGAGTTTCCAGCGATCTGCTCCTCGGAAGCAGGGGCGCTCTTGTCAGCTTGCCAGTGGGAAGGCGTGTGTGCATCCAATCCGTTTTCCGCCTGACGCTGCCCGCCCAGGGAAGCGTCGCGCGCGGTGGATTCGTTCTGGAGGGGATTGGCCATGGTCGCCCGAGGCTACGCGCTTTGCTGGCGCGCACCCGGCACTGTACGTCTAAAAGTGCGCTGGAGCAACTGGCTGCGGCGCGATCCGTCGACCGGGCACAGAAGCGGTACCTCCACCGCTCCCCGTGGACCACAGTTCTGATTAGTGCCCGGACGCTTGGACGGTTAGGTTCGAGAAGACTGCGGTGCTGATCTGCGTATTATCATGCGCTGTGTCCGCAAGGCCTTCGTAATAGGTCGCGTTGGTAAAGCTGGTGTTGTGGGTGGCCACCAGCACCCAGTCGGTCGACTTCGGGAGGCCCGCGGTCGTCGCGTAGTACGCGGTGAACGTGCTGCCAACCTTGATCAGCTCCAGCCACGTCGCAGAGGCGCCAGTGGTTACCTGATTGGTGGTGTTGGCGTAGGCATTATCGGTGTCGCGCCACTGGAGCTCAACCAGGCCGCCAGGATTCTGCAGGAGGGAGACAAACGCCGCGCCGCCCGTCAGCGAGTTGCGGAACATGGGGCCCGCCTTGGCCCAAACGTTGGTGTTCTGTTGCGAATCAACATGCACGATCAAGGTCATGTCGCTGCTCACCGACGCGCTGTCGTAGTTGAACTGG